>JAHELU010000115.1 GCA_024644005.1 Acidimicrobiales bacterium | reverse complement strand
GCGGCCCCGGCTGCAGTAGTCGCCGAGGGGGCCGTTCAGCGAACCCTCGTCGTCGGTCGGCGGCGGCTTCGTCGTCGGCGCGTCGGTGGTCGAGCTCGTGGCGGGCCGTGCGCTGGTCGGCGGGGCTGGCGCCTTGGTGGTCGGCGCAGCCGGCGCTCTCGTCGTTGCGGCGGTGGTGGGCGGCCGCGTCGTCCGGCGGGGGGGAGCGGTCGTGGTCGTGGTGTGGGTCTGGGGTGGATCGGTCACGTAGGGGACGGCGTTGCCGCCTGCTACGGGACTGCTCGTGGAGGTGCTCGAAACCGGCACGCCCTCGGTCTCGATCTTGGTGCTCGAGCGGATCTCTCGTGCTGCGAAGAAGAGCACGACGCCCACAATGGCCAGTAGTCCGAGGACTGCGGCCATGGTGGAGACGGTGCGGCGACTGCGGAACCAGGCCACCTCGAGGGCCACCCTGGCCCGCTGGAGCCAGCCCTGTGGCTCTGCCCTTGCGCGAACCGGGCCGACCCCCCGGAACGGGATCTCCTCCGCCGGTGGCGGCTGCTCGCCGAGGAATGGCGGGGCGACGGATCCCGCCGCCATGGCCGCCGTGGCCCCTCCGTCCGGTCGGCTAGACGGATCCTCGGCGCCATCGGCCGCCTGGTCGGCGTCGCCGAAGATCTCGGTCACGTCGTCGGCGAAGGCTGCGGTGGCGCTCCCGCTCAGGGACAGCCCGGACCTGACCGGTCGCTGCGGCGGCTCCGGGTCATCTAGCAGCCCCTCGTCGATCACCGGATCGGCATCCAGTGGCCGATCGTCGAGCTCTGCCACGACCACCGGCTCGTCCCGGTCGTCGAGGTCCGCGCCGAATTCGTCGAGGTCCGGCCCCACCGACGAACCGTCGGCGGAGCGATCGACGGCGACCGGCTCGCCCGCGGTCGGCTCGACGGGTTCGGCGAGGTCGTTCGACGACGCCTCCTGGCGCACCAGCATTGCGGTCGGGGTCGTCGTGCTGCCGGACCGACCGGTGAGCACCACCGGTCGGTCCGGTCCGTCTCCACCCGGACCACCGCCCCCGTCGCTCGGGCCGTCATCCGATGGGGAGCGGTCAGCTCCGTTGTCGCCGGCGCCGCCGTTCGACCTGTGGTCGTCGTCCCGGCTGCGTTCGTCTCCGAGGCCGGTGAGGTCGAGGACCTCCTCGTCCGGCTCGAGGTCTTCGGGGTCGGCCGACTCGGAGCCACCGGCCAGGATCGGGCCGTCGGCACCCTCCCCTTCGTCCTCGGCCTGGCCCGAGCCGTTCGTCGTCTCGAGGCCGGTGAGGGTCGGGTCGTCGTCGGCTGTGGCGTCGTAGGCTCGCCTGGAGTCTGATCGGACCAGCGCGATGTCCTCGAGTCCGGCCGGGAGGAGCAACGCATCGTCGCCGTCATCGTCGTCGGCAATGGGCTCGGCATGGTGCCTGGACACGAGGACGATGTCCTCGAGCCCGACCGGGAGATCGGCCCGATCGGCCCCGTCCCGCGGTGGAGGCTCGGGCGGGCCGTCATGGCGATCGGGGAGCGGCCCCAACATCTGGTCGAGGTCCACAGGGTCGTCGTCGCCGCTGGCCGGCGCCTCCGGGTCTGCCTCGATGGCGGCCTCGATCGCCCGATGCAGCTTCCGTGCGCCGCCGTAGCGGTTGGTCGGCGATTCGGCGAGACCGTGCTCGATGACGTCGACGATCCGCCTCGGCGCCACGGCTGCGACCTCGTCGAGGAAGTGGCCGACCGACTCGGTTCGCGTCCTGGCTCTACCGGCGATCAACGCGCCGAATACGCTGGCCAGGGAGTACACGTCAGATGCGGCGATCTTCACCGGGCCGTTCGGCTCGGCCTCCGGTGCGATGTAGCTCGGTCCGCCGTCGTCGAAGCGGCGGGTGGCCATGCCGAACGCAGCCACCACGGGGCGACCGGCCGCCTCGAGGAGGATCGAAGCCGGTCTGATATCGCCGAGCACGACGTTCTCGGCATGGACCGCGCCGGCGATCTCGGTGACCTGGGCCATGAGCTCGGCTGCGAGATGCCAGGGTACGGGACCGTGCCGGAGCTGATCCTGGAGACTCCCGATGGGGTAGAACGGTGAGACGATGTAGCCGTGGCCCTTGGTGGAGATGCCGTGGTCGAGCAGTGGGACGATGCCCGCCCCCTCCCGACTCAGCTGGAGCAGGGTCCTGCTCCGCCGATCGAATCGGCGTGGGAGGATGGGCTCCTTCGCCCGATCGAGCAGTCTGACGGCCACCGACTGCCCGTCGGACGTGGCCGTGGCGCGAAAGACGGTGCTCCGCGTCCCATCAAGAACCTCGACTATCTCAAGTCCAGGAATCCCCAGATCGATACCACTCGTCACGCTCGTTGCCTCAATGCCGCCCAGGCCGTCCGCAGAGAGGCCGGTCTCTGTGTCGGAAGCTCAGGTGGCTAGCTTCACCCATCGATAGTAGCCCGGCGAAGACTCCAGATCCCACTCTAGGCGGTCCAGTGCCGCGGTGAGTGTCACGAGCTGGAAAAACCCTCTACCGTGCTGATGTGTGGCGATGGAACTGAATGCGATCACCCTCCTGACCGCCGACATGGCCCGCTCCATCGATTTCTGGCTGGTGGCCGGTCTCGATGTCACGTTCGGCGGGAGGGACGCGCCGTTCACGACGTTGCGGCTCGGATCGAACTATGTCAATCTCATCGCCGATCCAGCTGGCTCACCGGGCTTCTGGGGTCGGGTCATCATCCACGTGCCGTCTCCCGACGACCTGCATCGGGCCTTCGCCGATGCCGGATATTCGTCTTCGACCGACCCTGCCGACGCTCCGTGGGGTGAGCGCTACTTCCACATCCTCGATCCTGGCGGCAACGAGATCAGCTTCGCCAAGCGCCTGGCGGCGCCGTCCTAGCCAGGCTCAGTCTTCCGCGACGGCAGACAGGCTCCAAGCCCGGATCCTTCGTCGGGAAGCGTCTGCCGTGCCGAGCGGCCTGACCTCTCGGCGACCTACCAACCGTGACGGACCAGGTCGTGGGCTCGCTGAGCGAGAGTCGAGGCTAGTGTTGGCCTCGGCCGGGACCGCCCTGGACCCTGGGGGAGAGGAGGCGCTGATGGCGAAGTGGTCGAACTGGTCGGGTCGCCAGACCGCAGAACCGAAGCGCATCGACCGACCGACGACCGAGCGCGACTTCGTGGCCGCCATCGGTGCGGCGCGAGAGCACCGATGGCCGATCCGGGCCGTCGGCGCCTCCCACAGCCATTCCAGGGTGGCGGCCGTCGATGGGTTGTTGGTGGAGACCGATGGCTGGCAGGGATTGATCGGCACAGACTCCGCCTCCTCGGGGTCCGGATCGACCGGGTCCGGATCGCCGGATGGGCCCACGGCTTCGGTGCGCGCCGGAACCCGGATCCACCAGCTCGGCGAGCCGCTCTACCGGCGGGGGCTGGCGCTCGTCAACCAGGGTGACATCGACAAGCAGTCGATCGCCGGCGCCATCGCCACCGGGACCCACGGCACCGGGCCGACGCTGGCCAATCTCTCGACAGCCGTGGTGGGGCTCCGGGTGGCGCTGGCCGACGGCGACGTGGTGTGGTGCGACAGCGCTCAGGAGCCGGACCTCTTCGCGGTGGCCCGCCACTCGCTCGGTGCGGTCGGGCTGATCACCGAAGTGGAGCTGCGGGTTCGAAGCCGCTACCGGCTCCACGAGCGTCAGTGGTTCGCATCGCCGGACGAGGTTCTGCCGGAGATCGACCACCTGGTCGACGCGACCCGCCACTTCGAGTTCTTCTGGGTCCCCGACCGCGACCTCTGCGCCTGCAAGTCGCTCGACGAGCTGCCCGCACGGGGGAACGGGGACGACGAGCCGTCCGGGCCCAGCCCCGAGGTCGAGGTGCTCTCCGACCGGGAGCGGCGGGGGTGGAGCCATCGGATCATCTCGTCGATCCGTGACGACAAGCACACCGAGATGGAGTACGCCGTGCCGGCCGAAGCCGGCCCACAGTGCTTCGCCGAGCTGCGGCAGATGATCCTCACCGAGTTCCCCGATCTCGTCTGGCCGCTCGAGTACCGGACGCTGGCCGAGGACGATCTGCTGATCAGTGCCGCCGCGGGCCGTCCCACGGTGACGATCTCGGCCCACCAGGATGTCGGTCTCGACGACCGCCCGCTGTTCGAGGCGTGCGAGGAGATCTTCCGCAGCCACGACGGTCGACCCCACTGGGGCAAGGTCCACTACCGGACCGGTCAGGAGCTGGCGGAGCTCCATCCGAACTACCGGGCATGGTGGGAGCTGCGGGATCGGTTCGACCCGGACGGGCTCTTCGTCACCGAGGATCTGGCACGACTCCGACCGTGATGCTGACCGCTGAGTCGTCCGGCGGCGATGCGGTGCTGACCGCTCAGTCGTCCGGCCTGGCGGCGGCGGGGCGGGGACCCTCCGGCTGGTCGACGGCGGCCCACTCCAGGTCGTGCATGGTGACGAGACCCTGTGAGACGAGGTACTCGACGAGCATCTCCGAAGTGTCCAGGTACCGGACGCCGCTGGTCCGCAGCTTGGACCGCAGCCGCTGCAGGGTGTTGTCGACGGTCTTCTTGGACACCCCCCAGGTCTCGGCGATCTCGGCGTGGGACGGCAGCGGTCCTCCTCGACCGGTCAGGCGTCCCTGGGCGAGCACGACCACGAAGTCGAGCTCACGAGGGGTCAGGGTGGTCCCGTAGGTCACCGTCTCGGTACCGACGGCGATGTTCCGACCGGTATCCGACGAGAGCTCGGTGGTGGACTCCAACCAGTAGCCGACCTCGTATCGGGTCGGTCCGGCGACGAGCGACACCGTACCGCTCTGGCCGAGCACCGGCGACGACGCTCCGGCGTGCAGATCGATCACGGACCCGTCGGAGGACAACATCTTGAGCCGCAGCCGGCTGCCGCGGTTCTCGAGCCACCAGATGTCGCCGATGAGCCGGAACCGCCCGGCGTGGCGATGGAGGTAGGCATTGTCGGCGTCGAGGCTCAGCTCTGCGTTGCGGCCGAAGCTGAGTTCCCGTTCTGGCCGGAAGGTCTGTTCGATGAACTGGACGACTAGCGGCGCCATGAAGGGGGGCGAGTCGACCGGGCGCGCCCGGTCGCGCCGATCCTGAGGGTGGGTTTGACATGGCGCACCGGAACATCATTCCAGACTCGCCGAGGAAGGGAAAGAACCCGCGACGGGGATTGACGCCGATCGGAGGGACCGTGGCGTCTGCGTCGGCGCGACGCAGGCCGGTCACGAAAGATCCCGCAACCGGCCGGAGCTCTCGACGGCGAACCGGTTGGGCGGCAGCCGGTCCTGGCCGATCCCGAGCCGCCGATCGAACAGGCCGTCGAGTACCGAGCCGGCCAGTCGCTCCACTCGAGCGGTCGAGGCCTCCCCGGGGCCGATCGTGGCCTGAACCACCACGACGAGGCCGTCGTTCGGGGCGGCCAGCCAGGCGGCGGTGGCAGGCTGACCGATCCCGGGTGCGGCGGGAACCGCCCAGGGCAGGAAGTGGCCGATGTCGATCAGGATCCCGGTGGTCCACGGTCCGGCCGTCACCGCCACGACGTCCAGGCCGTCGATCGACCCGCCGGGGCTCGCCGGCAGCCGCTGGCTGACCGGGTGGACCGACCGCCGAGTGTTGCTGCAGGCGGTCCGCCACACCTGCTCGGCGTCGACGGCCCACCGGGCGACGTGGGTGATCGAGGGCACGGCGATGCCGTCTGCCAGATCGATGCCGACGTCGAGTCGGAGGTCGGGGGTCAGCGGTCTGGCGGCCGGACCGGCCCGGACGGCCGGGACCGCCCGAACCATGATCCGGGGCTCGACATCGGACCATGCACCGATCCGCAGGCCTGCCAGCTCGGTGCTGATCGACGGCGGGAGCGAGCCGTCGGATTCCTCTGGGCCGATGGCCACTGCGTTCCCCGCATCCCGGCCGTCGCCGGGTCACACCTGCCGGCCGGCCGCTCGTCGTCGTCCGGGGAAGGACGCCAACGATAGCGATTCGAGCGTCGGATCCGGGCAATCGACCGGCGCCGGGTTAGCGTGGGTCGATGGACATCGAATTCTGGGTTGATCCGATCTGACCGTGGTGCTGGGTGACGGCCCGTTGGGTCGTCGACGAGGTTGCTCCCGAGCGAGATCTGAGCATTCTGTGGCAGCCGATCTCGCTGCTCGAGAAGAACCAACCGGACGAGGACAGCGAGTACTACGCAGCCTCGGCCAGGACGCACGGTTACCTGCGGGTCATGGAGTCACTGCGATCGGCCGACGGTGACGATGCCGTGTTCCCCCTCTACTGGGAGTACGGGCGGCGGATCCACCACGACCAGGAGCTGGTCTTCGATCCGGCCGAAGCGCTGAAGGCGATCGGTGCCGACGAAGTCCATGCGGCGGCGTTCGACGACGACGGCTGGGACGAGACGATCCGGACCCGGATGGACCAGGGCTTGGCGCTGGCCGGGGACAACATCGGCACACCGCTCATCGGATTCACCGACGACGACGGCGAGAAGGTGGCGCTGTTCGGTCCGGTGATCACCAGGGTGCCGAGCAAGGAGCAGGCGCTCAGGCTCTGGGACGGCTTCGTCTTCATGGCTACGGTGCCCGGGTTCTGGGAGGTGAAGCGAACCAGAACCGAGCGCCCGGACTTCGGGCCGCGCCCCTGAGTCGTCGGCTGCCCGGTCGGCTCAGCCCGCCGGGCAGCCCGGTTCCGAGAGTGCCGGTTCGGTCAGGCCGGTGCGGACGCCGACCACCACGCCGTCCTCGACGACGAAGACGAGCCGGTACTGCCTGTCGGCCTCGTCTTCGGGAACGAAGACCAGCAGCTTGTCGTCCGGATCCCCGTCCGGCGAGGGCTGGGACTCGATCTGCCGCCCGTAGGTGGCCAGGACGTCACCTTCGGCGGACCCGACGCCGACCTCCGACCGGGTCAGCTGACCTGGGGTGAACGTCTGGATCACGGCCAGCAGCCCGTCCCGGAACGTCAGCAGCGGCGAGTAGGGATCCTGCTGGATGAACGTGACGTAGCACGGGGTGCCGGACGCGACGACGGGGGATCCACCGAGCGCGGCGGTGACCTCGGCCGGGGCGAGACCGAGCTCGATCGGGCCGATGCTGGTGAGGCCCATGGCGCTCCCGGCAAGGGTGTTGGCGTCAGGGCCGAGCAACCAGGGGCCGCTCGCGGGGTGGGGCTCGGCCTCGACCTCGTTCGGCCCAGGGGCCAGGAAGCGGCCGGCCGGCTCGGTCAGGTGGGTCGCGCCCGGCTCGATCGTGATCGGCGTGCCGGCCAGCACGAAGCTGATCTGCTCGGTGGTGTTGTTGACGTACTCGACCCGTTGATGGCCGGCCACCAGGACGCAGGGCACGGCGAGCACGGGCGTTGCCTCGATGGCGATGGTGAACGGCACCCGACCGGCGGCGGTTGCGCAGTCCGACGGCTCCCGCCGGTTGTCGGCAACGGTTGCGCCCGGCAAGGCCGAGGTGGTGGTCTGGTCGGCTGCAACCAGCTCCGGCCGCTGACCGCTGCACGCGGCGAGGCCGGCCGAGGCCACCGAGGCCACCAAGGCGAACAGGACCATCCGCAGGACCAGGTCGGGCGTCCCTCGCCCGGGCTCGGTCGGCCGGGGCCTGCGACCTCGGTCGGGAGCCCGACCTGACCGGCGGCCGCGCAGCCGCCGCGTCGGCCGGCCCCCGGTTCGCTCGCTCATCGCTGGAGAGGGTAGAGGCGATTGCCCCTGCAGCGGTGACCCCGGCGGAGTTGCCGACCTGCCTGGCCCGTTGCGTCCGTCGAACCCTATCGTCGGGTCGATGAGCGCTCCCCCGCTAGCCCAGCGCCAAACCATCGGTGTCGGCGCCGCCTTCGTCTCGACGGTGGCCTGGGGGGCGTCGGGGGTCATCGCCAAGGCGATCGACATGGGTGGGCTGGCCGTCGTGGCCTACCGGTTCTGGTTGAGCACGCTCGCCTTCTTCGCCTTCATGGCGCTCGCCCGTCGACTGCCGTCTCCCGCTGCCTTCACCGCCGCGCTGCCCGGTGGGCTGGCCCTGGCCGGCGACGTGGTGCTGTTCTTCAGCGCGGTGAAGCTGACCACGGTGGCGAACGCCACCGTGCTGGCGGCGATGCAGCCGCTGCTGATGATGTACCTGGGACATCGCCTGCTCGGCGAGCGGATCCGGCGCTCCCACATCGGCTGGTCCGTGGTGGCCCTGGGCGGTGTCGCCATCCTGGTGTTCGGGTCGTCCGGCCTCGCCGAGTGGAGCCCCGTCGGCGATCTGCTGGCCGTCGGCGCACTGGTGGCCTGGACCGGCTACCTGTTCTTCTCGAAGGCGACCCAGGCCTCGGTCACCCCGCTCGAGTACACCGCCATAACCGGCCTCGTCTCGGCCGTCGTCGCCACCGGTCTCGCCCTGCTCTTCGGCCAGGACCTGTCCTGGCCGACCACCCGGAGCTGGATCCTGCTCGGGGTGATGGCATTCGGATCCGGGCTGTGCGCCCACCTGCTGATGAACTGGGCGCTGACCAGGATCCCGGTCTGGCTCGGCTCCACGATGACCCTGACGATTCCGGCCGCCGCAACGGGCATGGCGTGGCTCTGGCTCGGCGAGTCGGTCACCGGGCTGCAGATCGCCGGCATCCTGGTGACCCTGCTCGCCGTGGCGGCCATCACGGCCGGCAGGTCCGCCGCCGCGCCGATCCCCCAGGCGCTCGAGGCGGTGGACTGACCGGGGGAGTCGACCAGCCGGCGAGTGGAGCGACCGGCGCGTGCCGAGCGACGGGTGGACCGAGCGACGGGGTGGACCGACCCGGGTCGGTCAGTCGGTCAGGTCGATCTCGTCGAGGTCGTCGAGGTCGTCGTCGGACTCGACGATCGGCTTGCCACCCATGTAGTGGGTGACCGAGTCGTCGTCGTTGGTCTTGAGGTAGCGGAAGCCGTCACGCTGGCGGGACGCCAGCTCTCCGAGGTCGATGTCGATGTCGGTGTCCCAGGTCCGGGCGTCGACCTCGATGGCGATGCCCGCCCCGAGGTCGCGATCGGGGTCGGCCAGATCGTCTCGCTCGTTCCGCCAGACCACTCGGATGGCCTTCACCCTGGCCTGCAGGCGATCCCTGGAGCGGAGGTAGATCCACCCGGCCCGCCGCAGGTAGTGGGGGAAGGCCCTGGCCGGTAGGCAGTCGGCGCCGATCACGGCATCGACCTCGTGGACCGGCAGCGACATGTCGAGCTCGCCGGCCAGGGGCGAGATCTTGTCCTTCGGCGAGCCGGGGTTCTTGGTCGCTCGGGGCGTCGTGGGCGGCGGTGGGATGACCTTCTTCGGCATTGCGAGGCACTCGAGGCAAGCTGCCGTGACCTCACCGTGTTCGCAGTACGCGATCGTTGCCGTTTTCGTGCCCATCCCGGTACATCACCCTTTGCATGCTGGATCTGCTGGAAGTACGCCGCCCGAGGAGGGACTGTAATGGCGTCTGGGGCGGGAGTCCGTCGCTCAACGAAAACGCGAGCGAATCACCACCGTATTGTCACGTGATTCCCGACGCGATCTGGACTAGGGCACCTGTTCATGCGGGGTCAGCCGTGTTGGCGCGTCAAACATGTCGATTCGATGTCGATTGCGACTACGCACCGGGGGTGTTGACCTGACCGGACGTGGTCATCCCGGCTGCGTTCACGATGACGATGTTGACCGTGTAGGCGGTGTCGGCAACCACACCAGGAATCGTCACCGAGGTGCCCCTGGTACAGCCCGAGCGGGGACCGATCACCACCGGTGAGGGGCTCCCACCGCCGATCGGCACCGCCCGCATCCGGTAGGTCACGCACTGGTTCGACGAGAACGTGACGGTGATCGTGTCCTCGTTCATCGTCGCCGACGGGCTCTGCAGCTCCGGCGGCTCGGTCGGCAGCGACGTCGACGAGCTCGAGGAGCTGGTCGACGTCGTGGTGGTGGACCCGGTCGTCGTCGAGGTCGAGGTGGTCGTGCTCGTGGTGGTCGACGAGCCCGTCGTCGACGAGGAGGTCGACGTGGACGCTTGGGTGGTGGTCGAGGCCGACGTGGAGCTGGGCCGGGTGGTCGAGGTGCTGGCAGCGGTGGTGGCCGTCGTCGACACGGAGCTGGCGGTGGTGGCCTCGGTGGTGGAGCTGCTGGTGAGCGAGCTCGAGCCGTCGTCGCCTTGGGAGGTGGAGCTCGTCGTGACCGCCTGCGTGGTCGGGCGCTCGAGGTCCGGTCCCGCCGGGTTGGTGACCGTGACGCCGAGGTCGCCCTCGAGCGCCGAGCCGTCCGGGGACCGGTTGAGGGCCCAGAACGCCACCCCGACCACGCCGAGGAAGGCGATGAGGCCGAACAGGATGGGTCCGAACCGGAACCGGTCGAGATCCAGGATCGGTGTCGAGTCGACAGGTGGTTGGCCGCCCACCGGTCTCGAGAGGGGTTCGGCCGACTCCTGGAGCAACGAGCGGGATGCCGGTGGTGGGGCGGTGCTGGCGATGGACGGCGGGAGCTCCACCGGATCGAGCTGGGTCCACCGGCCGGTCGCCGCGGCGTCCGATCCGTTGGGGGACGGTGGAGCGGCCGGTGCCGGTCCTGCGGGGAAGAGAATGGTGCCCCTCGTCCTGTCCTGGGCGGGCTGGAACTCGGGTGACGCCGAGGCCGCCGCGTTCTTGAGCGCCATGCTGAATTCCCGGGCGGTCTGGTACCGGTCCTCTGGCCGCTTGGCCATGGCCCGCTCTATGACGTCGCAGATCGAGCTCGGGGTGAAGTGGCGGAGGTCCCCGATCGGGTTGTTCACCACCCGACCGATGACCGCCATCAGGTTGGTGTCCTCGCCGGGGGTCAGGAACGGAGGGTGGCCGACCAGGATGGCCCACAGCGTGGCCCCCAGCCCGTACACGTCGGACGGTGGGCCGGTCTCGCCGTCGAGGAAGGTCTCCGGGGCGCTGTATGCGGGGGTGAAGGCCGCACCGCCGGTGGTGCCGGCGCTGGACCCCTGGCCGGTCGTGAGGCGAGCGATGCCGAAGTCGGCGATGCGGGGAGCGCCATGGTTGGTGAGCAGGATGTTGGCCGGCTTGAGGTCGAGGTGGACGACGCCCTCCTCGTGGGCTGCAGCGATCGTCTCGGCCGCGACATCGATGTAGCTGACGGCGGTCTGCCACTCCATCGGCCCGGTGTCGATGAGGTCCTGGAGTGATCCGTTCGCGTAGTACGGCATGACCAGGTACGGCTCACCGTGGGCGGTGATGCCGCTGCTGTAGACCGGCACGATGCCCTCGTGCAGCGACAGTCGACCCATCGCCTTGCGCTCCCGGTCGAAGCGCTTCGCCACGCCCTGGTTGTGTCCGGGGTTCAAGACCTTGACCGCAACGACCCGATCGAGATCGGTCTGACGGGCCCGATACACCCGGGAGGAGCCGCCGGTGCCGATCTGCTCGATGTCTTCAAGGCCATCGATTCCAAGGTTGCTGACACTCAGAGTCAAGGTTCCTCCATCCGACCAGCCAGTGTAGTGCCTGCCCGCTCAGGTGCTGCTTCACCCGAATCGGGGGCTCCACCGGCCCCTGCCGGCCGGGCGGGCCGGTTGGCAAGGCCGCTACTGGTTGGTGTCGATGATCTCCTGCAGCCAGTCCTCGAAGGCCGCAGTCGTGATGTTGAGGCTTGCGTTCGGCTCGTCGGCCGCCCCGGCGTAGACGACTCCGACCACCCGGTTCTCGTGGAACACTGCGCTCCCGGAGGCGCCCTGGCCGCTCCTGAAAGTGGAGAGCAGCACGCCCCGGTTGACGTCACCGCCGGCCGAGCAGCCGACGCCGGGCGGGGAGTCGGCCGGGATGAACGTCTCCAGGTCCGGGTTCGAGCAACCGGGCCAGATGGTGAAGCTCACGGCCTGACCGCTGGTGGCCACGACCGGCGGGAGCCGCAGCGCTCCCATGTCGTCGGTGCTGGTGATCGACAATCGCCCCGGGAACCCGGTACTGAACACCTGATCACCGAGGGTGACCACGTTCGAGTCGCCGAGCGTCACGGCCGGCAGGTCGATGTCGCCGACGGACTCGGTCGATATCTCCGGTCCGTTCGCAGTGAGCGTCGCCTTGTTCGCCACCCGGAGGACCGCGATGTCGAGGAACGGGTGGTTGGCCACCAACTCGGTGGCGTACTCGATCTGGGCCGGCTCGTCGGCCTCACGGGACACGCCCACCAGCATCTGGGGAGAGAGCACGGCCACGTGCTGGTTGGTGACGATGAGGTCGTCCGAGACGAAGAACCCGGAGCCCTGGCCTCCCTCGAGTCCGAACAGCATCACCGTCGACATCTTGGCGCCGGCGAAGTCAGGCTCGCCCGACGCCGAGCCGTTCCTCATCAGCAGGATGGCCAACAGCAGCAGGGGGATCACGGCCGCAGCCACGAGCGCCGCGATGGCGACGACGTTCGGCCCACCGGGGACACGGTGCTCGCCGGCGGTGATGATCCGCATCGGGGTGCCGGCGTCGTCGTCGCCGAGGTTGGCGATGAAGGCTCCTTCGACCTTGTAGGGGTCCTTGACCTGCCGATGGTCGATGTAGGTTCCCTTGCTGGAGAAGTCCTCCAGCCACCAGGCCTCGTCTCGATACGAGATCCGGAGATGACGTCGCGAGACGAGCGAGTGCTTCTCGTCCAGCCTGACGAGACACGACGGGTCCCGGCCGACGGTGACCTCGGCTCCCGGCAGGAACGAGTAGTCCTGGCCGTCGACGCTGAGGCGGAGTGTCGAGTCGCTGATGACCGTGGCGCTGGCCCCGACGGCGGGGTGGCCGCCGGTGGCGACGGGGGGTGACGGTTCGTCGGCTCCTTCGAGCCGAACCGATCCGGCCGGTGCAACCGCCGGCTCGTCGAGCGCCGACGGTGGCGGTGGGGCCGGATCGGCAGGCGGTCGTGGGGCCGGTGGCTGGTCGAGCGCGGCGGGTCGGACCGCCGGGGGCGAGCCAAGCGGTGCATCCGTGGATGGCGGCGCGAAGAGCCCGGCCTCGAAGATCGGGCCGGAGGGCTGGGCAGCACCCTGACCGGCACCCTGACCGGCGAAGAGCTTCCCGGGACCGCCCATCGGGGGAGCGCTGTCGGAGCTGTGGCCGGTGCCGTTGCCCTTCGCGATGTCCCCACCGGGGTCGGCGCCGGAGTCCGGGCGGCCGGCTGGGGCCCGCTGCGGCACCGGGCGTATGTGGACCTGTACGCCCTCTGTGCCACCGAGCCTGATCGTGGTCTCGGAATCGATCGGCCACTTCGGGGCCAGCCGAACCCCGATCGGATCGAATGTGCCGTGGGTGGAGCTGTCGCTGGCCACCCAGCCCGTACCGGTCCACGTCAGCTCGAGATGGCGTCGGGAAACCGAGCCCTCGGTCAGCGGGACGGCTGCTCCTGACGAGCGCCCGACCTGGATCGGCGAGTCCTCGGGGGAGAAGCGGGCCTCCCCATCGGGCCAGGTGATGTCCAGGTCCTGCATCGCTCCCTCCGGCGTCGAAGCCGTTTCGTCGGTGATCGGAGCGCTCGGCCTCGACCTTCGGACCGGACGGACTCCGCGACGGATTCGGGCTCCGTCGCCAACAAAGCTAACCGGTTGCAACCGGCACGCCACAGTGAGGCCGCTCAGACCGTGATCGGGGCGGTCGCAGGCCCGCTTCGTCCCGCTCGGTCGCGTAGCCGGCGAGCAGGAGTGCTAGCCCGCGGCGCTGATCCGGTAGATCTCGGCTGGCGGCACTCGGACGACGTGACGGTCCACTGCGATCGAAACACCCTTCGCTCCAACGGCCAGAATGGTCCCGTTGATCACGCCCTCGGAGGTCTGGACTCGAGAGTGGCGTCCGAGCAAGGTCGTCGGGTCCGTCGTGCTATGCATGATGCTTCTACTCCTGCGCCGCGCACCGTTGGGCGGCATTGACCAAAGGCTACCTGGCCTCGATGCAGGCGGTCGTCGCATACGGGGAAAATCGCCCAGTGCAGCGATCCGATCGGCACCCGTCGACCAGTAGACGCTGGCTGGTGGTTTCCGTATCGGCTCGATCGGCCTGCGTCGGACCGGTCTTGAGGCGCGCGCCAGGATCGACATGGGCCGGTAAAGGGCCGGCCGAGCACCGGTCAGCCGAGATCGGCCGATCGCCAGTACCGGTCGACCGCCGCCGTCAGCTCGTCGATCGATCCGTCGTTGACGATCACGTGATCGGCCACAGCCCGTCGCTGGCAGTCGGTGGCCTGACTGGTGATGCGGGACCGGGCCTCGGCCTCGGTCATGCCCCGCTCGGTGGTGAGGCGATTCAGTCGGACTTCGAGCGGCGCCTCGACGACCAGCACCTCGCCGTACAGGCCCCGACCCAGGTCGGATTCGACGAGCACCGCCATGTCCAGCACCACCGCCTGGGTAGCTGCGGCAGCGATCCGATCGGCGATCTCGACGTCGATCGCCGGATGGGTGATCGCGTTGAGGTCGGCCAGGGCCACCGGGTCGTCGAAGACCCTGCTCGCCAGGGCGGCCCGGTCGAGCCGGCCGTCCGGCAACAGGACCTCGACGCCGAAGCGGTCTACCAGAGCCGGGTAGGCGCTGCCATCCGGCTCGACGACCAACCGACCGAGCGCGTCGCAGTCGATCACCGTTGCCCCGAGCTCGGCCAGTCGGGTCGCCACCGTCGTCTTGCCGGCACCGATGCCGCCGGTCAGGCCGATCACCCGGCGGCCGGGGCCCGGCCTGGCTGGTTCGGCAGATGACGGCGCGGTCACCGTCAGGCCCGCCCGACGATCCGATCGACCGCGATCTCGATCACCACACGGTCGCTGCGCTCCTTCGGCTGGCGGTAGCGAGCGGCGTAGCGGGTCACCCCCTCGGCGACGGCAGCCGGCTCGTCGGTCACCGTGGCTCGACCGTAGAGGGTCAGCCAGCGGCCGCCGTCGACCTGGCACACCGCAACCCGCTGCCCGGGATCGGCTGCGACGTTGCGGGCCTTGATCGACGCTGCCCAGGTGATGACCCTGGCGGTCGCCGTCTCCCGCTGGAACGTGACGCCGACCGGGGTCACCTGCGGCGAGCCGTCCGCCCCGAGGGTGGTCAGGGTGGCCAGATGGCGCTCGGTCAGGAACTCGACGACGTCGTCCGGCAGGCTGTCGAGATCGAACACCACGAATGGGCAAGCTAGCGGCAACCCTCCGGGTTCACCTACGGTCGCGACGTCGACGAATCGGACGAAGGGCAGGCAATCGTGGAAACAGCAGACGTGGTCAAGGCGGTGGCAGGCCCCATGGGATCGGCCGGTGCGTCGTTCTACTTCCAGCCCGCCACCCTGGCCAGGGGCAAGGAGCTCGGGCTCGACGGCTTCCGGTTCTACGTTCTCGGCCGTGGCGGGGTCATGGGCGATGTGTCGGCCAGGGTGATCGAGAGCGCCTTCGGCTACTTCACCAGGCCACTGATCGAGAAGATCTGGAACTCCGCCAGGGAGCGGGTGGAGCCCCAGGTGGCGGCGGCCGCCTACCTCGAGTGCGCCGCTGAGCTGGGCCGGGAGTGGCTGAGCGACGTGCCGGACCTCGACGGCTACAACACGGCCGCCGAGCAGGTCATTGCAGCCGCCCGTCCCGCCGCGCTGCCGCTGTTCGCCGGGATCTCCGCCCAACCGGTCCCCGCGGACGCGCCGGCCAAGGC
>JAHELU010000114.1 GCA_024644005.1 Acidimicrobiales bacterium | reverse complement strand
GACCCCGGCGTGCCAGCCGAAGGTCACGGCATTCGTCCAGCGGGCCCGGTGGGTCTGCTCGACGCCCTTCGGGCGGGCGGTCGTGCCCGAGGTGTAGTTGATCGAGGCCGTCGCGTCCTCGTCGGGGGTCCACGGTTTCGGCTCGCCCTCCCTCCCGTACCACACCCCATCCGATTCCTGGCCCATGATCCAGCGATGCTTGCAGTCGACGTCGGCGAGGCTGTCAGCCAGCTCCGGATCGATCAGCAGCGCCTCGGCCCCGCTGTGCTCCACGATGTAGCTCACCTCGTCGGCGCTGAGCCGGAAGTTGATCGGGACGAAGATCCGACCGTTGCCACTGACGCCGAAGAACGAGGTGAGCAGCCGGGCCGAGTTGTGGGACACCATCGCCACCCGCCCGCCCATCGGGATGCCGAGCTCGTCCATCGCCACCCCCATCTGGCGCCGGATGTCACCGAGCTCGCCATAGGTGATGTCCGGCATCGGCGGAGCGACCTGGTCCGGCTCGTCGACGATGGCCACCCGATCGGGATAGACCGCAACCGCTCGGTCGAGAAAATCGTTGATCGTCAATGGGACTTTCACTGCGTTGCTCCCCTGCAGGCTGGGCCCAGCACTTCCCGGGCGGGGTGTCTCGCCAATCTAGTGTGCTGCTTCGGGACGACGCCACCGTCGGCCGGACGGTCAACTCGGCCGGGCGTCGTCCGATACGGATGCCATGTCTCCCGTCGCTCCGCCCGTCGATGGCCGGTCCTGGCTGAACACCCCCGCACCGTCCTGGCCCGATCTCCGTGGCCGGATCGTCGTTGTCGTGTTCTGGTCCTTCGGCTGCGAGGCCTCGCTCCTCGCGGTGTCCCGGCTGCAGGACGAGCTGGAGCGCTGGCCCGACGACGTCACCGTGCTGGCCGTCCACACGCCCCGCTTTCCCCATGAGGAGGATCGGGCCAGGGTGGTGGCCGCCCTCGAGCGGCATCGGGTCGACCTGCCGGTGCTGCACGACCCCGACTACCTGACCTGGAACCGGTACAACCCGGAGGGCTGGCCCGCCACCGCGGTGATCGATCGTCGGGGCCGGGTCGTGGGCATGGTCGCCGGTATCGACATCGAGCCAGCGGTCGAAGCGGTGGCCACCGAGCTGGCCCGGGCCGAGCGCCGCTCCAGGGGGCCAGCCGTGACGGTGACCGGCCCCGCCTCCCGGACGGGGGTCGAGCCCGACTCGACCCTCCGCTTCCCCTCGGCGGTGGCCACCACCCACTCCGGCATGACCGTGGTGGCCGACAGCGGCAACGACCGGCTGCTGGTGGGGCGGCTCGACCCTGACCTGCGGACCCTGCGACCCGAGATCGAGATCACCGACGTCGTGAACCCGATCGCAGTGGCCGCCGGCTCGGAGTCGATCGTCTACGTGATCGAGCGCGGCACGGGCTCGATTCTCCAGGTGGACCTCGGGCAGGGTGCGGTCGATCTCCTCGCCGACGAGGAGCTCGATCGTCCGACCGCCATCCTGGTCGATCGGGACGGCAGCCTCGTGGTCGCCGATGCCGGCCGGGACGTGCTCGTCCGGATCGGTGGCGGCTCCGAGGACGAGGTGATCATCGGCCCCATCGCCGGGTCCGGCGTGACCGGCTGTCGCGACGGCGCAGCGGACGACGCGGAGCTGGCCCAACCCGTGGCCCTGGCCAGGGTGCCGGCCGGGATCGCGTTCTGCGATGCCGCGTCGAGCAACGTCCGCCTGCTCACCGATGCCGGCCGGGTGGTGACCGTCACCGGTAGCGGCTTCTACGACTGGGGCCTGATCGACGGGCCGGCCCATCGGGCCAGGCTGCAGCGTCCCGGCGGAGCGGCTGCGATGGCCGACGGCTCGATCGTCATCGCCGACACGGGCAACGATCGGCTCCGGGTCCTCCGGGATCGACAGCTCGAGACCCTCGGGTTGGCCGGTCTCGACCAGCCGACCGGTATCGCGGCCCTCGACTCCGGTCATCTCCTCATCGCCGACACCGGCAACCATCGGCTCGTGGTTGCCGATCCCGTCGGCCGGACCGGCTGGCCCCTTGCGGTGTATCCCCCGACGATGACCTCGGTCTGGCAGGAGACCGCAACCGGCGGCGACCGCCGACCGGGCTGAGCACGGCCGACGAAAGCGACCAGCTGGGGTAAGTAGCTAGTTCTCCAGTGACTTGACGATGACGGCGATCTCGTCCAGCTCCCGATCCCAGTCTTCCGGCTCCACGGTCGGTATCAGGACGAACTTCGAGAAGCCCTCGTCGATGAACCGGCCGACCACCGTCTCGATCTGATCCTTGGTCGGGATGATCTCCGCCGGATCCGCATCGGGATTGCGCTTGTCGAGCACCACCTGCATCGCCTCCGGGATGACGCTGCCTGTTTCCCGGTAGGGAATGAGGGCACCGAAGTGCTCGTCCTCGATCTCTCGATCGTGCTCGGCCGCCACCTCCTCGACCACCGTTCTCGCCTCGGCCACCTGGGCCGGGGTGCAGAACGACGGCAACCAACCGTCCGCATGGCGGCCGACACGCCGCAGCTCGAGGGGGGCGATGCCACCCAGCCACACCTCGAGTGGATCCTGGATCGGCTTCGGCCGGATGGTCACGTCGTGGATCCGGAACCGCTTGCCTTCGTGGGTGACGTCGTCCTCGCTCCACAGTCGGCGCATGAGGGGCAGCGCCTCGTTGAACCATGCCCCCCGCTCCTTGCGGTCGACACCGAACGCCTGGTGCTCGGCGGCGTCGGCCACCCCGAGCCCGAACGCAGGGAGCAGCCGACCCCCCGACAGCCGGTCGAGGCTCGCCAGTGACTTGGCCAGCACCACCGGATTGCGGCCCGGCAACACCATGACCGACATGCCGACCTTCAGCTGCGTGGTCCTGGCGACCGCGAAGGCCATGCCGACGAGCGGGTCGGGGCACGCCCCACTGAGCCGCTCGGACAGCCACAGCGAGTCGAAGCCGTTCCGCTCCAGCCCGTCGACCAGCTGGACGAACCGATCCCGGTCGTTGGTTGCGTTGCGGGTGCCGAGCCCGTATCCGATCTTGATCTTCATGGCCCCAAGCCTGCCCGAACGGCAGGCGCTTGGCGAACCCGTGCCGCGTCAGCGGCTGCGGCGACCCAGCATCCTGGCGACGATGTTGCGCTGCACGTCCGAGGTACCGCCGTAGACCACGCCGCCGGCCACGTTCCGCAGGTCCTGCTCGACCCCGAACTCGGTGACATAGCCCCGTGCCCCGTGCGTCAGCACGGCGTCGATGGAGGAGGCCACCGCAGCCTCGCTGGCCTGGATCTTGGCCAGCGCTGCAGCCTCCATCGACGGTCGGCCCTGCCCGTCGAGTATGGCGGCCCGGTACAGCTGGAGCCGGGCGTTGTCGTGGCGCAGCTTCATGTCGGCCAACCGGTGGGACACCGCCTGGAAATCTCCTATGGGCTGACCGAACTGCCGTCGCTGCCTGCTGTAGGCGACGGCGTCGTCGAGCTGGCGCTCCATGGCCCCGATCTGGGCCGCGAGCACGAATGCCCGCTCGGCCTCCATCGCAGCGGAGAAGATCGACGCTCCGGAGCCGGGCGCACCGAGCACATTGTCCGGACCGAGCCGGCACCCGTCGAAGGTCACGTCGGCGAACGGGGTGGTTCGCAGACCCATCTTCGGCCGATTGGGCCCGATGCTCAGGCCTGGCTCGTCGCGGTCGACGATGAAGACGGTCACCCCCCACTGGCCGAGCTGCTTGTCGGCCGTGGCGAACACGATGAACACGTCGGCCTCGGGCGCCATCGTGATGTAGGACTTGGTGCCGGACAGCACGTAGGTCGTCTCGGCTTCGACGGACGCACCCGCTGTCCGGTCATCGACGGACCCACCCGCGCTCCGGTCCTCGACGGTGTAGGACGTGTCCATGGCGAAGCTGTCCGACCCGGAGTCCGCTTCGGTGATGCAGAACGACGCCCGCAGCTCGCCGGAGCACAGCCCGGGCAGGTAGCGCTGCTTCTGGGCTTCGCTCCCGAAGCGCTCGATGATGGGCTGCATGGTCCAGACTTGGGTGCTGAGACCGAACACGAGGCCGGCGTCACGACAGCCGTAGCCGAGTCCTTCGAAGGTCAGAAGGGCGTGGAACACGTCGTGGCCGGCGCCTCCGTAGGCCGGATCGACCATGAGCCCGGTGATGCCGCGCTCGGCGGCCCTGGCCCAGCCCTCCGGCCAGAAGCGGCAGTCGCGATCCCGCTCGGCCAGCGTCGGATCGGCCAGGTTCTCGACCGCCCACTCCGCCGTCTTGCGTTTCGTCGGGTGGTCGATGTCGATCAGCGCATCGATGGCCGATCCTGGGTCGAAGTTCGTCATTGGGCCCTTCCCGCTGTCCCGCCGCCAATGCCGTAGCAGGCAGCACGGTACCGGTCGGCCGGAGCGGCCGCCGAATCAAGCTCCCGGATCGATCGTAGCCAGTCGTCGCCCGCCATCGGTCGGGTCGCCGCCATCTTCGTCGGACGGCGGCGACGGCTGGCTACCCTCTGGAGCGGGTCTGCCGGAGAGGGAGGACGGACATGGGACGAGCGCCGCGGGGCCATCGGTGACGCACCGCTACCTGCTGTCCGGACTCGTCGCATCGTCGGCCGAGGCCGAGGCGGACTCGGTGGCGGCGACGTTCGACGAGTCGTCGCTGACCTGGCAGGAGCTTGAGCGGCGGGTCGGGCAGCTGGCCGCCGTGCTCGCCGGGTCCCGGGTCGAGCCCGGCGACCGGGTCGGGATCCATCTCCACAAGTCGATGGAGTCGCTCGTCGCGGTCCACGGGATCCTCCGGGCCGGGGCGGCCTACGTGCCGATCGACCCGATGGCTCCGGCCGACACGGTGGCCGCCATCGTCGCAGACTGCGGCATCTCGACCATCGTCACCCACGAGCTCCGACGGCCAGGGGTGGAGCGGCTGGTGACGTCGACCGAGCTCTCGACGATCATCGGCCTGGATCAGCCAGTGGCCGGGGCGGGGGGCCCGGTCCCGGTGTCGTGGGCCGAGGTGGACCAGGTCGAGCCGATCCCGCCGGTGCCGGTCCTCGGCGAGGATCTCGCCTACGTGATGTACACCTCGGGCTCGACCGGGACACCGAAGGGGATCATGCACACCCATCGCAGCGGGCTCGCCTACGCCGCGATGTCGGCCGAGCTGTACGGGCTCGGCCCATCGGACCGGATGGCCAACTTCTCGCCGCTCCACTTCGACATGTCCACGTTCGAGATCCTGGCCGGTGTCGCGGCCGCCGCCAGGATCGTGCTCGTCCCCGAGCCCTACCTGCGGCTGCCGGCCAGCCTCACGACGTTCCTCGCCGACCAGGGCTGCACGACCCTCTACACCGTGCCGTCGCTGTTCCAGCAGATGCTGACCCGTGGTGGGCTGGCCGAGCGCGATCTCTCGGCCGTCCGGTGGGTGCTACCGGCCGGCGAGGTCTTCCCCCCTGAACCGCTGCAGACCCTGCTCGACCTGTTGCCGCACGCCCGGTTCAGCAACGTGTACGGTCCCGCCGAGGTCAACCAGATCACCTACCACCACTTCTCGGCCGGCCGAGACAGACCGACAGGCGAGGAGCCGCTGCCGATCGGCTACCCCTGCCCCGACGTCGAGCTCCGGATCGTCGACGACGACGACCGACCGACCGAGGACGGCCAGCACGGTGAGTTGCTGGCCAGGACGGCGACGATGATGGCCGGCTACTGGAATCGGCCAGATCTCGACCGCCGGGGCTTCCTCGACGAGACCGGGCCGGGCGGGCTCCGGCGGCGCTGGTATCGGACCGGGGACATCGTCAGTCGGCAGGGCGACGGGCCGATCCGGTACTACGGCCGGCGGGACAACCAGGTCAAGATCCGCGGCAACCGGGTCGAGCTGGAGATGGTCGAGGCCGCAGTCGGCTCCCTCGACTCGGTGGAGCAGGCCGTGGTCGGGGTCAGGACCAGGCCCGGTGGTGACGACGACCTGGTGGTCAAGTACGTGGCCACCGGCCCCGTCGAGTCCGACCGGTGGCGCCAGGCCCTGGCCGGCCGGCTCCCCACGTATGCGGTCCCGACCGCGTTCGAGGAGGTCGACGGATTCCCGCTGACCCCGAGCGGCAAGATCGACCGGCGCACGGTCCGACGCCAGATCGCCGCTCCCGAGCCGACCACCGGAAACTAGGGCTCGTTTCGCCTCTTCCTGGTGTCGTGGAGCCGATCGTGCACTACATTGACAGCGGCGCGCTGGCGTGGTGACTACACAAGGAAGTTCGGCGACATGATTTCTCTCCAACGACGTTGGTCTGCCGCGGCCGTCGTCATCGGCTTGCTCCTCGTTCTGGGCGGACCGGCGAGCGCAGGCAAGGGCGGATTCACCCACGGTGCGACATTCGACATCGACGGCGAGGCCTACTACCTCGCCGGGCCCGTCGTCAGCCCCGACGGGGCGCGCGACATCCCCGGTCACAGCTGGGTGCAGAGCGGTCCGCGGTCGATCAGCGGCAAGCATGACAACTCGGGCGAGTTCTGGTCGTCCGATGCCGGCGATGGCGAGCTCCTCTACGTGGTGATCGGCCGGATCGACACCTGGAGCGAGGAGAAGGCCGCCCGGTACGCCGCCAAGGGGTACATGCACTACCACGAGTTCGTGTCGGTCGAGGACGGAACCCTCCACCCGGAGCTGGTGGTCTGGTTGAAGCACCACGCCGTCACCCACTTCACCCTCGACGGCGGACCGAAGCCCGAGCTGACACACGAGGTCTCGCCGGGCGTCGACTACGACTTCATCCCCAACTGGTCCGTGCCGTACGACCCCGGGGAGTGAGCGGGGCGCTCATCGGCTGAGCGCCCGGTGGATCAGCTCCATCGGGTGGGTGGTCGGCACCCCGGCCGAGCCGAGGTGCATGGAGCAGCCGGGGTTGGCGCTGGCCACCACGTCGGGCGCGGCCCGATCGATGGCCGCCAGCTTGCGATCCCGGATGCTCCCCGCCAGCTCCGGCTCGAGTATCGAGTAGGCCCCGCCGGCCCCACAGCAGAGCCCGTCGTCGTCGAGCTCCAGGAGCTCGGACACGAACGGTGCCAGGACGGTCCTGGTGGCCAGGTGGACCCGCTGCACGTGGCGGAGGTGACAGGGGTCCTGGACCGCCACCCGCAACGGCAGCGGCTCGACCCGGGGCAGCTGGGCGAGGTGATCGGCCAGGAACTCGTGGATGTCGAGCACCCGCTGCGAGAACCGCTCGGCCGACTCGGTGCCCAGCAGGTGCCCGTAGTCCTTCATCGCCGCCCCGCAGCCGGCGGAATCGACGATGACCGGCATGTCGGGATCCAGCGCATCGATCATGGCCGACGCCAGCCGTCGAGCGTCGCCGACCAGGCCGGCATGGGTGTGGAGGGCACCACAGCACGGGGCGAGCTCGCCGGTCGGGGTAACGCCGAACCCGGCGGCGGTCAACACCTCCAACCCGGCCCGGTGAACGTCCCGCTGCATGGTGTCCATCACGCAGCCCGTGAAGAGGTACACGTCGGTACCGGTGGCCTCGAGCGGCTCCCTGCGGACCGGTATCGATGCCGACAGCCCGAGCCGGGCGGGTACCAGCCTCAGCCGCTGGGCCACCCCGAGGGCCGACGTGCCGAGACCGAGGAGGGTCGGGTGGGCCAGTGGCTTCATGGCCAGCCGCTGCCACCGGGGGGTCATGCGGCCGGCCTCGGTGAGGGTCTCCCTGGTCTGCTCCATCAGGTGGCCGTATGGCACGCCGGACGGGCAGGCCGGCTCGCAACCCCGGCACTGCACGCACGTGGCGAACGCGTCGAGCACCTCGTCGGTCACGGGGGCGTCGTTGTCCTGGACCTCCCGCATCAGCTTGATCCGGCCCCGGGGCGACATGGTCTCGTCGCCGGTGACCCGGTAGGTCGGGCAGTGGGGCAGGCAGAGCCCGCACTGCACACAGGTGTTCAGGTCGTCGGCATCGAGTCTCAGGTCCATCGGTACGGCTCCGCCTATTTCCGACCGGGATCGCGGCCCGGGTTGAGTCGACCGGTCGGGTCGAAGTTCTGCTTGAGCCGGCCCGACACCTCGGCGACCTCGGGCGACAGTGGCCTGACCGGCTGCGGTCGATCAGCGAAGACGAGGCCGAGCCCGATCACCGCCACGAACCGACCGAGCTCGCCACGCTCGAGCGACGCCAGCTCGCCGGGGGCCAGCGACCATCGATGGTCCGGCAGCGCCACCGGACACGGATCCGGCCCCTCGCCAACCTCGGACGCCGGGACCTCGGTGAAGTGGCCGATGTCGTCCAGCAGCCGTTGCTGGTCGGCCACATCCTGACCGTGGCCCTCCAGCTGGATCCAGGTCGAGGCGCCATCCCACAGCACTGCGCTGGGAGCCAGCAGCCGGTCGTAGGCGGCGAACGGATCGGCGTCGCCGGCCGCCAGCCACTGCGACACCGGCGGGATCGGGTTCGTCCTGATGATCGCCTCGGCCAGCAGGCCGAGTGTGCCGAGCGACCCGACCATCAGCCGGGGCAGGTCGAAGCCGCTCACGTTCTTGACCGTCGGACCACCGCTCGAGATGATCCGGCCCTCGGCCGACACGTAGCGGATCTGGAGCAGCGAGTTCCTGACGAGACCCCGACCGAGCGCCCGGAGATCGTTCTCCCCCACCGCCAGCGCCCCGCCGACGGTGCCGCCCCGGTCGGTGAGGGCAGTCCGTTGACCCTTCTCGGCCAGGGCGGCGTGCAGCTCGGCCACCGTCGTACCGGCCCGTACGGTCACCGTCATCTCGTCGGGGGCGTAGTCGACGAGGCCGGTCGGTGCCCGCACGAGCCGGGTGCCCTCCGCCGGGGATCCACCGAGCGACCACCGGGTCCGGCCGCCCTCGACCGCGACCGGTCCGGTGTCGCCGACCTCCTCGGCGAAGTCGAGCAGGACCGGGTCGCTGGTGGCCAGGGTCGCCGTCATACCCAGACCTCCCGGGGGATCGATCTGAGGGCCTGGATGTCGGCGCAGCTGTGGCCGGACGGGATCACCTTGCCGGGATTGGTCCGACACCCCGGGTCGAACGCCTGCCGCAGCCGGTTCTGGTGGTCGAGGTCGTCATCGGTGAACATGCGCTCCATGAACTGCTGCTTCTCGACTCCGATACCGTGCTCGCCGGACAGCACGCCGCCGGCGTCGAGCGATGCGGTGATGATCTCGGCCCCTGCGGCATGGACCCGCTCCATCATCCCCTCCTCCCGGCCGTCGAAGATCAGCAGCGGGTGGAGATTGCCGTCGCCGGCGTGGAACACGTTCATGACCAGCACGTCATGGCGGTCGGCGATGGCGTAGATCTCGGTCAGCACGTCGGCCAGGGCCGAACGGGGTACCACGGTGTCGTGCAGGTAGTAGTCGGGAGCGATCTGGGCGATGGCTCCGAAGGCCGTCTTGCGGCCCTTCCACAGCAGGGCCCGCTCCGTTTCGCTGCCGGCCAGGCGAACGTCGGTGGCATTGTTGGCCCGACCGATCTCACCGATCCGATCGGCGTCGATGTCGACCCCGGCGGCCAGACCGTCGACCTCGGCCAGCAACACCGCCGCCGCGTCGAGCGGGTAGCCGGCCCCGACGTAGTTCTCGACCGCTCTGGTGATGGGCTGGTCCATGACCTCCATCGCCGCCGGGACGATGCCCGCTGCGATCACGTCGCTGACGGTGTTGGCCGCATCCCGGACGCTTCCGAAGGAGAGGAGCAGGGTCCTGACCGCCGGCCGGTTCCTCGTGATTCGCACCGCGACCTTGGTGATGACGCCGAGCGTGCCCTCGCTGCCGACGAAGGCGCCTCGCAGATCGAGGCCCTGTGGCTCGGGCTCCAGTCCCCCGAGCATCGCAACATCGCCGGACGGCAACACGACCTCGAGTGCCACGACGTGGGCGTTCGTCACCCCGTAGGCCAGGCAGTGGGGACCGCCCGAGTTGTTGGCCACGTTGCCCGCGATCGTGCAGACCTGCTGGCTCGACGGGTCGGGAGCGAAGTGGAACCCCATCGGGGTGAGGTGCCTGGTCAGGTCGAGGTTCACCACGCCGGGCTCGACCCAGGCGACGCGGTTGACCGGGTCGACCTCGAGGATCCGGTCCATCCTGGTCACCGCCACCACCACCGGCAGGCCGAGCGGGATCGCCCCACCGGCGAGGCCGGTGCCGGCCCCTCTCGGCACGACGTTGCGGCCGTGGTCGTTGGCCAGGCGGACGATCGTCTGCACGTCGGCGGTGGACGTCGGGTAGCAGACCGGGCCCGAGTTGCCGCCGTCGAAGACCGACGCGTCGTGGCTCAGCAGCGACCGATGGGCGCCGTCGTAGCGCACCTGGTCCGGGCCGAGCGCCGCCCGCAGGGCGTCGACGAAGGGATCACCGGTGGTCTGCGGTTCCGATCTTCGGAGGTTCCTGAGCTTCTCCAACACAGCGATTGCTCCTTCGGGGTCACGGGCCGGTCACGGGCCGGTCAGGCCGTGGCTTTGGCCTCCAACCGGTGGGCGTGGAGGATCGGCTCGGTGTAGCCGGACGGCTGCTCGACACCGGACAGGACGAGGTCGCAGGCTGCGGTGAAGGCCGGGCCGTCGTAATCGGGGGCCATCGGCCGGTAGGCCGGGTCCTCGGCGTTCTGCCGATCGACCACCTTGGCCATCCGCTTCATCGTCTCCATGATCTGATCGCGATCGACCACGCCGTGGTGCAGCCAGTTCGCCATGTGCTGGGAGGAGATCCGGCACGTTGCCCGATCCTCCATGAGGCCGACGTCGTTGATGTCCGGCACCTTGGAGCAGCCGACCCCCTGGTCGACCCACCGCACGACGTAGCCCAGTATGCCCTGGGCGTTGTTGTCGAGCTCGGCCTGGATCTCGGTTGCGGTCCACTGCAGGCTCGGTGCCACCGGGATCTGCAGCAGGTCGTCGATGGTGGCCCGCGGCCCCTCGGCCGCGATCCGGGCCTCGAGCTCGGCCTGGCGGGCCAGCACGTCGACCCGGTGATAGTGGGTGGCGTGGAGCGTGGCTGCGGTCGGCGACGGCACCCAGGCGCAGTTGGCCCCGGCAAGCGGGTGGTCGAGCTTCTGCTCGAGCATGTCGGCCATGAGGTCGGGGGCGGCCCACATGCCCTTGCCGATCTGGGCCCGACCCCGGAACCCGCAGGTGAGCCCGGTGTCGACGTTCCAGTCCTCGTATGCGGTGATCCACCGCTCGGTCTTCATGTCGCCCTTGCGGACCATGGGCCCGGCCAGCATCGACGTGTGGATCTCGTCCCCGGTCCGATCGAGGAAGCCGGTGTTGATGAAGCAGACCCTCGACTTGGCCGCTCGGATCGATTCCCTGAGGTTCAGCGTCGTCCGCCGCTCCTCGTCCATGATGCCGATCTTGACGGTGTCCGGAGCGAGCCCGAGGATCTCCTCCACCCTGGTGAACAGGTCGTTGGTGAGGGCGACCTCGTCCGGCCCGTGCATCTTGGGCTTGACGACGTAGACAGCACCGGCCCGTGAGTTCCGGCGGCCATCGCTGTCGGCCAGGTCGTGCATGGCGCAAGCCACCGTGACGAGGGCATCGAGGATCCCCTCGAAGATCGGATTGCCGTCCTGATCGAGTACCGCCGGCGTCTTCATCAGATGACCGACGTTGCGGGTCAGCAGCAGCGAACGACCGGGCCTGGTCACCGTCGACCCGTCGGGTGCCGTGAACGACTTGTCCGGGTTGAGGCGCCTGGTGAACGTCGAGCCGGCCTTGGTCACCTCCTCTGTCAGTTCACCGGTCATGAGCCCGAGCCAGTTGTGGTAGGCCAACGCCTTGTCCTCGCTGTCGACGGCGGCCACCGAGTCCTCGCAGTCGATGATGGCGGTGACCGCCGCTTCCAGGATCACGTCCGAGACGCCGGCTGGATCGTCGCGACCGACCGGATGATCGGGGTCGATCACCACCTCGATGGCCAGCCCGTGGTGCTCGAGGAGCACGCTGGCTGGCCGAGCGGGCGACCCCGTGTGGCCGATGAAGTGATCCGGGGTGGCCAGTCCGCTGGTGACGCCGTCGCCGAGCTCGACCTCGAGGGTCCCGTCGACCACCCGGTAGCGGGTGGCTGCACCGTGGGAGCCCGACGCCAGCGGCACCACATCATCGAGGAACGACCGGGCCCAGGCGATAACCCTGGCTCCCCTTGCGGGGTCGTAGGGGCCCGGATCGGGGAGATCACCGAGGGCGTCCGTCCCGTAGAGGGCGTCGTACAGCGAGCCCCAGCGAGCGTTGGCGGCGTTCAGCGCGTAGCGGGCGTTGGTGACCGGCACCACCAGCTGAGGGCCAGGGACGGCGTTGATCTCGGGGTCGACGCCGTCGGTCTCGATCACGAAGGCGGGCCCGTCCGGTACCAGGTAGCCGAGGTCCTCGAGGAAGGCCCTGTAGGCCTCGGGATCGTGGCTTCGGCCGGCTCTGTCCCGATGCCAACCGTCCATGGCGGCCTGGAGCTCGCTGCGTCGAGCCAGCAGCTCGGCGTTGCGGGGACCGAGCTCGGCCACGAGGGCGGCGAGGCCGGAGAAGAACCGATCGGGATCGACGCCCGCTGCGGGCAGCGCCTCGGCGACGAGGAACCGGTGCAGGGCTGCACCGACCTCGAGGCCGTTGGTTTCGATCCGCTCTTCGGCCATGTTCGAGGTCCCTGCCTGTCGTGAATCGGTGTGCTGGTGAGGTGATGATCGATCGGTGGCGGTGCGGCCCGGGGCCGAGCATCGCCGTACCGGCCGACACTAATCGAGACCGACCACCGGCCAAAACGGCGCCCGGGCACGTGGTCGATCCCGTTGACCGGTGACGCTGTCGGCGTCACTGTCGACGCCACTGTCGACATCACTGTTAACAGTTGACAACCGCTGGGACTCCAGTATCGGCGTGGTCGTGTCAACTGTCAACAAAGGGGCCCGGTACCCAGGGGCGGCGGACTATGGTTGGGCCGTGGCCGTCCCCGTCGAACACGTCGATCTCGGCACCGCAGTCACCGCGTCGCTCCGCTCGGCGATCGTCTCGGGCGAGCTGCCGGCCGGTGCACGGCTCGTCGAGACCGAGCTGGCGGATCGATTCGGCGTCAGCCGTGGTCCGGTCAGGGACGCCCTGGCCGAGCTGCAGCGCAGCGGCCTCGTCGAATTGCGGGCCCGCAGGGGCAGCTTCGTCCGATCGCTGACCGCCACCGACGTCGACGAGGTCTACAGCCTGCGCATCGCCCTCGAGACCCTGGCGGTGCGGCGGGCGGCGGCCCGGGGGGTTGATCCCACGCGACTCCGGTCGCTGTTGGCCGAACTGGTGCGAGCCGACGAGATCGGCGACGGCGAGGCGATCGGTACCGCCGACATGGCGCTCCATCGGGCCGTCGTGGAATCGGCGGCCCATCGCCGCCTGCTCGAGGCCTGGGAACGGCTGGCCGACCAGACGCTACTGATGATGACCGACCTCAGCTCCCTCGACCCGACCATCCAGAGCCCGACCGGGGCCCATCAGCTCATCGTCGACCGGCTGACCGCAGGCGATGCGGAGGGTGCGGCCGCCGCGCTCGTCGACCACCTCGAAGCGGCCCGATCGGTGATGATCGACCGCTTCGCCTCCTGAGTCTGGTCCGGCGGGCCCGTGATCGCAGGAGGGGCGGCCCGGGATCTGGTCGACAACCGGGCCGTCATGCTGACCGAGCTCGGCTTCGCCGCCTTCTCGGTGGCCGAGACAGGCACGTGGCTGGCCATTCTCGTCTACGCATTCGATCGGGGCGGGGTCGGCGAAGCCGGAATCGTGGCCTTCGCCCTGCTGGTACCGGCGGCCCTGATCGTCCCCTTCGCCGCGGTGGTGGTCGACCGGTTGCCGACCAACCGGGCCCTGGCCGGCGGCTTCGGCTCCCAGGCGGCCGGCTGCGGTCTGACGGCGATCGCCATGGCGACGTCGGCACCGCCGATCCTGGTCTACCTCGCCGCCGCCGGATTCGCCGTCGCCATCTCGCTGTCCCGACCGACGGTGTCGGCCGTTCTACCGGCACTCGTCGACCGGCCGGTGGAACTGGTGGCCGCCAACGCCCTGGCCGGGTTCATCGAGACCGTCGGCGCGTTCGCCGGGCCGGCGCTGGCCGGGCTCGTGCTGCTGGTCGCGTCACCGACCGCCGTGTTCGCGTCCGGCACCGGCCTCCTGACGGTCGCCGCCGTCCTCGCCATCGGTGTCGGCCCGGCACCGCTCCAGCTGCAGGACGCAGTCGACCGTGCTGCGGTCGGCACGGCTCCCGACCGCGATCTCGAGCACGATGAGCCGGAGCCGCACCTGTCGGCGATCCTGGCCGGGCTGCGGCTGATCAGGGACCAGCCGGCACCGCGCCTGCTGGTGGCGATGCTGGCCGCAGCGTGGCTGGTCTTCGGCGCGCTCGACGTGGCGCTGGTGGCGGTGGCCGTCGATCAGCTCGGTCGCAGCGAGGCCACCGCCGGGCTGCTCGGCAGCGCGATCGGCGTCGGCGGGGTCGTCGGCGCGCTGGCGTCGTTCGCCCTCGTCGGTCGCCGACGGCTCACCGTCCCGGTGGTTGTGGGCCTGCTGGCGGTAGGCGTGCCGATCGCCCTCATCCCCGGCACCCGGTCGCTGGCCCTGGTCGTGGCCCTGCTCGTGCTCACCGGGCTCGGCGACGCGATATCCGACATCGCCGGCCGGACGCTGCTGCAGGGGCTGGCGGCCGAGGACACCCTGGCCCGGGTCTTCGGTGTCCTCGAGGGCCTGGCCACCGCTGCGTTCGCCCTTGGCAGCATCGGGTTCTCCGCCGTCGCCGTGGTGGCCGGCCTGCCCACCGCCATGATCGTGGTCGGGGCCGTCCTGCCCGCCTTCCTCCTCGTGCGGTTCGGTCGCCTGCTGGCCATCGACCGGACCCGGCCTGCGGTCGACGGCGAGCTCCTCGCCCTCGTGAGGGCCATGCCGATCTTCGCCCCCCTGCCGGCGTTCCGGGTCGAGCAGCTACTGGTGAACCTGCAACGGGTGGAGATCCAGCCCGGCCGTCTCGTGTTCGCCAGGGGCGACCGGGGCCGCGAGTTCTACCTGGTGGCCGGGGGGTCGGCGCTCGTCGAGCTCGACGAGCGCGAGGTCGAGACCGGGGTCGGCGGCGGCTTCGGTGAGATCGCCCTCCTCTACGACCGGCCCCGCACGGCCACCGTACGGGCCGGACCGGACGGGTTACTGGCCTACTCGCTCGACGGCGCGGTCTTCCTCGATGCCATCTCGAGCGCTCCCCGCAGCAGAGCAAGAGCCGTTCGAGCCGCCGATCGCCGGCTCGGCGAGCAGTAGCGCTCCGGTCGGCTCAGTTGAGCTTCGACTGGGCGTAGGACACCATCCTCGACACGGTCTGGAAGTTCTCGAGCGTCACTTCCACCGGGTCGACCTCGAAGCCGAGCTCGTCCTCCAACCACTGGGTGATCCGGACCACCCCGAGCGAATCGACAGCTCCGGTGAGGAGCAAATCGGTCTCGACGGCGATCGGCTCGGGGCTGACCGAGATCTCGGCATTGATGAAGGCCAGCAGTCGGTCGGCGGTGTCTTCGGTGATCTGCGTCATGTTGGTCCCGTCGGCTCAGACGCCGACCTTCTCCTTGGTTCGTGAGGTGATCCGCTCGGTGGTCGGCAGCAGGCGGCCCCGGTTGCGCTCGTACACGAAGTAGCCGGCCGCCACCACTGTGAGCGCAAC
>JAHELU010000113.1 GCA_024644005.1 Acidimicrobiales bacterium | reverse complement strand
CGACTGCAAGCATCGCTGGATCATGGGCCAGGAATCGGATGGGGTGTGGTACGGGAGGGAGGGCGAGCCGAAACCGTGGACCCCCGACGAGGACGCGACGGCCTCGATCAACTACACCTCCGGTACGACGGCCAGGCCGAAGGGCGTCGAGCAGACCCACCGGGCCCGCTGGACCAACGCCGTGACGTTCGGCTGGCACGCCGGGGTCAGCGACCGCGACGTCTACCTCCACACCCTGCCGATGTTCCACTGCGACGGCTGGGGGATGCTGTACACGGTCACCGGCATGGGGGTGAAGCACGTCGTGCTCCGCAAGGTCGACGGAGCCGAGATCCTCCGCCGGATCGACGAGCACGGCGTGACGCTGCTGTGTGGCGCCCCTGCGGTGTGTGCGGCGGTGCTCGATGCTGCGGCAACGTGGGACGGGGAGATCCCTGGCCGGGGCCGGGTCCGCATGGTGGTGGCCGGTGCGCCGCCCCCGACCGCCACCATAGAGCGAATGGAGACCGAGCTGGGCTGGGAGTTCATCCAGATCTACGGTCTGACCGAGACGGCGCCGCTCCTGACGATGAGCCGGTGCAGGACCGAGTGGGACGATCTCACCCCGGCCGACCGGGCCAAGAAGCTGGGACGAGCGGGCGCTCCCACCATCGGGATCGCGATGAAGACCAGCAAGTCCGGAGAGCTGCTGGCCAAAGGCAACCACATCCTGGAGGGCTACTGGGACAACCCCGAGGCCACCGAGGAGGCCCTCGAGGGCGGCTGGTTCCACACCGGCGACGGCGGCTACCAGGATGACGAGGGCTACTACAGCATCACCGACCGGAAGAAGGACGTGATCATCTCCGGTGGCGAGAACGTGTCCTCCATCGAGGTGGAAGACGTGCTGTTCTCCCACCCGGACGTCAACGAGGTCGCCGTCATCGGCGTGCCCCACGAGAAATGGGGCGAGACGGTCAAGGCGCTGGTGGTGCTCGCCCCGGGTTCGAGCGCAGGCGAGCAGGAGCTGATCGACTACTGCCGGGACCGGTTGACCCACTACAAGTGCCCCACCTCCATCGAGACCAGGACCGAGCTGGCGAGGACCGCCACGGGCAAGCTGCAGAAGTACAAGTTGCGGGCTCCCTACTGGGAGGGTCGCGATCGCCTGGTGAACTGACGCGGCGACCGGTGGGCACCGGGCCAGCGCTACGATCGACGGGTGAGCATGGCCCGCCTCCTCGCGCCACCTGCGGTGTCCGCTGCCATGGCGCTCGCGGCCGGCTGCGGTCAGGGATTCGATCGCGACGCCGCCATCGAGAGCTTCTCCGAAGCCAATCCGGGCACAACCGCCGGCCAGGCCGAGTGCGTGGTCGACCACCTCATCGACCGGTACGGGATCGACCAGCTCGGCCGTGAGCTGGAGGCCACCTCGCCGACCCCGGCGTTCACCGAGAACCAGTTCCGGGCGATGTTCGGTTGCGGCCTCGAGGGCGACGTGCGGGACCAGATCGTGCAGCAGTTGGAGGCCAACGACGTCGATCCAGCCGATGCGCCCTGCGTGGCCGATCGGCTGGTGGCCGACCTGAGTGACGACGACATCGACGTGCTGCTGTCCGGCGACATCACCGACGAGTTCCTGGCCAAGTTCGTGGCGGCGATGGAGGATTGCGGGGCGATCAACTCGTAGCGGCGTCTCGACGTAGCGGCCCGGACGGGCCTGACCAGTGAGAGGAACAGCATGACGATCGACATGGAGAAGGCGACGGCGCTGATCGCCGAGACCTGGCGTGACGAGGTGCTGCCCCACCTCGAGGCGTACATCGCCATACCGGCGCTGTCCCCGAGCTTCGACCCCGACTGGGACCGGTCGGGCCACATCGAGCGGGCCGTCGACCTGGTCGAGCGGTGGATGCGGTCGAGGCCGGTCGCCGGGATGACCGTGTTCCGCCAGGTGCTCGATGGCCTGACCCCGCTCGTCGTGGCCGAGATCGCGCCGTTCGGACCAGCCACCGGCCCCGTCGGCTCGACCACGGTCCTGTACGGCCATCTGGACAAGCAGCCGGAGATGGAGGGGTGGCGTGACGGGCTGGCCCCCTGGACGCCGGTCCGTGAGGGTGACCGGCTCTACGGCCGGGGCGGGGCCGACGACGGCTATGCGGCGTTCGCCAGCCTCTGCGCGATCGAGGCGGTGCAGCGGTCCGGTGGCAGCCACGGCCGGTTGGTCGTGTTGATCGAGGCGTCCGAGGAGTCGGGCAGCCCGGATCTGCCGGCCCACATCGGCCAGCTGGCGGAACGGCTCGGGCCTGTCGATCTCGTGATCTGCCTCGACTCCGGCTGTGCCACCTACGACACGCTGTGGCTGACCACCTCGTTGCGAGGGCTCGTCGGCGGGACCCTCGAGGTCGGCATCGTGACCGAGGGCCTGCACAGCGGCTCGGCGAGCGGCGTCGTGCCCTCGTCGTTCCGCATCGTCAGGGCGCTGCTCGACCGGGTCGAGCAGGCCGAGACCGGGCGGATCCTGCTCGAGTCGGCGACGGTCGACATACCGGACCATCGCATCGCCGAGGCGGAGGCCACGGCTGGCTTGCTCGGCGACCGCGCCACGGAGGCCGTGCCCTACGTCCCGGGGGCGGGACCGATGGTCGACGATCCGGTCGAGGCACTGCTGGCCAGGACCTGGCGACCGGCGCTGTCCTACACCGGGATCGACGGCATGCCGTCCACCGGCACCGCCGGGAACGTGCTCCGGCCCCGGACGGCGCTGAAGCTGTCGTTGCGGATCCCACCGACGGCCGACCCGGCCGCCGTTCTGGCCGAGATGCGAACCGCCCTCGAGGCCGACCCGCCCTATGGGGCCGACGTCTCGTTCAGTCGGACGGGCACCGCCCCGGGCTGGAATGCTCCCGACCTGGCCCCCTGGCTCAGATCGGCGCTCGACGAGGCGTCCAGAACCCAGTTCGACCAGGGGCTGCAGCTCTACGGCGAGGGCGGCACCATCCCGTTCATGGGGATGCTGGGGGAGCAGTTCCCCGAGGCACAGTTCGTGATCACCGGCGTCCTCGGACCGGAATCGAACGCCCACGGACCGAACGAGTTCCTCCACGTGACCTATGCCGAGAAGCTGACGCGCTGTCTGGCCCAGGTCCTCGACGCGGCGACCCGGCGAGGCTGACCGGCTCGACGGAACCGGGTCGATCTGCAAAGGTTGCAGCCGGAGCGAGCGCTCGGCCGTCGACCGGCGCTGGACCAGACCGCGACGACACGACGAGGGGGCCGGATGGTCGAGCAGGGCACCGAAGGGGCGACGGGGGAGCTGGCCGGTCGGGTCGCGCTGGTCACCGGCTCGTCGAGCGGCATCGGCGAGGCCATCGCCCGCCGCTTGGCGGCGCTCGGCGCGTCCGTCGTCGTCAACTCGGCGTCGTCGGTCGAGGCGGGGCAGGCGGTGGCCGACTCGCTGCCGACCGAGTCGATCTACGTCAGGGCCGACATCTCGGACCAGGATCAGGGGGCCCGGCTGCTCGAAGCCGCGGTCGATCGGTTCGGCAAGCTCGACATCCTGGTCAACAACGCCGGCTGGACGACGGTCGTTCCCCATCAGAACCTGGACGACCTCACCGACGAGATCTTCGCCAAGACGTTCGACGTCAACGTGTTCGGCACCTGGTGGTTGACGAAGGCCGCCATTCCACTGCTCCGTGACTCGGAGGACCCGAACGTGGTGACCATCACGTCGATCGCCGGGATTCGCCCGGTCGGATCGTCGATCGCCTATTCGATGAGCAAGGCCGCACTGAACCAGATGACCCGGCTGCTCGCCAAGTCCTACGGGCCCATCAGGTTCAATGCGGTGGCCCCGGGGCTGGTCGCAACGCCGTGGACCGAGGACTGGGACGCCCAGCACGCCACGGTGGCCAAGGTGGCGCCGCTGGCGCGCTCGGCGACCCCCGAGGACTGCGCGGAGGCCACGATCGGGTTGATCAGGACGAAGTACGCCACCGGCCAGGTGTTCGTCGTCGACGGCGGTCTGACGATCGCTTCGTGACGCCGGCGGCGGGGTTGCCGGTCAGAGCTTGAGATCCACGGGGCGGGACGTCTCCGCGTAGAAGTCGTTGCCCTTGTCGTCGATCACGATGAAGGCCGGGAAGTCCTCCACCTCGATGCGCCAGATCGCCTCCATGCCGAGCTCCGGATACTCCAGCACCTCGACCTTGCGGATCGAGTCCTTGGCCAGGCGAGCCGCCGGCCCGCCGATGGAGCCGAGGTAGAAGCCCCCATGGCGCTTGCAGGCGTCGGCCACCTGCTGGCTCCGGTTGCCTTTCGCCAGCATGATCAGCGAACCTCCCGCGGCCTGGAACTGCTCGACGTAGGAGTCCATCCGGCCTGCGGTGGTCGGCCCGAAGGAGCCGGACGCATAGCCCGCCGGGGTCTTGGCCGGGCCGGCGTAGTAGATGGGGCTCTCCCGGAGGTAGTCCGGCATGGGTTCGCCGGCGTCGAGCCGCTCCTTGATCTTGGCGTGGGCGATGTCACGACCGACGACGAGGGTCCCGCTGAGGGCCAGCCTGGTCTTCACCGGATACCTGCTCAGCTCGGCTCGGATCTCGGTCATCGGCCGGTTCAGGTCGATCCTGACCACGTCGCTCGACAGCTCGTCCCCGGTGGCGTCCGGCAGGTAACGGGCAGGATCGCGCTCGAGCGCCTCGAGGAAGACCCCATCGGCGGTGATCTTGGCCAGGGCCTGACGGTCAGCCGAGCAGCTCACGGCGATCCCCACCGGTAGCGATGCGCCGTGGCGGGGGAGCCTGATGACTCGGACGTCGTGGCAGAAGTACTTGCCGCCGAACTGGGCCCCGATGCCGAAAGCCTGCGTCAGCTTCATTACCTCGGCCTCCATCTCCAGGTCCCGGTAGCCGTGGCCGAGCTCCGAGCCCTCGGTGGGTAGCGAGTCGAGGTAGCGGGTGGAGGCCAGCTTCGCCGTCTCCACGGCGAGCTCGGCCGAGGTGCCACCGATCACCAGACCCAGGTGGTACGGGGGGCAGGCCGAGGTGCCGAGCAGCCGGAGCTTCTCGTTGAGGAACGCCCGGAGGCCGGTGGGGTTCAACAGCGCCTTCGTCTCCTGGAACAGGAAGCTCTTGTTGGCCGAGCCACCGCCCTTCGTCATGAACATGAACTTGTACTCGCAGCCCTCGACCGCTTCGATCTTGATCTCCGCCGGCAGGTTGGTGCCGGTGTTGCGCTCTTCCCACATCGACAGCGGGGCCATCTGGGAGTACCGCAGGTTCGAGGTCTGGTAGGTGTCGTAGGCACCCCGGGCGATCGGTACCTTGTCGTTCCCGTCGGTGAGGACGTACTGGCCCTTCTTGCCCTTCACGATCACCGTGCCCGTGTCCTGGCAGCCGGGCAGGACGAAGCCTGCGGCGATGCAGGCGTTCTGCAGGAGCTCGGTGGCGACGAACCGGTCGTTGGCCGATGCCTCGGGATCGTCCAGGATGGTCCGCAGCTGGGCGAGGTGGCCGGGTCGCAGCAGGTGGGAGATGTCCTTGATGGCCTCTGCGGTCAGCGCCCGGATCGCCTCGTCGCCGACCTTCAGGAACGACGTGCCCCCCAGATCGACCTGCTCGACGCCATCGGTGCCGAGGGGCCGGTACGGGGTGGTGTCCTCGCCGATCGGCAGGATGTCGGTGAAGGCGAAATCTGGGGATTGGGCCATGGGGTTCACGGTACCCATGCCCACCGAGGCTGCCTCGCTCAGGACCGCGGCCGATGGGTGCGGCCGCTCGCTTCGCCGGCATCGGTCGGCCACGGTCGGCGTCGGTCGGCCTCAGTCGGCGTCGGTCGGTGTCGGCGTCGGCCCGTGTCGGTCGGCCTCAGTCGGCGATCCAGACCGGGCCGATCCGTTCCACCAGCCGCTCGAACTCCTGGCGCAATGCCAGCCACAGCTCGCGCTCGGCCTCGGACTCGAACCAGAGCTCCTCCTCGTCGACCTCGAGCTCGACCGCCGTCGACAGGGCGGCGAGTCGCTGCGGGCAGATCGTTCGTGCGGTCGTCGGCGTGGTCGTTGGGGTGGTGGTGGCATTGTCATGGGCCATGCGACCACCGTAGATCGGCCCGGTGACATCGAGCCGGCTGCGACCGGTCCGGTCAGGGGTCGTCGGCAGAGGCCACGATGCCGAGGATGTCGGCCCCGTAGCGCTCCAGCTTGGTCGGGCCGATCCCGCTGACGGCGCCGAGCTCGGCCAGGGCGCGGGCCTCGATCCGGGCGATGGCGTCGAGGGTCTTGTTGTCGAGCACCACGTAGGCCGGCACGGCATCGGCTCGGCACCGCTCGCGGCGCCACTCTGTCAGCGCCGCCCGCAGTCTCGCCTCGGCCGGGCCGCCGGGCTCGGCCCGCTCGGTGACCGCGGCCCGCTCGGTGATCGCGGCCCTCACCGTCGTCGCGGCGGACGAGCCTCTCACGCCGTCGGCCCGCTGTCCGCTCGTCGGCCACGGCAGGTCGGCCGGGCGGGCCTCGGCCAGCTGGGCCACGAACGGCGACGGTGGTCCGGAGACGGTGACCGCCACCGAGCGCCGGCCCCTGGTCACCCCGACGTGGAAGATCCTCCGCTCCTCCTCGATGTCGTCGGCCAGCCGGTGGGGAAACAGCCCGTCCCGGACGTCGTGGACGATCACGTGGGGCCACTCGAGGCCCTTCGTGGTGTGGATCGTGGCCAGGGTGACGCCGTCGTGTGGCGTCTCCGGGTCGAACCGACCGATGTCCGCCAGCTCGGCCCGCAGCCACTGCTCGAAGGACATCGGATCGGGATGGAGCGCCGCCACGGCGCTCAGCGCGGCCAGCTCGTCGGCATGGGCGGCTCGCCTGGCGCTCCGTTGCGAGCTGTCTAGCTGGGAGGCCGCACCGAGCAGGCCGATGTCCTCCTGGACGAGCTGCAGGAGCTCGGCGGTGGTCAGACCGTCCTCCGCTGCGGTCCGCAACCGCTCGACGTCGGCTGCGAACCCGGCCACGGTGTCCGCCTCGCGCTCTTTGTTCAACCGTTGCGACAGCGCGAGCAGGTCCTTGACCGACCGTTGCTCGCACACCCAGTCGGCCACTCGAGGATGGAGCGATCGTGGTGGTCGTCGCAGGGCGAGCCGCAGGTCGTCGGCCCGGAACCCCTTGGCCGGGCCGACTGCCAGGCGGAGCCAGCTCAGCGCCGCTCCCACCCCCGAGCGGTCGAGCACGTCCGGCCCGAGGCCGAGCGGTCTGACGACCGGGATGCCGGTGGTGTGGAGGTAGACCGCGGCCGGCAGCAGTGCGGCGTTGACCCGGGCCAGGACGGCGATGTCGGCCGGGTCGACCCCGGTGGACAGCAACCGCTCGACGTGGTCGGTCAGGTTGCGTTGGGGGTCGCCGGCGCCGTGGATCACCAGGCCGGGCTCGGCGCCGCCCTCCTCCCGAGTGTCGCCCGGCTTGATCTCCTTGGCCACCCGCTGCCGGTTGTGGGACAGCAGGTTGACCGCCGCCTCGACCACGTCCGGCGGGCACCGGTAGTTCACCGTCAGGCGGTGGTCCCGTGCGCCGGGGAAGAAGTGCTCGAACCGGATCAACCAGTCGGGCGATGCGCCGGCATACCCGTAGATCGTCTGGTCGTCGTCGCCGACGCCGAAGATCTCACCGGCCGGTCCCGCCAGGATCCTCAGCAGCAGGAGGTGGGCCGGGGTCAGGTCCTGGAACTCGTCGACCAGCAGGACCGGGGCCACCGAGCGGGCCGTCCGTCGAGCGCCCGGGTCCTGGAGCAGCCGGTCGATGGCCAGGAGGATCTGCTCGTCGAAGTCCATCACCCCGACGCGGGCCAGCTCGGCCCGATACCGCTCGATGACCTCGGGGAAGCCGGCGACGTCGCCGCCGTAGGCCTGCTCGATCTCGTGCGGGTCGCGGAGCCCCAGCCGGCACGCCGACAAGGCATCGATCCACGGCTCGAGCGGATCGGTCAGCTGCCGCCTCCGGCGGCCGGGCACCACCCGGTCCAGGTGCCGCCGGACCTCCAGCTCGTCGATCGTCGACCGCGGGGCCCGGCGGTCCGCAGCGCTGCGGAAGGGGCCCCCGCCGGTGGCGATGGCCAGGGCCAGACTGTTCAGCGTCCGGATGTCGAGCCGGGCCACGTCTTCGAGCCGGGTCCGCATCTCGTCCTTCGCTCGGCGGTTGTAGGCCACCAGTGAGACGGCGGCGGGGTCGATCCCACAGTCGAGGATGAGGTGCCTGGCCCGCTCGGTCAGCACCCGGGTCTTGCCGGAGCCGGCGGGGGCCAGGATCCTGGCCGGCCCAGTCCGGTGCTCGACGGCCTCGAGCTGATCGGGGGCCAGCTCGGCGCGGGTCGCAGCTCTGGCCACCAGGGGCCGCAACGATCGGCTGACCACATGGACCCGGGGAACGACCGCGGCGCCGAGCTCGGCCGTGAGGTCGAGGTCGAGCGGCCCGCCGTCGACGAAGGCCTCGGTTCCGTCGGGGAGGACCACCTCGGGGCGGACAGGAGATCCGGTCTCGGCGTCGGCTCGATCGGTCGCTCCTGGCCGGGCACCCAGGGCGATCGCCGCCTGGAGTGGGGGGAACGACGGAGCCGAGTCCCGGACGTCGACGGCATTGGCGGTGATGGCGAAGGCCAGTCGCTCGCCTGGAAGCTCCTGGTCGACGGTCAGTCGGTGAAAGGGCTCCGAGAGCGCAGGCTCCGGATCCGGGAGCGGGCCGGTCCAGCGGATGACCACTCGCTCCCTGTCCCGCCAAGCCCGGTGGAGTCGCTCCACGACCTCCGGACCGCTGGCGGCGTCGGCGGCGATCACGGGCGCCGCTCGCCAGGGATCGGGGATCGGGCCGTCCTGGCCGGTCAGCAGGCTCCTGCCGAGCGTCGCCGGCCCGGCCAGCCGCTCGGCGCTGAGCCCCGTCGCCACGGTCCCGGGCCCGGTCGACGGGCGGATGGCGGTGGGCTCGGCTGGTGCCGGCCCATCGAGTGGGGACCGGTCGGCCCCCGGCGACCGGGAGCAAGCTCGAACCTCGGCAACCGAGGGATGGGTACCGCCGCAGTGACCGCAGGCGATCTGACGGCTCACCGGCCGGCGGTCCGGGCCGGGATGCCAACGGTGTCGAGGTTCGAGGAGCCGGTGACGCGACCCGTCACGAGATCAGGCCACCCGTGCTTCGTAATAGAGGTTCGCAGCATCGTCGAAGTCGTGCTCGACGAACGACCCGAACCCGGCCTCGGTCACCAGCTCCTGCATCTTGCCAGGGTAGAGACCGAGGGTGCCGAGTCCCATCCCGCCCGGTTCGGATCGGGCCGACTGCAGGCAGGACGCAACGGAGAACCCGTAGAACAGGGCGAGCAGCGGGTTCTTTCGATCGGTGTCGAAGTCGCCGGTGGAGCGGATGTCCTTGATCAGCAGGGTGCCGTCGTCCGCCATTGCGGCCCGGATCGCCGCCAGTGCAAGATCCGGGCGTGGCATGTCGTGGAGGCAGTCGAAGCACAGCACGAGGTCGGCACTGCCGTCCGCCGGCAGCGCCTCGGCCGCAGCGTGCACGAGCTCGACGTTGTCGAGTCCGCTCTCGGCCACCCGCTCCCGAGCCAACTCGATCGCCACCGCCGAAGGGTCGTAGCCGATGCAGCGGCTCGCAGGGTAGGTTGCGCCGATCGTGGTGGCGGTGACGCCGGCCCCACAGCCGATGTCGATCACGGTGGCCCCGGACTCCAGCTTCGACACGACACCGTCGAGGGCCGGCAGTATGACCGAGGTCAGCGCCAGCCGGGACCACGGCCCGGTCATCCTGGCCAGACCGGCCGCAGCCGCCGTCCCCTGCTGCTCGTAGGTCACACCGATCCCGGTCCTGAACGATTCCACCAGCGCATCGACGCCGCCGGGATCCGTGCCGCCCCGGAACGCCCCGGCCGCGAAGGCGAGGGAACCGTCCTCGTCGGCGAGAACGGCCGCCTGGACCTCGGTGAGCTGGAACCGGCCGTCGTCGTGACGCTCGATCAGCTTCGAGGCCGCTTGGCCGAGGAGCCACTCACGGACGAACCGCTCATCGAGACCGGTCTCGGCGGCCACGGCCTCGCTCGTCATCGGCCCGGTGCCGTTCAGCACCCGGTACAGACCAAGCCGGTCGCCGAGATGGATCATGAGCGACACCTGTTCGCCCATCTTGTAGGACCAGACCTTGAAAGCGAACTGCTTGACCGCATCGTTGTCCATGGGTGTGTATCCTCTTGTACGAAATCGAAGTTGCTGAATCGTCGTGCTGGGCCCCGGGATGATTCGCTCCGTTCGACCTGCTTCGGACGGACAAGTGTCGAGGAGCATTCCGATGAGCGAGCTCTCAAGCGCGGTGGTGTTCGGACTGAACGGTAGTGCTCCGACGGTCGTCCGTCATGCCGACGACCTTCGCATCGGCCCGGTTCGTCTGCGTCGGGCACCAGAGGCCTCGCCGGCGTGACCACGTCCCACGAGCACGGGCTCGCCGACCCCTTCACCACAGACCGGGGCCGAGCCTGTCTCGGTGGCATCCAGGCCTTGGTCCGATTCCCGATCGCCCAACTGGCGATCGATGCCGCCGACGGTCTCGACACGGCGGCCTTCCTCTCCGGTATCGGTGACCCACCGCTCGACGGACTCGACACCGAGGTCGATCGTGCGCTTTCCGCCTGTCCGGCCCTCGACATCGTCATGCGGTCGGCCGCCACCGAGGAGCTCTGCGCCACCGCGGTCATGGGCAGCCAGTTGGTGTCGACCCAGCTCGACGCCAACAAGGACGGGGTGCTCGGGGTCTGGTACGGAACGGCCTCCGGCCTCGATCGGTCGACCGGCGCCCTGCGGCACGCGGTGCTCACCGGGGCCAGCCGCTACGGGGGAGCGGTTGCGCTCGTCGGTGACGATCCAGCCGGGGCGGTCTCCGCGCTGCCGTCGGCGTCCGAGGTCACGCTGATGGGTCTCAGGATGCCACTGCTGTACCCGGGAGACGTCCAGGAGGTGCTCGACCTCGCCCGTCACGCCGTGGCGCTCTCGCGCCTGTCGGGCCTGTGGAGCGCGATGAAGATCGTCACGCCGGTCGCCAGCGGCCGGGGGTCGGCCGACCTGGCCCTCGATCGGGTGGTGCCGATGGCGCCGAACCCGGTGGTCGACGGCGAGCCCTACCACCCGACACCGACCGGGTCGCTGGTGGGCGGAGCGGCGACCGCCCAGGAGCGGGAGATCGAAGAGGTCCGCATGGTCATCGCCCGGCGGTACGGCGTGGTCAACGACCTCAACCGACCCACCACCGATCCCGGTCGGGCCTGGATCGGGATCGTTGCGTCCGGCTACACCTATCACGAGCTCCTGGAGGCGCTGCGGCGGCTCGGGTTCGAGTCGCTCGAATCGGTCGAGGCATCCGGTATCCGGCTACTGCAGCTGCAGCTGCCCTTCCCCCTCGATCCCTGCGTGGTGCGCGACGCGGCGCTCGGGCTCGATGAGCTGGTCGTGGTCGAGGAGCGGAACACCGTCATCGAGTCCACGGTCAAGGACGCCCTGTACGGAGCATCGAATCGGCCGTTGGTGGTCGGACGGCACGACCACCGAGGCCGCCCGCTGATTCCGGCTCACGGGTCACTCACGGCGGACGACCTCCTCCCGGCCCTTCACTCCCGGCTGGCGAGACGGCTCGGCGACCGACTCGCGCCACCGGCACCGCGCTCACGGGACCGGACCATCGGAGCGGCCGATCGGCGCCGGAGTGGCACATCGGAGCTGGCGGGCGACGGGCTCCATGATCGCAGCGGACCCGACGGACCTGGCGGGGAAGGCGGTAGCTCGCCGTCGTCGGTCGGGCAGTCGAGGCTCGAAGACGTGGTCTCGACGACCTCGGGGGGCACCGAGGGCACGACCTGGATCGGCTTGTCGCCGTTCCTGGAACGCGAGCACGTCGTCCAGGGCCTCGGTGGCGACTCGCTGACCCGGTCGGGCCAGCTGGCGATCCAATCGGCGGTGGCGGCCGGTGTCGACATGACCTTCGACATCCCGGTCGGCCCGGCAGCGGGCCCGGCCGCCATGACCGGCGACCATGGGCCGACCGGCAGCTCGCGATTCAGGCAGCTCACCAGGTTCCTCCTCGCGCAGGGCGTGACCGAGGTGGTCATCGCGACCGACGATCCCACGGCGTGCGATGGTGACCTGCCGACGAGCAGGCACGGCGGCAGGACGAAGGTCTGGAGCCGGACCAGGACCGCCGAGGCCGAGCGCTACCTGGCGACGGTGCCCGGGGTCACCGTGCTCATCCACGACCGGTTCGTCGAGGTCCAGGCCGACCTACCGGGTCAGCCGGGGCCGATCGTTGTCCCGGTGGCCCGGCTCGCCATCGACCACCCGTCCTGCGATCACTGTCGGGGCGAGATCGGCCTCCACGGTCGGGCCCGGTCGATCGAGGGGCCGCACGCTGCGCCCTCGGTCACCGATCCGAGCTCGGACGACCTCGAGCTGATCTGTACCGAGGGTGACTGCTCGGGCTTCATGGTCATCGAACCCGGGCCGGCTTCCGCCAGCGACGAGGAGGTTGCCACGGTCGTCGTCGAGGCGCCTCCCGCCACCTTCCCGGCTCCCGGGGCCGGGGACGGCTCGGACAGCATCGACATCCGGCTGGCCGGGAACAGCCGGACCGGCGTCGTCATCGCGGCCCGGATCCTCGGCGCGGCCGCCCTCCTCGACGGCTGGCACGTCCGGGGGCTCGATCAGACCCGCTCCGACCTGGGCGCCGCAGTGACGATCAGCGACGTCCGGCTGTCACGGGTCGGCCCGCCGCCGTCGAATCGGATCGGCCGTGGGCAGGCGGACACCATCATCGCCTTCGACCTGTCGGTCGCCGCGTCGGACGAGACGATCGCAGCCGACGCCGACCGCCGGACCGCGCTGGTGGCCTCGACAACCGGCGAGACGAGCCGCCGGTCGGGCGGTGCCGGCGCGTCGAGCGGCCCGCTGGGCGACGACCGTCGGTCGCGTCTCGACCGGACGACGGTGGGGGAGGGGCGCCACGTCGTCGACGCCGTGGCCATGGCGAGCGCGCTGGTGGGTGACGCGACGGCCGCCGAGGTCTTCCTGCTGGGCGTCGCCGTGCAAGCCGGTGCGGTGCCGGTCGAGGGCTCGGCCGTCGAGCGGGCGATCGAGCTGAGCGACGTGCCGGTCGAGCCCCACCGCACGGCGTTTCGCTGGGGTCGGCAGTGGGTGGTCGATCCGCAGGCCGTGAAGTGGGTGCTGGCGGGTGCCATCGGTCCGTCGACTGCGAGTCCGTCGCTCGAGGTCGGCGAGGCGAAGCTACCCGAGGCGCTGGCGGCCCAGCTTGCCGACCTGCGGCTCCATCCCGAGCTCCACGAGCTGCTGGCACTGCTCATCGCCGACCTCGTCGCCTACCAGAGCGCAGCCCACGCCCAGCGATTCGTCGCCTTCATCAACAAGTCGGTCGGGGCGGAGCGCTTCGTCGACCCCGAGTCGACGGCACTCACCGAGGCGATCGCCCGCGGGCTCCACCAGCTCATGGCCTACCGGGACGAGTACGAGGTGGCCAGACTGCTGACCGGGCCGAGGGCGCGGGCCCTCGCACTGGCGCTCGGCGGATCCGGGGCCACCGTCACCTGGCAGCTCAACCCACCGCTGTTGCGGGCGCTGGGGGTCGGCCGCACGCTGTCGTTGCGGGCCTCTCGGTACCGACCCTTGCTCTCGATCCTGGCCGCCGGTCGGCGGTTGCGGGGAACCGCCATCGACCCGCTCGGACGGTCAGCGCTCCGTCGAGCGGAGCGACGGCTGATCGCAGAGTACCGGGTGGCCGTCGACGCTGCCCTGAAGGGGTTGTCGGCAGCCAACCTGGACGCCACCGTCGATCTGGCCCTGGCGGCTCGTTCCATCACGGGCCACGAGCAGTTGAAGCTCCAGCGGATCGAGCGACTCCGGGACAGGCTGAGGCAGGGCGTCATCGTCTCGACCGACGAGCAACCGCCGATGGGGACCACGCACCGTGACCGAAACCGTGATGGAAACGATGCGAGGCCGGCCGATCCATCCGGCCGGGCGGCACCCCGGGACGCGGTCCCGGTCGCCGATTCAGGAGCGTACGAGAGGGGTGTGGCCGTGCCGCCGCGCATCGGCCACACCCCGATCTTGCCGACGCCACCAGCTCGGCCATAGGTTCACTCGACTGTTCGGCAGCATCATGCACAGGCGGTTTTCCGTGCAAGCCACAATCATCCGCCTTCTGTTGGCACAAGGGTACACGACCTTGTTGTCATGTGAGAAACAACAGCCAAGGTTCTTCAATCGTTAACAATCTGTCAACCGCGGGTGGGAAACCTCAGTCGAGGATGCGATATCGCAGCTGAGGGCTCTCGTGGTTGGTTTCGGCTTGGTTACGGAGCCGCAGGTGTTGGAGGTGGGCGTACGTCTCGCTCTCGGCCATGGGGCCCCAGGACCGTGGTTTGAACAACTCCTTCATGTACTGCTCCACCGTGCCCTCGCCGACCCGCTCGCCTGCCGATCGCAGCTGCTCGAGGCGCTCGTGATGGTGGCGGCTGATCGTCTCGGCCCGACCCGACAGGTCCTCGAAGACCAGGCCATGAGCTGGCAGCACCGCGGTGACGTTGCCGAAGGTCTTCATCCGCTCCAGGCTCTCGAAGAAATCGGCCAGCGGATCGACGCTCTCCGTGAGGCCTGAGATGTGGGGGGTGATGGTGGGCAGGACGTGGTCGCCACTGATCATGACGCCTCGGTCGTGATCCCAGAGGCAGAGATGGTCCTCGGTGTGGCCGGGGGTGTGGACCGACACCCATTCCCGACCGCCGAGCTCCAGCACATCGGCGTCATCGACCCTCCGGGTCGGTCGTGGCGTCGACATGAGCCGCCCGGCCGCCATTCGCATGGCCCGGTAGCGAATCCGCCGGCCGAGGGGGAGCTCGTAGGGCTTGCCGCCCCAGGGGGTGACGGCTGGGAAGGGATGAGCGGGATGGTCGCGACCGGTTTCGACAGCATCTGTCGCCGGACCGGCTCCGGAGCTGCCGTCGACGACGGTCACCATCTCCTCGTCGTCGGCCTCGGCCTGGGGATCGAGGAACGTCCGGAAGCTGCGATGGGTGATGATCTCGGCCCCGGTCGCCTTCTTGAACCGGCCGGCCTGACCGAAGTGATCGGGATGGGAGTGGGTCACCACCACGGTGTGGACCCGCTGAATGGGCACGCCGACGGACTTCAGCCGCCGTTTGAGCTGGCGCCACGTCCCGATCCCGGGAAGGCCTGGATCGATCAGGGCCACCCCCTTTCGGTCCTCCATGACGTAGCAGTTGACGTGACCGAGGCCGGGGAACGAGATCGGGAGTTGCAGCCGGAGAATACCCGGCGTCACCTCCTCGACATCGGGGCGAGCCGGGCGCTGCTCTTCGCGCACCGACTGCTGTCGAGATAGTTCGCTCATCTAAGAAAAGACTACTCGACCGCCCGATCGGGGACGAACGGGCACCGAGCGGAAGGATCAGTCCGGGGTGGTGAACGACAGCTGTGAGCTCGCCACCTCACCCGAGGCACCCTTGATCCAGATGGACAGGACGTAGGACGTCTCGGGCTTCAAGCCGTCCCTACCGGTGAAGTCGAGCCGCCATGCCGTGTCGCAGAACACGTCAGGGTCGAAGCCGCGACTCCGACCCTGCTTGGCGGAGCCATCGCTGCCCGCCAGGCTGAACCTGGTGGCGACGCACTGGTTGGCGGTGTACACGACCGACGCACGCTGCTCGCGCAGGGTCACCACCTCGGCGGAGAGGATCTGGGGCGACACCGCCGCCTGATCGCCGCTGGCTTCTCCGGGATCGTCCTCATCGGGCGGAGGCGGCGGCTCGGTGGTGGTGGTCTGCTTCTTCGGCTTGGTCGACGGTGCCGGCTCGGTGGTCGTGGTGGCGGTTGGCTCGTCGT
>JAHELU010000112.1:7183-15931 GCA_024644005.1 Acidimicrobiales bacterium | reverse complement strand
CCTGACGATCGGTCAGTCCCCCCGTTCGGACATCGCAGCCGAACTGGCCGACGTCCTCGGCGACCACCCGCTCGACGTGGCGGGCGCGCTGGACGGCCTGGCGGTCGACGAGATCGCAAGACTGGCTCCCACCGGCCCTGCCGACGTGCTGCACACCAGGCTGGCTGGCGGTATCGATGTGGCGGTGTCGAAGAAGGCGGTCACGGAGCGACTGGCGGCATTGCTCGAGCGGGACCGAGAGCGGCTCGTCCTCGTCGCCTGCACCGGACGGTTCGACGGTCTGCCGGCCCGCCCCAATGTGCTCCTTCCCTCGATCGTCCTCGACGGCCTGATCGACGCCATCCTCCCGGCCGGGGGCAGGCTCGGCGTGCTGGTCCCGCTCCCCGAGCAGGTCGAGCCGTTCACCGAGGCCAGAGGACGCCCCGATCGGCCGGCCGTCGTGGTCCCGGTCAAGCCCGGCGCCGACCCGACAGCGGCGGCCGAGACGTTGCGGGAGCACGGCGTCGACCTCGTCGTGCTCGATTGCTTCGGCTACGACCGTCAGCTGCTGGCCACCGTTCGGTCGATCACCGGGCGGCCTGTCCTGTCGGCGGTCAGGGTCACCGCCCACCTCGCTGCCGAGCTACTGGGCTGATCGGTGGGCCGCGCGCTCACCATCACCGATGTCGACGACCTGGCGGTCGGGGCCTGGATCATCGGCACCGGTGGCGGGGGCAGCCCCCACCTGAACCACCTCAACGTCAGGCAGGTGATGTCCGGGGGCCGGACCTTCGAGATGATCGACCCCACCGAGCTGGAGGACGACGCCCGGGTGGCGGTCGTCTCGACCATGGGGGCGCCACTGGTCATGCAGGAGCGACTGCAGGACAGCCGGGACGTGGCCAGGGCGGTCGAGATCATGGCCGACCACATCGGCGCACCGTTCGACGCGGTCATGGCCACCGAGATCGGTGGATCGAATGCGTTCCAGCCGCTCATGGCGGCGGCCCATCTCGACATTCCCGTCGTCGACGCCGATGCGATGGGGCGGGCCTACCCCGAGGCGCAGATGACCAGCTTCGCGATCGCCGGCCTCCAGCCGTGGCCGCTCTCGCTCGTCGATCCCCGAGGGATCGAAGCGGTGATCAGCCACGTGCCGACCTGGAAGTGGATGGAGCGGGCCAGTCGGGTGCTCACCGTCGAGACCGGGTCGATGGCGGCGACGTGCAAGGCCCCGAGGACCGGGGCGGAGGTGAAGCGGTGGAGCGTGGCGAACTCGATGAGCCTGGCCATCGGGCTCGGCGCCACCGTGCGCCGGGCCAGGGCCGAGCACGCCGACCCGGTGGAGGCGGTTGCCGATGCGGCCGGGGGGCGGCGGTTGTTCGGCGGCAAGGTCACCGACGTCGAGCGACGGACCACCGGCGGCTTCCTCCGGGGCATGGCTGTCGTCGAGGGCCTCGACGGCTGGTCGGGTCAGCGGCTCGAGCTCGACTTCCAGAACGAGTGGCTGGTGGCCCGACTGGATGGCCAGCCGATCGCCACCGTGCCCCATCTGATCTGCCTGCTCGACGCCGAATCCGGGACGGCGATCGGCACCGAGACCGCCCGCTACGGGCAACGGGCGTCGCTGCTCGCGATACCGGCGCCGGACCTGTTCCGTAGCGAGGCCGGCCTGCGCTACGTCGGTCCTCGGGCCATGGGCTACGACCTCGATCCCGTGGATCCGCTGTCGTGACCGGCTCGCATGGTGCCGTGGTCACCTGCCCAGACGCGTGGTGTCGATGACGAGGCGCATCGGGATCGACGTCGGGGGGACCAACACCGACGCCGCCGTGATCGACGCCGGCGCGGTCGTGGCCACTGCCAAGACGCCGACCACCGAGGATGTGCTGACGGGCATCTCCGATGCGCTGGCGGCCGTTCCGCACCACGATGTCGACACGGTGGTGATCGGGACCACCCACTTCACGAATGCAGTCGTCCAGCGGCAGGACCTCAACCGGGTCGGTTTCGTCCGCCTCTGCCTGCCCTCCGGCCGCTCGTTGCCGCCGCTGGTCGGTTGGCCGACCGACCTGGCCGACGCCGTCAGGGGCCGGACCGCCATGATCACCGGTGGCGTCGAGTACGACGGCCGGCCGTTCGAGCAGCTCGACGAGGCGGCGGTGATCGAGGCCGCCCGCCGGTTCGGAGACGCCGGGATCGACGCCGTGGTCGTGGCTGGGTCGTTCTCGCCGGTCGATCCGACCCAGGAGGAGCGGGCGGCGGAGCTGGTCTGCGAGCACCTGCCGGGGGCTCGGGTTACCCTGTCCCACCGGCTCGGCCGACTGGGGCTCCTCGAGCGTGAGAACGCGGCTGGGCTCAACGCCTGCCTCCTCGACCTCGCCGACACCACGATCGACGCATTCTCCTCGGCACTCGACGACGCCGGGCTCGACGAGGGCACCAGGCTGTTCCTGACCCAGAACGACGGGACGCTGCTCACCGTCGACGAGGCTCGCCGCCACCCGGTCCTGACCTTCGCGTCCGGCCCGACCAACTCGATGCGAGGGGCGGCCCTGCTGGCGGGCGTCGAGGACGGCCTCGTCGTCGACGTCGGAGGAACGACCGCCGATTTCGGGGCCCTCGTCGGCGGCTATCCTCGCCAGGCCAATGCAGCGGTCGACGTCGGCGAGGTCCGGACGCTGTTCCAGCTGCCCGACCTGCTCTCGGTCGGCCTCGGGGGCGGGAGCCGCATCCGGGTCGAGCTGGGCGGCAACGTCACCATCGGCCCGGACAGCGTCGGCCAGCGGCTGCTCACCGAGGCGCTGTGCTTCGGCGGCTCGGTACCGACACTGACCGACGCAGCGGTGAAGGCCGGCCGACTGGTCATCGACGGAGCGGTGTCGCCGGACGCCCTCGGTGTCGATCCCGGAGCGGTGCTGGCGGTTGCGGCCGAGCTGGTTGCCGAGGGGGCGGACCGGCTCAAGCTGACCGCAGCCGAGGCGCCCCTCGTCGCCGTCGGCGGTGGTGCCTTCGCCGTGCCGGACCGGCTGCCCGGCATCAGTGACGTGCTGCGACCACCCCATGCCGATACGGCGAACGCGGTCGGGGCGGCGCTGGCCGAGGTCAGCGGCGAGGTGGATCGGGTGTTCCACGAGCTCGGCCGGGAGGCGGCGGTGGCCGCCGCTCTGGAGCTGGCAGTGCAGCGGGCCGTCGCAGCAGGAGCGGTGACCGAGACCGTGCGACCGATCGAGGTCGAGGACCTGCCCCTGGCCTACCTGGCCGGCGATGCCCGCCGGGTCAGGGTCCGGGTCGTCGGGTCCCTCGCCCACCGGTGACCGCCCGGACGGCGTCGGGACCGGGCGGGTCGACACCGAACTTCTGGCCGCCGGTGGCCCGGGTGTAGCCTCGGCTCGAAGGCGCCGATGGCCCGGACAGGAAGCTGACATGACCATCACCGACCGTGCACCGACACTGGACACCATCGACATCCACACGATCGCGAAGTACCAGGCCGACGGCTACCCCTGGGCCGAGTGGGATCTGCTGCGGGAGACCGCTCCCTGCTTCTGGTACGAGCGTGACGACATCGCGCCGTTCTGGGCCATCACCCGCCACGCAGACGTGAAGGCGATCGGAGCCGATGCCAGACGGTTCATCAACGGCGGGGGCCGGCTACGGCTCAAGAGCCTCGATATCGACGCCCGCTATGCCGCCGGTCACCGGACCAAGGCCGAGCTCTACGGCTGGGACCCCGAAGAGCCCGAGGACATGGTGTTCTTCGACGCGCCGAAGCACACCGACTTCCGACTGCTCACCGCCAGGCACTTCACGCCCGCCCGGTGCCGGTCGATGGAGGCCGAGCTGAACGCCAGCGCCCGCACGCTGACCGCCGCCTTCCGCCGGCGGCTGGAAGCGGGGGAGACCGTCGACCTCGTTCACGACTACGCCGTCGCCCTGCCGCTCATGACGATCGGCTCGATGCTCGGCCTGGACCCCGACGACTGGGCCGACATCCACCGCTGGACCGATGCCCTGTTCGACATCGACTCGATGCGGTTCGCCGAGCCGGGCGAGGATCGGCGGGCGATGCGCAAGCGGCTCCACGCCGAGTTCCACCGCTACGTCGACGAGCTCATCGAGACGAAGCGGCGCCACCCCGCCGATGATCTCGCCACCGTGGTCGTCAAGGCCGAGGTGGGAGGGACGGGTCTGACCGATCAGCAGCTCCACGGCTACCTCAAGCTGCTGATCGCGGCCGGGAACGAGACCACCCGGAACGCCCTGAGCCGGGGGGTGCTGACCTTCGTCGACAACCAGGACCAGGTCGACCGGCTGTGCGACGACCCGGAGACGTTCGTGGTGCCGGCGGTCGACGAGGTCGTCCGGTGGACGACGCCGGTCATACAGTTCGCGAGGACGGCGACCGAGGACGTGCAGCTCCACGGTCAGACCATCCGGGCCGGCCAGCACGTCGGCCTCTGGTACGGCGCTGCCAACCGGGACCCTCGGGTGTTCGATCGGCCGTACGACTTCGACATCTGCCGTCGCCCGAACGAGCACCTCGGGTTCGGCCACGGGACCCATTTCTGTCTCGGTGCCAACCTGGCCAAGTGGGAGCTGCGGGCCGCACTCGCCGCGTTGGCCGAGACCGACATCCTGGCTCGCCTCGAGCCGGCCGCAGAACCGGTCTGGCTCACCGACCTCCACGTCGGTGCCTACGCCGAAGCGCCGGTCCGGTTCCGGGACTGAGCGGGGGGCTGTCGCATGCGATTCGGGATCAAGACCTCACCCCAGTACACCACGTGGGCCGACATGCTGGCGGTGTGGACCGAGGCCGACCGCATCGAGGTGTTCGAGTCGGCCTGGAACTTCGACCACTTCTATCCGATCAACGTGGCGGACACGACCGGGCCGTGCATGGAGTCCTGGGTGACGCTGACGGCGCTGGCCCAGGCCACCAGCCGGATCCGCGTCGGCTGCATGGTCAACGGGATCGTCTACCGTCACCCGGCGGTCCTGGCGAAGATGGCCTCGTCGCTCGACATCGTGTCGAACGGCAGGCTGGAGCTGGGGCTGGGCGCAGGCTGGAACCAGGAGGAGTGCGACGCCTACGGTATCGAGCTCGGGTCGTTGACCGAGCGGTTCGACCGCTTCGACGAGGCCTGCGAGGTCATCGTCGGGATGCTCACCCAGGAGACGACGGACTTCGACGGCCGCTACTACCGCCTGGCCGAGGCCCGCAACAACCCCCCGCCCGTCCAGCGGCCCCACCCGCCGATCTGCATCGGCGGCCAGGGCCCAAGAAGGACCTTGCCGGCGGTGGCCAGGTGGGCCGATCACTGGAACTACCCCGGCCACAGCACCGACGGGTTCGTGGCGAGGAAGGCCCAGCTCGAGGAGGCCTGCGCGGCCATCGATCGCGATCCGGCCGACATCACGGTCTCCCGGCATGTTCCGTACGATCCCGAGGCCGGTCCGTCGGCGGTGGCCGACGCCTGTGCCGCCCAGGCCGACCTCGGTCTCGACCTCGCCATCGTCTATCTCCCTGCTCCCCACGATCCGTCTGTCCTGGCCCCCCTGGCCGACGCGCTCGGGAAGGTCGGATCGTCGCCATGACCATGTCGTTGATACTGTTCCGCCACGGCAAGTCGGACAGGACGATCGACTACGACACCGACATGGATCGACCGCTCAACCGACGGGGGCGGGATTCGGCCGTACTGATGGGACAGTTCCTCGCCGACATCGACCAGGTGCCCGACCTCGCGCTCACCTCGCCGGCCCGCCGGGCCGTCGACACCCTCGACCTCGCTCGACGGGCGGGAGACTGGGACTGTCCGGTCGAGGTGGCGGGCCGGCTCTACGGGCACGGGCCGGCGGAGGCGGTGCAGCTGTTCCGGACCGCCATCCCGTCAACGGCCGAGGTGGTTGTGGCGGTGGGCCACGAGCCCACCTGGTCCGAGCTCGTGGAGATCCTGACCGGTGCGACCGTCCGCTTCCCGACAGCGGCCATGGTCAACATCGAGATCGAGGCCGATGGCTGGGGATCGCTGGCCGCTGCCACCGGCCGCCTCCGGTGGCTCATGCCGTCCCGGGCGATGGCCAAGCTCGCCGGGCGGTCCTGGACCGATCGCTGAGCGCCATCGGCGGCGCCGGGGGTCCCGCCGCTACTCCCTCCGCAGGAGTCGATCACCGAGGCGACCGGTGAACCGATCGACGACCTGGCGCAGCTGGACCAGGCTCGGACCGGATCGGTCCCGATCGGTGCCGCTCCCGTTCGGCTCAAGACCGGGGCTCACCGCTCGGTCGTCGACTGGTCGGTGGCGGAACAGGTCGTCCCACCGAGCGTCGAGCGCAGCGAGCACGGCCGGCAGCGGCACGGGCCGGAGCACGGTCCGGCCCCCTATCGCATCGAGCCGTCGGAGCTTGGCGACGGCGTCCTCGATGTCGAAGTCGATCTCCCGTCGACAGGACTCGCTCAACCATCGCTCCACCGTGTTGTCGAGGTCGGCGACGGTCAGGCCCTCCGGTCGCATCGACAGGAACCGGTAGCCGAGGAGGACCTCGATCACCTCCTGCTGCTCGGCCGCCGACAGCAGCGTGTGGAGCACGCCGGGTCCGTCGGCCACGGTCCGGAAGTAGAGGTTCTCCGACAGGGTCTTCAGGTACTCGACCCGCCGGTTCTTGAGCTTCGTCCATTGCCGAAAGAAGAACCCGCCCAGGGTCACGGCCCCGCCGAACAGCACCACGAGAGCCGTCTGGTCCAGGGTCGGCCCCTCGTCCCGGAAGCCGAGCCAGGCTGCGATCAGCAGCACGATGAGGCCGAGCGTCGGCAGGAGCTTCGTGGCGAGCACCGCGATGGCGGAGGCCACGGCCGGCACGCCCATCATGACCGTGTCGATCGTGCGGAACCGGACCCTGGCCGATGGCAGCAGCATCTCGATGTCCGCTCGTGGCACGTTCTGGAACAGCTTCAGCGACATGTGGCCCGGCCGGAGATTCCTGTCCTCCGGGTCGATGCCCTGGTGGTCGAACCAAGATCGCGGCTTCACCCTGGTGTGGACGACGACCCGCTCGTCCACGGTGATCGTCTTGTCCTCGGTACGGAACCCTCGCCACTTCGGTACGGTCACGGTCCGCTGATGGCTGCCCCGGCGGTAGATGAGCATCTCGTCGTAGTCGTCGAGGTCCACCTCGAGCCGTAGCGGGATCAGCGACTCCCGGGTCAGCGCCTCGTCGAGCTCGGTCATCGTCACCGTCGTGTAGTTGGCCCCGTCGAGGAGCCCGGTCAGTTCGGCCGTCACTGCCCCGGCTGCTTCCGGATCATCCGCCGCGGCCTCCCACGCGTCGACGAGGACCTGCTCCCTGTCGTGGAACTCGTAGTGGTACAGCGCTGCGACGAGCCGGCTGAACGCCAGGAACCGCTCGGCGTCCTGCTCGTCCGGCCACGCCAGCGCGGCCAGATCCCGGGTCAGCTCACCGGTCCGTCTCGGCACGAAGCGCTCCCTCTCGACCATCCTCCCAATGCTAGGAGGCGCCGGCGGGGACCCAGGGCCGGTGCCGGGAACGGCTGCGTCGGCGGTGTGGACTATCGTTGGGTCGATGCGGCCGACGAGTCCGATGGCGGCCCGGTGATGGTCGATGCGCCCGAGCCACCTCCCGAGCTGTCGGCCAAGGTGGCGTTCATGCTGCGAGGGGCGTTCCCCACGCCGCCAGCTGCGATCGAGACCCACCTGTCGTGGGTGTTCCTGACCGCCGACCGCGTCTACAAGCTGAAGAAGCCGGTCAGCACCTCGTTCCTGGACCTCCGGACCCTGGAAGCCCGTCGGTTGGACTGCCTGGCCGAGGTCGCGCTGAACGAGGCGCTCGCACCCGGCGTCTACCGGGGCGCGATACCCCTCACCAGGGACGTCGAGGGCCGGTTGGCCCTCGATGGTTCCGGGCCGGTCGTGGAGTGGCTGGTGGTCATGGATCGGCTGGCGGACGCCTCGCTGCTCGATCGGCGGCTCGTCGACGATCCCGACTCGGTGGCCGGGGGCGAGATAGAGGCCCTGGTCGACCACCTGGCCCGCTTCTATCGGTCCACCCCGGCCGCGCCGATCGACCCGGAGCGCTACCGCCACCGGCTCCGCACCGCCCTCGACCTCGACCGAGCGGTGCTGCTCCGACCGGACCACGTGCTCGACCGAGACGATGTCAGCGATCTCACCGATCGGCTGGGTGCCGTGATCGAGTCCCAGCCGGACCTGGCCGATCGCGGCCGGCGGGTCGTGGAGGGCCACGGCGATCTCCGGCCGGAGCACATCGTCCTGTCGCCGGAGCCCCTCGTCATCGATCGGATCACGTTCGACCGTGAGCTCCGGTTGATCGACCCGATCTCGGATCTCGCCCTGCTCGCCGTCGAGTGCGAGTTCCTCGGAGCCACCGGAATCGGGGACGAGATACTCGCCCGGTACCTGACCAGCACCGACGACCCGGTATCGCCGGAGACGGTTGCGCTCTACCGATCGTTGCGGGCCACGACCCGGGCCCGGCTCAGCGTGGCCCATCTCGAAGACGGTGACCGGGATGCGCTCAAGTGGCTCGACCGGACAGACGCCTACCTGGCCATCGCCCGCCGCTTCCTCGATCTGCTGGTCCGAGGCGACGAGCTGACACCGCCCGAGTCGGGGCGACAGTCAGGTGTCGAGGTGTAGCAGCTCGGACAGTGACCCGCCCCCCTGTATCCGGGCGATGGCCTCCGCGAGCAGGGGTCCGATCTCCAGCACCACCAGGCGGGCGTCCTCG
>JAHELU010000112.1:0-7131 GCA_024644005.1 Acidimicrobiales bacterium | reverse complement strand
CCGCCGATGTCGGGGGAGACCACGACCGCCGCCTCGTCGCCGAGCACGTGCCGGAAGTGGTCGACGAACAGCTGGGTCGCCTCGAGATGATCGGTGGAGCACCGGGCAGCGTTCTGGAACGCGGCGAGATTGTGCACGTCCAGGGTCAGCAGCCGATCGGTGCCGACCGCTTCGAACAGCTGGGCCACGTAGCGGGTCGTCACCGGGTCCCTTGCCTTTGTCTGGCGGTCCTTCCGGGAGTAGCACAGATAGGGGACGACCGCCGTGGCCGACCGGGCCGATGCGTCCTTCAGGGCACCGATGAAGAACAGCAGGCGGCACAGCTTGTCGTTGGCCGACTGCATCCCGTCACCGGCCAGTGTCGACACAACGAACACGTCCGTGCCTCGGACGTTGACGAGCGAGCGGGACTTGTGCTCACCGTTCTCGAACTCCCGTTCCTCGTGCGCAGCCAGCTCCACCCCGAGATGTCGAGCGACGGTTTCGCCGAGCTGGCTCGAGTTCTCGGTTGCGAAGAGCAGACCGTCGAAGCCGCTCACCGCACCGGCTCCGCACGTGCGGTTGGTCCGGTCCGGTCGAAGACGATCCCCGCGCCGGCGTGGTCGGTCGCCCTCCGGCGGCCGGGCAGCCCTGCAACGCTGTCCCACCGCTCGCTCGGTTCTCGCTCCCCCCATCGGGCCGTCATCGGGATCGAGCGTAGCCCACCGTCACCGCCGACCTTCCAAACCATCACCGGCTCGGCTCGGCTCGAGATCGATGACGAGCCTGTCCCGTTCCTGAGCCACTTGGGTTCCCAGGTCGGCGCAGGCCCGCCGGAACCGCTCGGCGATCCAGCGGGCCTCGTGCGGCACGGCCAGCCTGGTCCGGCAGAAGTCGAGAGCGAGGGGGACCGCCTCCAGCCTGACCGGACGGGCGCCATCGAGGTCGACGAGGAAGAGCAGTCCGAGATCGTTGCGCAGGCCGGGGTGCACGGCGTAGTCGTCGATGAAGTCGCCGAGGTCGAAGAGCACGTGGTCGCGGACGCCGTGGAACACGTGGGCCGAGTGCCCGGCGACCAACGTTGCGCCGGCGGCTCGCAGCGATCGTGCGGCAACCTCCACGTGGGGCACCGGGCTGGTCACCATGTTCGGACCCCAGTGGGGGAACACCAGGACGATGTCGGTGTCGGTCTCGAGCTCGCCGACGGCGTCGAGGAGCCAGCCGTGGTCGCCCCGTCGGAGGTCGGCATATGCGACCCCGGGTCGATCGGCTCCCGCTGCGTAGTCGGCAGGGTGATCGGTCACGGCGACGATCCCGAGTGATGTGCCGTCGTGATCGAGCACGACCGGCCTGCGGGCCGAGCGCTGATCCGGGCCGGCGCCGACCGCGGCCACGTCGGCCGCTCCGAGGTGGTGCAGCGTGTCGAGGAGGGCGACCGGTCCGTAGTCGAGCGCATGGTTGTTGGCCAAGCTCACGCAATCGACCCCGAGCAACGAGAGGAACCCGGTGGCGGTCGGTGGGGCCCGGAAGAAGAAGGGCTTGTCCGGGTCGGGCCAGCGAGCGCCGCGATCGGAGATGGCGCACTCCAGGTTCAACACGAACAGGTCGGCGGAGCGGGCGATCTCCACCACCTCCGGGGCGATGAGCGCTTCGGGCGGTTCGGTACGCAGTCGCTCGGCCACGCCTCGTCCCAACATCGTGTCACCGGCCAATGCGAGTCTCACCGTCGGCTCCCGTGTCTCGTAGTGATGCATCGATTCAACCCCGCCGCCCCGGCGGGCGCCAGGGCCGAAGGTCGCTCCCGGGGCCGGACCAGAGGGCGGGTCGAGCTGCGGTCGGGTCCTTCGGCCCTGGACGGTCGGGCCGCGATGCGGCAAAGATGCATCCATGGCAGCCCAGCACAGCTCCGAACCGCCACCGATCAGCCCCGACACCGAGATCTGGCGGCTGATGACCCGAGCTGTCGCCCGCATCTCGCCGGAGGCCCGGCTCAACGAGGCGGCTCGCAAGCTCGCCGCGGTCGGAGCCGGCGCACTCGCCGTCGGGACCACCGAGTCCCTGGTCGGCATCGTGTCCGAGCGGGACCTCACCCGGGCCTACGGTCGGGCCGAGGACCCGGCGGCGCTGCTGGTGAGCGACGTCGCCTCCACCGATCTCATCTGGTGCGAGCCCAGCTCGAGCGCAACCGATGCCGCTGCGCTCATGTGCGAGCGGGGGGTCCGCCATCTGCTCGTCGGCGACGGCGGGACGGCCGACCTGCAGGGCATCGTGTCGGCCCGCGATCTCATCGAGGCCCTCATCGGTCCCGGGGACGTCAGTCGGCAGTGACCGTGAACTCCAGTAGTCCATCGACGGTGGGCGCAACGGGGCGACAGCCGTAGGTGGCCCGGATCCGGAGCGCGTGCCGGCCCGGCAGCTCCCCCCGGGTGACCAGCTCCAGCGAGACCTGCCGGCTCTCGTGCGGATCGAGCGAATCGGGCACGGTGACCACCGACGGCTCACAGGAGAGCGTCACCATCCCGTTGACATCGGTGCGCTCCATGTGGGTGATCTCGATGGAGGTGACGGTGACGCAGTCGCACCGGTTGGTGACCATGTAGGTGGCGGTGACCCGATCGTCTGGTTCGAGCTGATGCTCGTTCCGATCGAGCGTGAAGTCGTGGAAGTCCAGCACCTGTTTCATTCGTAGCCCTTTCGTCGGCTGCCCCGAGCATGGTCCGCCGACCGAGCTCGGGCAATGGACCTTCGACCTGTCCTGCCGGCATCGGCAGGACCTGGCTCGGCAGCGTAGTGTTGCGACGGGCGTCGATGCTCTTCCACGAGGTGGAGTGTCGAGCCCGACCAGGCACCGGGTGTCGACGGAAAGGCAGAGCGGCGACGTGGAACCACCCTCGAAGGAGCAGATGAGCTACGGGGCGACGAAGTACCGGCAGGACTATGCGACGTCCAGCCCCGTGGAGCGGGGCCACGGTGAGCTGGCGGCCCGGCGGCTGAAGATCTACGCCTTCGATCCCCAGCTCGGTCGCCGGCGCAAGCACCGGATCTCCATCGAGGTGCCCTACGAGAAGCTCGACGAGACCACCGACGAGAGCGGCCGGGTGCGATCGGTCCCCACGGGCCGCCTCGTGTCGATCGTCGACTACGACGCCCACGCCGATTGCCACTACGACCTCGTCGACCTCGACAGCCCGCAGATCCTCTACGGGGGCGGCCTCGAGCCGACGGTCGACGACCCGATGTTCCATCAGCAGATGCTCTATGCGGTGACGATGAAGGTCGTGTCCAACTTCGAGCGGGCGCTGGGACGGCGCCTCGACTTCGAGCGGCTCACGGTTCTCCCCCACGCATTCCAGGGTCGGAACGCATTCTTCGAGCCGAGCACCAACTCGCTGTGCTTCGGCTACTTCATGGCCAGCCCGGACAACCCTGGGGAGAACCTGCCGAACCAGTGGATCTTCACCTGCCTCTCGAGCGACATAGTGGTCCACGAGATGACCCACGCCGTCATCCATCGACTCCGGCCCCACTACCTCGAACCCACCAACCCCGACGTGTACGCCTTCCACGAGGCCATGGCCGACATCGTGGCGATCTTCCAGCACTTCGCCTTCCCCGGTGTGCTGGCCGATGCCATCCAGGCCAGCAAGGGCGACCTGTCGAAGCCCGGACCGCTGCTCGAGCTGGCCAGGCAGTTCGGCCACTCGACCGGCGGGAGCGCTGCGCTCCGCAGCGCGGCGGGCGAGGCGGAGGTCGACCCGGGCATGTACGAGCGGACCTTCGAGCCCCACGATCGAGGTTCGGTGCTCGTCAGTGCGGTCTTCGCCGCCTTCTTCGCCACCTACACCACCCGGGTCGCGGATCTCATCCGACTGGCCACCGGAGGTACCGGCCTGCTGGGCGAGGGACACCTGCACCCCGACCTCGTCAATCGGCTGACCCAGGAGGCGAGCGACACCGCCCAACGGGTGCTCGACCTGTGCATTCGAGCGTTCGACTACCTCCCGCCGATCGACGTCACGTTCGGCGACTTCCTTCGGGCCCTCGTCACCGCGGACACCGAGCTCAACCCCGACGATCCGTACGACCTGCGGGCCAACCTGGTCGATGCCTTCCTGGCCAGGGGCATCCACCCCGAGGGAGCGTTCTCCCTGAACGAGAGCTCGCTGCTGTGGGACGAGCCGGCCGAGGCCTTGATCGACGACCCCCTCGAGGAGGAGTTCTTCGCCTCGCTCTCGGGCTACGAGGCCCAGCGCTGGGGCAGCGTCAAGAAGAAGCAGCTCGAGCGCAAGCAGTACGACCGGACGAGGGTCAGCTCGATCCTCCACGCCTGGGCGGTGGCCCACGCCACGGAGATGGGGCTCGAACCGCACTCGCGTGACGACTGCCCGATCCGGGTCCGCGGCTTCCACACGATGATCGGCGTCGGCGACGACGGGCAGTTGCTCACCGAAGCCGTCGTGCAGTTCCTGCAGACGCCGAAGGCCACCATGCCCGAGCTCGGCGGACTGACGCCCCGGGCCGGGGTCACCGTCATCTTCTCTGGCGACGGCACGCCCCGCTACGTCATCCCGAAGCCGCTGCGAGCGCCGGGCGGCACCCCCGACCCCGACGACGATCGGATGCGGAAGATGCGCCACTTCGTCGACGACTGTGCACGACGGGATCCCCACTTCGCCTGGGCCGGGGAGGCGTACGACCCCCGGCTGCACATGACCAAGCGATTCAGCTTCGCGCTGCTCCACCAGGAGATCGAAGCCGCACGAAGGGGGCAGGCCGATGGCAACTGAACCGATCGGCGTGTCGATGTACAACGTCGGGTTCGGCGACTGCTTCCTCCTGCGGTTCCCGACGCCCGACCGTGAGCGACGGGTCCTGATCGACTGCGGGTCGATCAAGCGAGGTGTGCCGGCCGGCACCGATGCAATCGTCGAGCGCCTCATCGAGGACGTGACCGACGACGGCGTGGCCCGGATCGACGTGGTCGTCGCCACCCACCGGCACAAGGACCACGTCTCTGGATTCGACAACGAAGCCTGGCGTGACGTGGTCGTCGACGAGGTCTGGCTTCCCTGGATCGAGAATCCCAGCGATGCACGAGCCCAACAGATCCTGCACGAGATGGCCAGCTTCGCCCTCAGCCTGCAGGCGGAGGCGGCGAGCCTCCGGGGGCTGTCCGAGGCCGAGCGCCAGCTCGTCGATCACGTCATCGAGAACACGATGAGCCTCAACGACGGGCAACGGTTGGACCTGAGCAACGATGCGGCGATGGCCACCCTGCACCGAGGCTTCTCCGGCGGGGCCGGGGGAGCGGAGCGAAGGTTCCTCTCCCGCTCCCCGGACCCGCTCGACAGCAAGGCCTTGCCCGGCGTCATCGTCCACCGGCTGGGACCGTCGAGGGATGAGGCGGTGATCCGTGACATGAATCCACCGTCGGACGAGAGCTTCCTGCGAGCCGCACCGGGCGGCGGGACCGACCCCGGGGCGCTCCTGCCGTTCCCGTCGACGATGGGCCCGCCATCGGGTCTGCCGAGCGGGCTGATCGGACGGCTGGAGCGGATGTCGATGGAATCGACGGTTCTGGGGGCCGTGGCCCTGGAGAAGGCGGTCAACAACACCAGCCTGATGCTCGCCTTCGAAGTGGGCGAGGCGGTCCTGTTCTTCCCCGGAGACGCCCAGTGGGGGGCCTGGGCCGTCAACCTCGAGGACGAGCGGACCAGGCAGCTCCTGAAGCGGACCACCTTCTACAAGGTGGGTCACCACGGCAGCCACAACGCCACGCCGAGGACCTTCGTCGACGAGGTCCTCAACGAGTCCCACCCGGCCTCCATCGTCGCTGCGGCCTCGGTCACCACCCACGGCCGGTTCACGGAGATCCCCAAGGCGGAACTGCTCAGGGAGCTCGAGCACAAGATCGGGCAGCACCGGGTCATCCGCAGCGACGACCCACCGGCCGTCGGGAGCGAAGGCGTGTCGGTGATGAGCGGCGCCGACCGGGTGCCACTCAGGATCGACTTCGAGGTCCCCGTTCGGTAGGGGGTGGGGAGGGGACCGTGCAGCCGATCGGTGGCTCCCGCTCCAACTCGGGCGGGATAGCCTGCGATATGCCCGAGCTGCTCACCCCGGCCTTGATCGAGTTGCAGCGAACCGCCGCTGCGCTGGCGACCGGCCCACTGTCCGAGCTGGCGGGCCGGACCGACCTCGACCACGCAGCGCTTCGAGCCGCGGTGGCATCGGCGTCGAAGGCGGCGGGGGTCTTCACCATGACCCAGGCGTCGCCATCGGGTGCAGCGGCGGCCTCGAGCCTGGCTCTCACCGTGGTGCGCGAGACCCTGGCCAGCCATGACGTGATCCACCTGCCGGGCCTGTTCGGCCCGAGCCCCGGGCTCCTGGCCGACGTGGGCGAACCGCTCCGCACGAACTACCTGTTGCCACTGCTGGCCGGAACCAAGCAGGGGGCGTTCGGGTTCACGGAGCCGGACGGAGCCGATCGCCACACCTGGGCCAGGATCGACGGCGACGATCTCGTCGTGAACGGCCAGAAGTCCTACGTCACCGGTGGGGGAGACGCCGACTTCGTCAACACCCTCGTCGAGGTCGAGGGGCTCGGCCCCGCCATGGTCCTGATCGACACCGCCACACCGGGGGTCCGGCTCACCCGAAGGTTCGAGTCGTTGGACGGGAGCCACCATGCAGCCTTCGAGCTCACCGACGTCCGGGTCCCGAGGGACAACGTCATCGGCGAGGCGGGCAAGGGACTGAGCCGTGCGGTGGAGCAGGTCGGCCGGGTCCGGATGGCCATCGCCGCCACCTGTGTGGGCCTGACCGCTCACGTGGTGGAGCACGTCGAGCGATACCTGAAGGCCCCGCATCGCAGCGGCACGGTGCTCGGCACCTCCGAGCGCCATCGACTGCGGTTCGGTCAGATGCGGATCGAGGCCTATGGGGCCCGCAGCGTGGTCTACCGGACGGCGAGGCTGATCGACGGGGGCGACAATGCGGTCAACGAGACGATGATGGCCAAGCACATCGCATCGGAGACCGTCGGACGGGTGGTGGACAGCGCCATCCAGACCGTCGGCGGGCAGGCGCTGACCGGCGGCCATCCCCTCGAGTCCATCCATCGGCGGGTCCGCAGCCTCCGCCTGGCCGAGG
>JAHELU010000111.1 GCA_024644005.1 Acidimicrobiales bacterium | reverse complement strand
CCGCCGCTGGCAGACAGCGCAGGGCCTTCCGGAACCCAGTTGTCAGCTGTCCGGGCTCGCCTCGTCCGGGCTCGCCTCGTCGTCGCTCTCGTCGTCGTCGAGCGCATCGTCCTCGCCCGCGTCGTCCTCGCTCTCGTCGCGCTCGTCGTCGTCGAGCGCATCGATGTCGAACTGGGACGCATCCACCTCGTCGAGGAACGATCTGAACGACTCGACGGCCTCGTCGATGTCCGAGGCGTCGATCTCCGGCTGCTCGATCTCGATCACGGGCAGGGTGCCCGCCTCGTCGAGCACCGCTTCGCTCACGAACACGGGTGCCCCGAGCCGGAGCGCCAACGCGATGGCATCGGAGGGCCGGCTGTCGAGCCAGCGCTCACCGGTTGGTCCACGCAGCCGCAGCCGAGCGACGAAGGATCCTTCGGTCAGGGCCGTGACCTCCGCCGCCTCGAGGTGCCCATCGAGGCTCTCGACGACGAGCGCCAGGAGATCATGGGTGAGCGGCCTGGGCGGTTCCTCTCCGGTGACCGCCACGGCGATCGCCGCGGCCTCGACGCCACCGACGATCACCGGCAACAATCGGTGCGGCTCGTCGTGCTCGCGCAGCACCACCACCGGTGCGCCGACCGATGCCTCCACGGCCAGTCCTGCGAGATCGACGAGCTTCATGGAGCTATGATACAGCTCCTGGAGGGAAACTTGATGCGAATACCTTCAACTTTCTTGAATCGCGAGGCCCGAGGCCTGGCCCGGACCGGCAGCCGCCACCGAACCGACGACCGAGGGCGACGCCGTGCGGGCCGCTGAGCTGGACCGAGCGGGTCCCGCCGCCAGCGGCCCGTTGCACCTGGTCGATCGGGCACCGCTCCACCCCGGGCCCGGCGAGGTCCTGATCGAGGTGGGGGCCTGCGGGGTCTGCCGCACCGATCTCCAGCTGGCGGAGGGGGATCTGGCGCTCCGGCGCCAGCCCATCGTTCCCGGCCACCAGGTCGTCGGGCAGGTTGTGGCGGCCGGACCGGGTGCCGCCCACCCGGTCGGTCGACGGGTCGGGGTGACGTGGCTGGCCGGCACCTGCGGGCGGTGCCGCTTCTGCACCTCGGAGCGGGAGAACCTGTGCCCCGAGGCCCGGTTCACGGGGTGGGACCGGGACGGTGGCTTCGCCGAGGCGATGGTGGCCGACGGCAGCTTCGCGTTCCCGGTCCCGGACGGCGTGGCCGACACCGACATCGCGCCGCTGCTGTGCGGCGGGGTGGTCGGCCATCGGGCCCTCCGCCTGACCGGGTTGTCGGCCGGCCAGCGACTCGGCCTCTACGGGTTCGGGGCCTCGGCCACGGTGGTGATCCAGCTCGCCCTCCACTGCGACCTCGAAGTCCACGTCGCCACCAGGGACGCCGCCGAGCAGGACCGTGCCAGGGAGCTCGGGGCCGCCTCGGCGGCCGGCTACGACGAGCCACCGCCGGCGCCGCTGGACGCCGCCATCACGTTCGCCCCGGTCGGTTCCGTGGTCGTCGCTGCGCTGCGGGCCGTCGATCGCGGCGGCACGGTGGTGGTGAACGCCATCCACCTCGACGAGATCCCGGCGTTCGACTACGACCTGCTGTGGCTCGAGCGCAGCATCAGGAGCGTGGCCAACGTGACCCGGCGGGACGCCATGGAGCTGCTCGTCCTCGCGGAGCAGATCCCCCTGGTGACCCATCATCGGGACTACCCCCTCGACGACGCCAACCGCGCGCTCGCCGACCTCTCGGCCGGACGGGTCAGCGGTGCTGCGGTTCTCGTCCCGACGCCGGACCGCCGGGGACGCTGACCGGCCCCGGACCGTGCGGGCCGGACCGGCGACCGGCCGCTGTCAGGTGAGGCCGGCTCGCTCCTCGGCGGCGGCCGTGGCCGGGTCGCGCTCGGCGGGATCTCCGAAACCGCCACCGCCGGGGAACTCCATGACCAGTCGCTCGCCGGCCGGGATCTCGCTGCGACCGAGGGGCTTCACCGGCTCACCGGATCCCGCCAGGCGGAGCCGACCGACCGCCCCCGCCCCACCGCCGGCCCGGCCCCTGGCCGGGTTCACGGTTCGCTCGTAGGTGGCGCTGATCGTGAAGGACCGCCCCTCCCGGTTGCCGATCTCGACGATCTGGCCGTGCCCGCCCCGGTACCGGCCGGCGCCGCCGGAGCCGGGCCGCAGCTCCTTGCGCCAGAACACGATCGGGCTGATGGCCTCGTTGATCTCGACCGGCATGTTCCGCACCCCGCTCGGGAACGCGGTGGCCGACAGGCCATCGGCATACGGTCTGGCTCCGGCTCCGCCGGAGTGGAAGCTCATCACGATGTAGCGCTCGCCGTCGGCCCACGCCCCACCGAGCAGGATGTTCCACAGCGCCGAGGTGCCCTCGGCCGGTACCCGTTCGGGGAGGATCTGGGCCAGCGCCCCGAACACGGTGTCCGGCAGCATCTGGCCGACGATGTGGCGGACCTGGACCGGGGCCGGGTGGGGGGCGTTGAGTATCGAGCCTTCGGGCGCGGTGACCCTGACCACGCCGAGCGAGCCGGTGTTGTTCGGCACATCGGGCCCGACGATGCAGCGGACCCCGAACGACGTGTAGGCGATCGTGTAGGCCAGGGGGACGTTGATGCCCCAGGTCGACTGGGGCGACGTGCCCGTGAAGTCGACGTCGATCCCGGTCGGTCCCACCGTCATGGCGCACACCAGCTCGATCGGCTGGTCGACCCCGTCGATCGTCATCGAGTTGTGCCAGGTGCCGTGGGGGAGCTCCGCGATCAGTCGGAGCATCGCCTCCTCGGACCGGTCGGTGATGTGGTCGGCCAGCTCGTCGAGCTGCTCCAGCTCGAACTCGTCCATCATCTGGACCAGCCGCAGCGCGCCCCGCTCGTTGCAGGCCACCAGCGAGTGGACGTCACCGTCCACCATGTCCGGCGACCGGCTGTTGGCCCTGATGATCTTCATCAGCGTCGGGTCGATGTCGCCGCCCGATCCCAGCTTGAGCAGCGGCAGGTACAGCCCCTCGTGGAAGACCTCACGGCCCTCCATCGAGAAACCGACACCGCCGACGTCGACCACGTGGCTGGTGCAGGCGAACAGGGCCACGACGCCGTCGGCCGGTCTGGCGGGGTGGAACACGGGGGTCACCACCACGAAGTCGTAGAGGTGGCCGGTCCCCTTCCACGGGTCATTGGTCAGGAACACGTCACCGGGGGTCATCTCGTCGATCGGGAACTCGTCGAGGAAGTGGAGCACCGATGCCGCCATCGAGTTGACGTGGCCCGGGGTGCCGGTGACCGACTGCGCCAGCATCCGACCCCGCCGGTCGAACACCCCGGCCGAGAGATCGCCGGCCTCCCTGGTCGAGGTCGAGAACGAGGCCCTGACCAGCACCTGGGCCTGCTCCTCGACGATGGCGATCAGCCGGTTCCACATGACCTGATGGCGGATGGGGTTCTTGGCGCTCATCGGCGGCTCCCCGGTTCGTCGGCTCGGGTCCTGGTGAGCACGAGGTGACCCCGGCCGTCGACCGCAAGCTCGAAGTCGGGGGCCACGACCGTGGTCGTCTGGTCCTCGACGATCAGGGCCGGCCCGGCCAGTCGGTGGCCGGGGCCGAGATCGCTGCGGCGGACGAGGGCGTAGTCCAGCCAGCCCGTGGTCGGGTCGAGGGCTCGCTGCCGGGCGGTCGCTGCGAACGGGCGGGGCTGCGGTGTCGCGAGCGGGGAAGGGGGGTCGACGACGGTCGACACCCTGACCCGCCAGGTGAGGGCCTCGGCCACCATGTCCGGGATCACCCGGGTGTAGAGGCGCCGGTAGGCCCGATCGAAGCAGGCCAGCAGCTCGTCTGCGGCGCCAGGACCGAACCGCTCGAGCGGGACGGGCACGTCGATCTCGTGGCCCTGTCCCCGGTACCGCATCGATGCGTTGAGGGTCTCGACGACGGGCGCGCCGGCACCGGCCGCCGTTTCCACCACGAGGCGAGCCTCCGCCCGCAGTGCCTCGACGACGTCGTTGACCGCCTCGTGATCGAAGCCGTCGAGCCGCTGATGGCAGGTCCGAACCAGCTCGTAGGAGATCGGGGCCTCTAGGAACCCGATGGCCGACCCGACCCCGGCTCCGGGGGGCACGATCACGGTATCGACGCCGAGTCGGTCGGCCAGGCGGCAGGCGTGCAGCGGGGCGGCGCCGCCGAACGCCACCATCGCTCCCCCACCGAGATCCCGACCCCGCTCGACTGCGTGCACCCGAGCGGCATTCGCCATCTGCTCGGCGACCATCTCGCCGACGCCCACCACCGCCGCATCGAGCTCGACCGCCAGCGGGCCGGCGACGCCGTCGGCCAGGGCGTCCCTGGCGGCGTCGGGGTCGAGCGGGAGCGTGCCACCGGCGAAGGTGGCCGCCGTGATCCGACCGGCGACGACGTCCGCATCGGTCACCGTGGGTCTCGTGCCGCCCCTGCCGTAGGCGGCAGGGCCCGGCTCGCTCCCGGCCGACTCGGGGCCGACGGCGATCCGGCCCAGTCGATCGACGGTGGCGATCGAGCCGCCACCGGCACCGATCTCGACGAGATCGATGACCGGGATCCGCAGCGGCAGCCCGCTGCCCTTCAGGAACCGGTACACCCTGGCCACCTCGAACTCCCGGGAGGTCGCCGGCTCCCCGTCGGTCAGCAGGCAGAGCTTGGCGGTGGTCCCGCCCATGTCGAACGAGAGCAGGCTGGCCAGGCCGTGCTCGGCCGCCACCCGGGCCGCCAGCAGGGCACCGCCGGCCGGGCCGCTCTCGATCAGGCCCACCGGGGCGGTGATCGCCGTCTCCAGGGTGCACAGGCCACCGTTGCTCAGCATGAGGAGCAGTGGGGCGCTGATCCCGAGCTTGGCCAACCGCCGATCGAGATCGGAGAGGTAGGTGGCCATGAGGGGCTGCACGTAGGCGTTGGCGCAGGCGGTGGAGAGCCGCTCGTACTCCCGGATCTCCGGACACACGTCCGACGAGAGGGTCACCGACACCTCCGGCAGCTCCTCGGCCAGGACGTCACGCACCTGCCGCTCGTGGCTCGGCTCGACGAAGCTGTGGAGGAAGCCGACCGCCACACTGGTCACGTCATTGGCCTGGAGGGTGGGGATCAGGCGGCGGACGGCGGCGGTGTCGAGTGGGATGAGCACCTCCCCGTCGGCGGCCAGGCGCTCCGGAACGCCGAGCCGGAGATGGCGGGGCACCAGCGGCTCCGGTCGCTGCATGGCCAGGTCGTACTGCTCGAACCGGTTCTCGTGGGCCATCGCCACCGAGTCACGGAACCCCTCGGTGGTCAGGAGGGCCGTCGTCGCGCCCCGGCGCTCGATGAGGGCATTGGTGGCCAGCGTCGTGCCGTGGACGACCAGGTCGACGTCCGTGGCGTCGACGCCGCCGGCTGCGAGCACGACCTCCACCCCTTCGAGCACGGCATCGGCGGGGGCCCGGGGCGTCGTCAGCACCTTTGCGGTGAAGCGCCGGGGCTCGGCGCCAGCTGCTGCGACCTCGAGGACGACATCGGTGAAGGTACCGCCGATGTCGGCCGCCAGCCGGACGGAGCCCCGAGGGTGCATCCCAGGAACGGTAGCCGCCGCCATGCCGGCGCGCCGAATGGCTCAGCGCCGGGCCGACGGGGAGCCCATGCCCTTCCACAGGGTGAACGCAGCGGCCACCGCCAGGACCGTGCCGACGGCCAGCACGACCACCCGGGGCACCCCGACGGGATCGCTGAGGCCGGCGTCCACCCAGCCCGATCGGCCCTCCGCGAGTGCGTTGGCCAGCATCGGGACCGGGTTCTGCCCGTCGCCCTCGTCGACGGTCACGGTCAGCAGCGTCGACGGTCGTCGTGGGTCGTCGGCCGGCCCCGCCACGGCCAAGTGGGCGAACAGGGCGGTCTGGTCGTCGCAGCGGCGATCGCCGCCGGCCTCCGAGCCCGCCACCAGCCCCGCCGCGAGGGCCCTGTCGAGTGGCCGGCCCTCGGCCCTGGCCCGGTTGAAGGCGTCGAACGCTCGGTCGACCACCGCCGGATCGGCGAGCAGGACGCCCTGGGCCGACGCGTTGTCGCCGACCCGATCCCCCCTCGGCTGTTCGGCATCCGCCCCGGTGTAGGCCGCAGACCGGCTCCCATCGACGTCGTCGAGCAGGACGATCCCGAACTGGCGGGCCGTCGGTTGCTCGTCGAGCTCCAGCACGGTGTCGATGGCGAGCTGCGGTGCTGCACCGTCGGCCAGCACCTGGCGCAGCGCGGCGGGTCCGTCGGGGTCGATCGAGCCCTGGGTGACCGCGGCAGCCCTACCGGGGAGCAGGACGACCGGGACCAGGGCCTCGTCCGGTTCGCCGAGCAGCCCGGCCGGCACGCATGACGCCATGGCCACACCGACCTGGCCGGTCTCCTGGTCGACCGCGACGATCGACCAGGTTGCGTCGGCCCGACCTGCGAGCCCGAGAAGGAGCGAGCCGACGGCGAGCGAGACGAGGAGCGGTCTGGCGAGGACGGTCACGCGGTTCCCGCTGCGACGAGCGAGATCTCCAGCAGCCACTCGGGGCTGGCCAGGGCCGGGACCGGAACGAGCGTGGATGCACAGCGGTGGCCGGCGAGGGCCCGGTCCCTGGCCGCCATCACCACGGCCAGATCCTGGCCGAGCACCACGTAGGTCGAGACCGAGACCACGTCACCGACCGACAGGCCGGCCTCGGTCACGAGGGTCAGCAGCGTCGCCCACACGGTCTCCGCCTGGTCGGCCAGGCCGGCCGGGACGGAGCCGTCGGGGCGGACCGGCCCGATCCCGCTCGTGTGGAGCCAGCGGTCCTGCCGCTCGACCACGGTGGCCAGCGCGTACGCGGCAGAAGGAGGGCCCAGCGACTGCGGGGTCAGTTCGCGATTCACCGCCAAATACTGGCACGATGCTTGCCATGACGCTCGATCCTCTCTCGGCATTCCGACTCGACGGCAAGGCGGTCATCCTCACCGGCGCCAGCTCCGGCCTCGGCCATCGTTTCGCCCGCTTGCTGAGCGCGGCCGGCGCCGACGTGGTGGTGACGGCCCGCCGGGCCGATCGGCTCGAGGACCTGGTCGCCGAGCAGGCTCGACTCGTCGCCGTGCCGTGCGACGTCACCGAGCCGGACTCGGCGGATCGGCTGGTGGCCACGGCGGTCGATGCGTTCGGCCGGCTGGACTCGGTGGTCAACAACGCCGGCATCTCGCGGGTCCTGGCGGCCACCGACGACGACATCGACGACTTCCGGGCCGAGCTCGACATCAACCTGGTGGCCCCGTACCAGTTGGCCAGGACCGCGGCCCGATGGATGATCGCCAACGAGGTGCCGGGCTCGATCGTCAACATCGGGTCCGTGCTCGGCAACGGGGGCGGTGGCCGGCTCAAGGTGCCCGGCTACGCCGCGTCGAAGGGCGGCCTGCACAACCTGACCCGGGAGCTGGCGTCGCAGTGGGCCAGGAAGCGGGTCCGGGTCAACGCCATCGCGCCCGGCTGGTTCGAGACCGAGATGAACGCCGACATGTTCGGCACCGACGGCGGCATGTCCTACATCGTCGACAACACCCCCATGGGGCGGCCCGGCTCGGAGGGCGAGCTCGACGGCGCCCTGCTCTTCCTCGCCTCCGAGGCATCGACCTATGTGACCGGGCAGGTCCTCTTCGTCGACGGCGGCTGGACGGCGATCTGAGGCCGGCTCCGGTATCGTGGGCTGGCCATGCAGGTCTATCTCGTCCGCCATGCTCATGCCGGTCAACGGCAGCAGGACGGCCGAGACATCTACCGCCCGCTCTCGGCGCGCGGTCGTGATCGGGCGGCCGAGCTGGTCTCGCTGTTCGCCGACCTGGCGATCGACCGGCTGCTCTCGAGCCCGGCCACCCGCTGCGCCCAGACGCTCGAGCCGTTGGCTGCCGCCCGGGGTCTCGACATCGTGGAGCACGATGGCCTGTGGGAGGGCTCCAGCATCGCCGACGCGCTGAGCGCCGTGCTCTCCCAGCGGGCCGCCTCCATCGTGGCCTGCTCCCACGGGGACGTGATCCCCGCCGTCATCGATCTCCTGGCCGGTCAGGGCGTTCCGGTCAGCGGACGAGGCTGCGAGCTGGGATCCGTGTGGATCCTGGAGATGGAGCGCGGCCGCTGCTCCGCCGCCCGGTACGTGCCGGCCAGAGCCACCGCGCTCGCCTGATCTCCGCTCTGTTGTCCGGCCCCTGTTCGACGAGGCTGGTCGGCCGGGCGAGCGGTCCGACGCCTGAGCCGCCGGTCGGTCAGCCGCAGCCGTTCCTCGCGGCGATCCCTGCGGTCTGCTCGACGAAGAACGGGGGCGGATCGAGGGCCAGCAGGGCTGCCACCTCGTCACAGGCCGCTGCCGAGTCGCCGTTGCGGTCGAAGACGGCAGCCCGGAAGGCCCTGGCGTCGGCGTAGGCCGGATCGACCTCCACCGCCCTGTCGAGGTAGGTCAAGCCGACATCGAGCAGCTCGGCCGCCTGTTCCTCCTCACCGACCGCTTCGGCCGACGACGTGGTCAGCACCACGTACCAGCCCCGGTAGGCCAACGCCTCCACGTTGTCGGGGTCTTCGAGCAGCACGGCGTCGAAGCACTGCAGCGACTCGACGATCTGCTGGTCCGCCGCGAGCTCCTGGCAGTCGAACACCCGCTGCCGGGTGGACGAGATGTTGCCGGTCAGGATGTCGTTCACTCCCCGCTCCCCGCTCGACCGAGCCAGCAGCCAGCCGGCGCCGGCCGCGAACACCAGCACCGCCACGATCGTCAGCGGGTTCAACCTCCTGCGAGGCCGGGCCACGGCCAGACCCTGCTGCTGGTTGAGCCGCCGCATGGTGTCGGCGACCCGCACGGTGTACTGGTCGCGCAGGGTCTCGTAGTCGTCGGGTTCGAGATCGCCGGCCTCGAGCTCGGCCTCCAGGTCGTCGAGCGACCGCAGCTGGACCTGCAGCTCGTCCTCCAGGGCCGCCACCGCGTCGGGGTCATAGGTCGAACCCCTGGCCCGGCCGACCGTCATCCTCGACCCTCTCGAGCGCTGGCCACCAGCCGCCGATCCTCGTCGGATGGCTCTCTGGTGGTGCCGCGGTTGCGTGTGACGGCGGCCGCCACCCCCATCGCCCCCACGATCACCAGCACCACCGGCAGCACCCACACGAGCGCGGTGATGCCCTCGGCCGGCGGGTTCAGCAGGATCCGGGCGTCGTAGGCCCGGAGCAGGTCGTCACGGATCTCGGTGTCGGTGGCGCCGGCGGTGACCTGGTCGGAGATGAATTGGCGGATCGTCGCCGCGACCGCTGCGTTCGACTCGGCGACGCTCTGGCCCCGGCACTGCGGGCAGGCGTAGGACTCGGACAGTCGTTGCACCCGCTCGGCGTCGGTCTCCAGACCGCCGTCGTCGACGCCGGCCACCACCACCAGGCTGAGGGCGGCGACGAGCAGACCGATCCACCCCAGCCGCCGGATCCTGCTCGACCTCATGACGAGGCCTCGATCAACCGGGTCGGCCTCATGACGAGGCCTCGATCAACCAGGTCGGCCGCATCGCACTCACGACGAGGCCTCGATCAACCGGGTCGGCCTCATGACGAGGCCTCGATGAACCGCTTGAGCTCGGGGGCGGAGACCTCACCCTCGACGTGCAGCACCACCTGGCCCGTCGGGGACACCAGGAACGTCTCCGGTATCTGGGCAACCTGGAACTGGACCGGCACCGCAGGGCTGTTCAGCACCGGCCAGCCACCGCCCCGCTCCGAGAAGAACTCCTCGACCCGGTCGACCGGATCGTTGAACACGACCGAGACCAGCTCGAGCTCGCCGCTCTCTGCCCCCCAGCGCTCGAGCTCCACAAGCTCCGGGTGCTCGTTCACGCAACCGGGGCACCAGGTGGCGAAGAAGTTGACCAGCACCCACGAACCGCGATGGTCGTCGATGTCGTACCGTTCGCCGGTGAGGGTGGTGCCGGCCACCTCCGGCGCCCGCGTGCCGAGCAGCGAGGTCACAGCGTCCGCGTCGTCCCGGCCGCCGGCGGCCAGGAGGGCGATCAGACCGACCACGACCACACCGACTGCGATCGAGATGATCCTGGTCGGGCCGCCGCTAGCCATTCGCCACCGGATCCTTGCCCGCCGGGACCGCTGCGTCGCCGGAGGGCGAATCGGCCGCGCCCCGGTCGGTCGGGCCCGTCGCGGCCGGATCGTCGCCGTTCGATCCGTTCCGACCCGATGGCGGGCCAGCCGCCGGCGCGCCGACCGCGACTGGGGCGGAGACCGGTTCGGTCCCGCGCCGCCGGCGACCCGGGAACAGCGCCAGGACGGTGCCGACCGCCATCAGCGCCCCGCCGGCCCACATCCAGGCCACCATCGGGCGGATGATGACCCGCAGCCGGATCGAGTCGTCGGCCGGATCCGGGACCTCGTCCAGCACGAGATAGACGTCCTCGGTGAAGCCGGACCGGACGGACGGGGTCGGAACCGGTCTGGCCCCGTTCTGGCGGAAGCTCGTGGTGGCCGGCGCGTACACGTCGGCCCCGTCGATCTCGATGAGGGCGAACACCCGCAACCGCCGATCGTTCATGTCGGCCCCCGCCTCGAGGTAGGTGAACTCGTGACCCTCGATGGTGGCGCTCTCCCCCACGGCGAGCTGCACGGTGCGGTCGCTCTTGTACGACTCCGACGCGGCCAGACCGACCGCCAGCAGCACGACGCCGATGTGGACGATCATGCCGCCATTGGTCCGACCGAGGAAGCCTCGCCACCCCTGGCGGCGGGTGGCGAGGACCACCTGCCGGATGGCGGCGCCGGCTGCGAAGCCACCGAGCCCGAACGTGACGATCGGATAGACCCCTCGGCCACCGAGCACCAGCGCGAGCGCCATCGAAGCGACCGCGGCCATGGCGGGCCAGAACAGCCGGACCGAGAGCACCTCGGTGGACGCCTTGCGCCATGGCAGGACCGGCGCAGTGGCCATCAGGAACAGCATCGCCAGCCCGATCGGCCGGCCGAGTGAGTCGAAGTAGGGCCGGCCGATGGTCAGCCTCGTGCCGTCCCAGGCCTCGGCCACCAGCGGGAACACCGTGCCGAGCAGCACGACGAAGGCGAGCGCCCCGAACAGCAGGTTGTTGGCCAGGAAGGAGGCCTCCCGGGAGAGTGGTGCGTCGATGGCGCCCGGCGACCGCAGGCGATCGCCACGCCAGCCGATCAACCCGATGCTCGTCGCAGCGGCGAGGCCGAAGAAGCCGAGCAACCAGGCGCCGATTGGGCCGTCGCTGAAGGCATGAACCGATTCGACCACCCCGGACCGGGTGAGGAACGTTCCGAGGATGGTCAGCGAGAACGTGGCGCACAACAGCGAGAGGTTCCACACCCGGAGCATCCCCCGCCGCTCCTGGACCATCACCGAGTGGAGGTACGCCGTGCCGGTCAGCCAGGGCAGCAGCGAGGCGTTCTCGACCGGATCCCAGGCCCAGTAGCCGCCCCAGCCGAGCACCTCGTAGCTCCACCAGGCCCCGAGGACGATCCCGGCCGTGAGGAAGCCCCAGGCCGCAACGGTCCAGCGCCGGGTCTCCAGCAGCCAGCCCTCGCCAACCCGACCGGTTATGAGCGCAGCGATGGCGAAGGCGAACGGCACGGTGAAGCCGACGTAGCCCAGGTAGAGCATCGGCGGGTGGAACGCCATCAGGATGTGGTTCTGGAGCAGTACGTTGGGCCCCGGCCCGTTGAAGCCCGGTGGCACCTCGACCGTGAGGAAGGGGTTGGCCGGGCCGACCATCAGCGCGAAGAAGAATGCGCAGACCACGAGCATGACCACCAGGGCCCAGCCGAGCAGCCGGTCGTCCCGCCGCGATCGGAACTTGATCACCATCGCCGCCAGGTAGCCGGCCAGCACCAGCGCCCACAGCAGGATCGATCCCTCCAGCGACGACCAGAGGGCGGCGAAGTTGAACAGCGGCGGCGTCTCGTCGCTGCCGACCTTGCTCACGTAGGCCAGGCTGTAGTCCCGCTGGAAGAGGGCGATCTCCATCACCGTGAAGGCGCCGACCGCAGCGACCAGGACCAGCATCGCCCAGGACCTGATGGTCTTCAGCAGGTACAGCCGGTCGGTCACGAGGGCGAACACGCCACCGGCCGCCCCCAGCACCGACGCAGCGAGTCCCAGCGTGACGAAGCCGAGGCCGATGAGCGCGTTCACGAAGCTAGCCCGCTTCTGGGACGGTCTCGTCGAGCTCGTAGTCGACCCGGTCCGGGTTGTCCTCCACGTACTCCTCGGAGTGCTTGACCAGGATCTGGCTCGACTCGAAGACCCGTCCCTCCCAGTGACCCTCGGCCACGACCTGCTCGCCCAGCTTGAACAGGTTCGACGGCTCGTCGCCGACGTGGCGGATCTCGGCGTCCGCCCCACCGAAGCTGACCGTGAACAGCAGCGCACCGTCCGCTGCGGTCTCGGGCTCGCTGATCACCGTCCCCTGCATCCGGAAGGTGTCGTCGCCCAGGGTCGCCCGCTGCTCGACGGCTTCGTCGACGTTGAGGAAGAACACGCGGGCGCTGGTCAGCGCCTGGTAGAGCACGACCCCGGCCACGAGCGCGAGGCCCCCCATGATCAGCCAGTTGCGCCACGGTCGGGACCGGGGCGCGGCCGGTTGCTGCGGGGTGAGGTCGAGCTCAGTCAAGGAAACGCCTTCTGTCGTCCGGCACCTGGCGACTCAGCTCCCGACCCCGGTACAGCACGGACACCACGTAGACGACGAGGCTGGCGAATACGATCCCGTACCCGGCGAACACATACTCCCAGTGCATCTAGGCACCGATCCGCAACTGCATGGAGGAACCGATCCGGTACTGCATCTATGCACCACTCCCGTAGAGACCGCTGGTCTCGTTCTCGGCCCGCCGCTCCGCCAGTGCGTGCTCGAAGCCGAGCAGGCCGATCTGGTACTCGAGCCACGCCACCCGGAACCGGTGGATCAGCAGCCACGCCCCGACCGTCATGAAGGCCACCACGCTCAGGAAGAGCGTGAACAGCATCATCCCGTCGAGCTTGGTGTCGACACCGAGGGTCTGGCCCTGGTGGAGGCCCCGCCACCACTGGACGGAGTAGTGGACGATGATGACGTTGATGAAGCTGATGATGCCGAGTATGGCGGCTCGGCGGGACCGGACCTCGGGCGGCAGATCGAGCCGACGGAGGGCGAGGTAGCCGAGATACATGATGAACATGACCGTCGTGCTGGTCAGCCGGGGGTCCCACTGCCAGTAGACGCCCCATGTCGGCTTGCCCCAGAGGGCTCCGCTGATCAGGACGAACCCGGTAAACAGCACGGCGATCTCGGCCGCAGCGCCGGCGACCAGGTCCCAGAAGACCGAGCCCTTCCTGAGGTGGATCACGCTCGCCACCAAGGTGATCGCGAACCCGGTGTAGGCCACCGCAACCGACGGGAGGTGGATGTACATCAACCGCACCGCGTCCCGCTGATCGACCTCCGGCGGTGAGAAGACCAGCCCGAACACCAGCATCACGGCCAGCGCCACCAGTGCGCCGACCCCGAGGATCCTGGTAGCCCTGGAGCCTGTGGTCTGGTTCACGATTCCTCCATGATCGGGCCGAAGCTGAGCATTCCGATTCCGAGATAAAGCAGGGCGAAAACCCCGAGCAGCATGGTCCAGGACCAGCCGTTGCCCGTCGGCCCGAAGACCGCGGCGTCGGTTGCCAGTGTGGCAGCCAACAGGACGGGTGCCAGCACCGGCAGGACGAGCAGAGGAACCAGGGTGTCCCGGACTCTCAACCCGGACGCCAGTGCCGCATACAGCGTACCCGCCGAGGTCACCGCGGTCGTAGCCAGGAGGAGCGCTGTGGCCAATAACACAGGGTCGGCCAGCGGTGCCCCGTACAGCACGAATGCCCCGAACCCGAGCAGCACCTCCAGCACCATCAGCTCGACGGTGACGGCCACCGACTTGCCGACGAAGATCCCGGCCGGGTCGAGTCCGGCCATCTTGAGGGCATCGAGGTTGCCGTCCGCAGCCTCGATGGCGAACGATCGGCCGAGGGCCAGCAGGGACGAGAACAGCACCGCCATCCAGAACAGCCCGGGGGCGGCTTGCGCGAGGACCGTCCGTCGCTCGGTGCCGAGCACGGTCAGGTCCGGCGAGATGGCCAACCCGAACAGGATGAGCACCAGCGCGCCGAACGGCAGGATCTGTCCGAGCACCACTCGGGAGCCCCGCTCGATGCGTAGGTCCTTGCGAGCCATGACCCAGGCGTCATGGAGCACGGAGCTCGGACCCTTCCCGCTGCTCACGCTCCGGGCGGGGCGCTGTCGCCAGGGCCTGGCCACCGGCGATCGTCACGATCCTGGTTGCGAGCTCGGTGGTCCGCTCGATGTCGTGGGAGGCGATCAGCACCGTCGCCCCGAAGCCGATGGCGTGCTTGATCAGATCGTCGACGAAGTTGCGGGCGGTGTGGTCGAGGCCACCGTGCGGCTCGTCGAGCAGCCACAGCCGCGGCCGCCGACAGACCATGACCGCGAGCGAGGTCCGGCGCCGCTGGCCGGCCGACAGGTTGGAGACCCTGACGGTGCGCAGCCGGCCCCCGAGCTCGAGGCGGTCCAGCACGGGCTCGATGGCGGTGACGTCGACCCGGTTGGCCTTGGCCCAGAACTGGACGTTCTCCTCGACCGTCAACTCGTCGTAGAGGAAGGTCTCGTGAGCCAGGAGCCCGGTCTCCCGGCGGAGCTTCCGCCGCTGCCCCCGATCGGCCAGGTCGTAGCCGAGCACCGTCGCCGAGCCGCCGTTCAGCGGGGCCAGCCCGGCGCACAACCGCAACAGGGTGCTCTTGCCGGCCCCGTTCGGGCCGCGCACCAGCACGATCTCTCCTTCGTCGACGACGAGATCGAGCCCGGCCAGGGCGGGGAACTGATCGATGAGGCTGATCGCCCCGTCCATCTGCACCACCGCCGGGCCGCCAAACGTCGTCGACGGATCAGACACTGTGGACAACGATACGGGCCACCGCCCCGCCTTCAAATTGGGCCGATCGGACCCGATAGGGCAGGAGACATGTCTCGATCGAACTACCGCACGACAGGCGGACAGGGACCGCTGATGGGCCGAGCGACCGGATTGGCGGCCGCTCTCGGGCGGGCGCTCATGGTGGCCGGGGGGCTGGTCCTGGCGTTCGCCGCATTCCAGCTCTGGGGGACCGGGCTCGCCGAGGCCGAGGCCCAGACGGCGCTCGAGAGCCAATTCCTCGGGCAGCTGGCGGCGGCGACAACCGACGATGTCCCACCGTCGGCCGCCGACGACCACGACCATCGAGTCGTCGAGCCGCCGCCGGACGAGCCACCGGTCCCGATCTCGGGCCGGGCGACGGCCTCACCCCCCGATCCGGGCGACCCGGTCGGGCTCCTGGAGATCCCGGCCATCGGGGTCCGCAAGACCATCGTGGAGGGCACCACGAGGGATGCGTTGCGCTCCGGTCCCGGCCACTACCGCTCGACCCCGCTCCCCGGCGGGTCGGGCAACGTCTCGATCGCCGGTCACCGCACCACCCACGGTGCTCCGTTCTTCGACATCGATCTCCTCCAGCCGGGAGACGAGATCCTGGTCGAGACCCTCGACGGCACGTTCACCTACCTCGTCGAGGACCAGGGCGACGGCACGGGTGCCGGGCTCGGTCACCGGATCGTCGATCCGACCGACGTCGGCGTCCTGGCCGATCGGGGCGACGATCGGTTGACCCTGACCGCCTGCCACCCCAAGTACTCGGCCCGGCAGCGCATCGTGGTCACCGCAACGCTCGCGGCCGGACCCTGGGGCGACACGCGAGCCGCGGTCGCCGCCCCGCCCGAGGTGGCTGGCTCCTGGTCCGCCGCCGACGGTCAGCCGGAGGGCGAGCAGCTCACGGCAGCACCGATCGGGTTCACCTCGAGCGAGCCTCCGCCGGATCCGGTGGTGGAATCGCTCGGCTGGCAACCGGCCCACGCCGGAGCGACGG
>JAHELU010000110.1 GCA_024644005.1 Acidimicrobiales bacterium | reverse complement strand
GCTCGCCGTGCTCCTCCCGCTGCTGCTGATCCTGCTGCTGCTCGTCGTCCAGGTGGGCGTGGTGGCCCGGGACTACGTGGCGGTCCATCATGTCGCCCGGGAGGCGGCCCGGCGGGCGGCGGTCGAACCCGACCGCCGTGCGGTCGTCGCCAGGGCCGAGGCGGTCTCGGCGGCCATCGACCCTGACCGTCTCCGGGTCGACCTGATCGGGGGCCGGTCCCGGGGTGATCTGCTGGCCGTCCAGGTCGACTACCGCTCGCCGACCGTCGTGCCGGTGGTCGGCGCGCTCATCGGCGACGTCGAGCTGTCGGCAAGGGCCGTCGTCGCCGTGGAGTGATCGCCGACAGCAGGGTCAGAACGGCTCCGGCTCGCCGAGCGTGTTCCGCAGCAGGGCCAGCGCCGCCATCTTGTCGAGCGGCTCGTTGCCGTTGCCGCACTTCGGCGACTGGACGCAGGAGGGGCAGCCCGCACTGCACCCACAGTCGTCGAGCACCTCGGCTGTGGCTGCGAGGTGCCGGTCGGCCGCAGCGAACGCCAGCTCGGCCACGCCCGCCCCACCCGGGTAGCCGTCGTAGATGAAGACCGACGGCAGGCCGGAATGGGGTGCCTCGGCGATGGACACGCCACCGACGTCCCACCGGTCGCAGATCGTGAACAGGGGCAGGATCCCGATGGCGGCGTGCTCGGCGGCGTGCAGGGCGCCGGGCAGGGCGAACGGTCGGATACCGGTCTGGCGGATGAGGGCCGGCGACCACTCGTACCAGATCGAGCGGGTGATGAGCTCCTGGGGCGGGAGGTCGAGGTCTTCGGTGGCCAGGACCGTCCTGGTGCCGATCTCCTTGAGCTGGTAGCCGACCACCTGGGTGGTCACCCGGACCTCGCCGAGGTGGAGCGTCGACGCCCCCACCGCCTTGGTGGTGGCGGTGTCGAGCACCTCGATGTCGATCCGGGACCTGGCCTGGGTCCAGGTATTGCCCTCGTCTGGCTCGACGATCGCCTCCCGTGCGGTGAGGTCCAGATCGACCACTTTCCACGGCTGGCCGCGATGGAGGTAGACCGCTCCCGGATGGACCAGGCTGGCGGCCCTGGCCAGGTCGACGGTGCCGATCAGCTGCTCGTCGGTGTCGACGATGCGTACCTCGCCCCCCGAGGCCGAGCGGAGGCTGATGCGGTGGAACGGCATGCCCCGCCCGTCCCACACGGCCCGGGGCAGCCGGTGTCGGTCGGGCCGGATACGCAGCTCGTCGCTGAGGACGTTCCGGTGGACGGCGTCGTCGAGGCCATCCCACCACCGCTCGTCCACCTGGGCCAGCGGCCACTCGTAGGCCGCGCACCCGAGGTGGGGATCGAGGATGTTCGGATTGGCGACGTTGACCACCACCGGCTCCGGTGGCCGCTCGAACAGGTCCTTCGGGTGGTTCACGAACCACTGGTCGAGCTGATCGTCACCCGCCACCAGCACCGAGATCGACTCCTGGCGGGATCGACCAGCCCGGCCGATCTGCTGCCACATCGACGAGATCGTGCCCGGAAACCCGCAGAGGACGGTGGCATCGAGGCCGTTGATGTCGACCCCGAGCTCCAGGGCGCTGGTGGTGACGACCGCCCGCAACGAGCCGCTCACCAGCTCGGCCTCGATCTCCCGCCGCTCGGCGGCCAGGTAGCCGCTGCGGTATGGCCGGACCGCGTCAGCCAGCTCGTCGGGCAGCGAGCGGGCGACCCCGGCCGCCACCCGCTCTGTCAGGGCACGGCTGCCGCAGAAGGCGATCACCCGCCGGCCGCTGAGGACGAGCTCCGAGACGGCCCGGATCGTCTCGGTGGCCGGCGATTGCCGGATGCCCCGCTCGTGGTCGACGACGGCCGGCTGGACGAGCGCAACCTGGCGCTCGCCGCACGGTGATCCGTCATCGGTGACGGCCACCACCGGCTGGCCGCACAGCTCGGCCGCCAGGACCTCCGGCTCGCCGATCGTGGCCGAGCAGAAGACGAAGGTCGGGTTGCTGCCGTAGCGGGCGCACTGCCTGGCGAGTCGCCGCAGCACGTGGGACACGTGGGTGCCGAAGATGCCTCGCAGGACGTGCAGCTCGTCGACGACCACGTAATCGAGTCGCTTCAGGAACGTGGCCCACTTGCCGTGGTGGGGGAGCAGGCCGTGGTGGAGCATCTCGGGGTTGGTCAGGACCACGTTGGCGTTGGCCCTCGCCCACGACCGTTGCTCGTTCGAGGCGTCGCCGTCGTAGGTGACCGCCTTCAGGTCCGGGATGTACAGGTCGTTGAAGGCCCGGAGCTGGTCCTGGGCCAGGGCCTTGGTGGGGTAGAGCAGCAGCGAGGTGCCCGACCGCAGGCCGCTGACCACCGACTCGGCGATCGGGAGCTGGAAGCACATCGACTTGCCCGACGCCGTCCCGGTGGCGATGACCACGGACTGGCCGTCCCGCAGCAGGTCGATGGCCCTGGCCTGGTGGGTGTAGAGACGGTCCGGGAGGCACCGGGCGACCTTGGGCGGCAGCGGCCGGGCCAGCTCCTGGTAGGCGGCCGGCCGGGCCGGCAGCCGCTCGAGGTGGACCAGGCGGCCGTCCCGCCGGAACTGCTCGATGGTCTGCCCGATCGACAGCGGCTCGGCCACCTCGGTCCCGTTCGCAGGCGCCACGGCACCACCACCAGCTCTGGCCGCCCGGTGCCAGCGGACGGTGATGTCCTCCCCGCTGAAGGGCAGCTCGGCGGCGCGCCCGACACCAGCAGGCGCCGGCGCGCCGGCCTGGCTGGTGCTCGTGAGGGTGTCGCCAGCCGCAGCGTCCACCCGATACAGCCTAGTTGACGGCTGGGACGACCCAGCCAGCGGGGCGGCCTGGTCAGGGCCCGGCGACGTGCCGCCGCCGACCTACAGCGTCCCGAGGGTGGGGTAGAGCGGGTTCTGGGCCAGCAGCTCGGCCGCCCGGGACCGCTGCGAGCGGCAGACCCCGTCGTCCAGGTCGAAGTGGGCCTTCGACGGATCGCCCGCCTTCGTGGTGGTTGGCTCGGTGTTGTCCAACACCCCGCAGATGATGTCCGCCACCACGTCCATGTCGCCGGTGTCCATCCCGACGGTGGTCAGCGCCGGCGTGCCGAGCCGGATCCCGGAGGTGTACCAGGCCCCGTTCGAGTCGAAGGGGATCGAGTTGCGGTTGACGATCACCCCCGCCGCTTCAAGGGCCGACTCGGCCTGGCGGCCGGTGAGCCCGAACGGCTGCACGTCGACCAGAACGAGATGGTTGTCGGTGCCACCGGTGACGATCCGCCCACCCCGCCGTTTGATGCCCTCGGCCAGCGCAACGGCGTTGTCGGCCACCTGCTGGGCGTAGGTGGCGAACGACGGTTGCCGGGCCTCCGCGAAGGCAACCGCCTTGGCGGCCATCACGTTGGCCAGGGGGCCGCCGAGCACCATCGGGCAGCCCTTGTCGATGAACCCGGCCAGCTCCGGCTCGTTCGACAGCACGATCCCTCCTCTGGGGCCCCGCAACGACTTGTGGGTGGTGGAGGTGACGATGTGGGCGTTGGGGACGGGGTCGAAGTCGCCGGTCAGCACCCCGCCGGCCACCAGCCCGGCGAAGTGGGCCATGTCGACCATCAGCGTGGCCCCGACGGAGTCGGCGATCTCCCGCATCTTGGCGAAGTCGATCCGCCGAGGGTAGGCGGAGTACCCGGCGACGATCACGAGTGGCTGGAACTCACTGGCGGCCGCCGCCACCTGGTCGTAGTCGAGCATCTCGGTGTCCCGCTCGACCGTGTAGGACCGCTGGTCGAAGAGCTTGCCCGAGATGTTGGGCCGAAAGCCGTGGGTCAGGTGACCGCCGGCGTCGAGGGCCATGCCGATCATGCGCTGATTGCCGAACGACTGCCGCAGCTCCTCCCAATCGTGGTCGGACAGGTCGTTGACGTGCTTGGCCCCGTGATCGACGAGGAACGGAGCCTCGACCCGGTGGGCCAGGATCGACCAGAACGCCACCAGGTTGGCGTCGATGCCCGAATGGGGCTGGACGTACGCGTACTCGGCCCCGAACAGCGCCTTCGCATGGTCGGCGGCCAACGTCTCGACCTTGTCGACGTACTCGCAGCCGGCGTAGAAGCGGTGGCCGGGCGTGCCCTCGGCGTACTTGTCGCTGAACCAGTTGCCCATCGCGAGCAGCACCGCAGGGCTGGCGTAGTTCTCGGACGCGATCAACTTGAGCTGGCTCCGCTGGTTCCCCAGCTCGCCCCTGATGTGATCGGCGACGCTCGGCTCCACGGCGCCGATCACGTCGAGTGCCGCCCGGTAGGCGTTGGCTTCCGGCGTGTCGATGCTGGCCGTGGCGTCGCTGGCTGAGTCCTGCAGGGTCATCCGGCGATGGTACTGCCCATCACCGGCCGCTGACCTACCATTGCGGGGCATTTGTCGTCCCGCGATCGAGAAGGAACGCCGGAGCATGGGAAGAGCCTCGATGAGGTCGACGTCGTCGACCTCCCGGCGGTTGCCGACGCCGGAAGTGGGTCGCAGCGAGGCCGAGCGGTTCGTGGCCGACCAGCTGACCGGCCTCTACGCCGAGGAGGAGGTCGTCGCCTCTCCCCGCTTCCACGGTGGCCAATCGGCCGCCGACCGGGCCCTCGACCGCTTCGACGTCGACGGCTATGCCGCCAGGCGCAACGAGGCCTACCCCCAGCACCGTCGCGGCGCCTCGGGGCTCTCACCTTATATACGCCACGGCCTGCTGCCCCTGGCCCGGGTCTGGGCCGCCGTGGCGGGTGGTCCGAGCCGGGACGTGCGCAAGTTTCGCGACGAGCTGCTGTGGCAGGAGTACGCCCGCCACTGGTACGCCAGGCTCGGGCCGGCCACCGCTCGACCGCTGCGGCGCCGCTATCCGAGCACCGAACCCGTACCGGGTCCGGGGCCGGGCGGCGACGGAGCGCCCGCGCCGTGGGACGAGCGACTGGCCTGCATCGAGCTGACCGTCGGCGAGCTGGAGGAGGACGGTTGGCTGGTCAACCAGACGAGGATGTGGCTGGCCAGCCACTGGACCGTCCGCAACCGCCACGACTGGGAGGCCGGCGAGGAGTACTTCTTCCGGCACCTGCTCGACGGGTCACGAGCGGCCAACCGGCTCGGCTGGCAGTGGGCCACCGGCATCGGCTCGAATCGGCCGTACGGCTTCTCCCGGTGGCAGGTCGAGAAGCGCGCCCCCGGGCTGTGCGCAACCTGTGAGCTGGCCGCAGCCTGCCCGATCGACGACTGGCCGGACGAGCCCGAGCTCGAACGGGTCGACGCCGATCCCCTGATCTCGGCCGACCCCGATCTCGGGCGGACGATCGGCCCGCTCAACGTCGAGCGGACCGGCGAGGCCGAGGCCGTGTGGCTGACCGCGGAATCGTTGGGGGCCGACGATCCGGCGCTCGCCGCCAATCCGGATCTACCGGCGGTCTTCGTGTTCGACCGTGAGCTGCTGGCCGGGCTCCGCCTGTCGTCGAAGCGGCTCGTGTTCCTCGTGGAGACGCTGGGCGAGCTGGCGATCGATCGCGAGGTCGAGATCCACCTCGGCGATCCGCAGTCGGTGCTGGCCGGGCGGCCGGTGGCCGCCACGTTCTGTCCGGTTCCGGGATGGCGGCGCCTGGCCGCCGTCATCGCCCCGGTCGAGGTCCATCCGTGGCGCTGGTTGCGGCTCCCGGTTGCCGGCAACATCGGCTCCTACAGCGCCTGGGTGAAGCGCATCGGCCAGTACGTGGACCGTCCGAACTGAGCAACCCGGCTCGTGTCCGACGCGACGATCGCCAGGTATCGTATGCCGTAAGTGGAAGACGAGTCGTCGCTGCCGGACCGGCAGCAGTCCAGCGGGGTAATCGAGATAGACATACCGTCCCGGGTCGAACTGGTCGCGGTCGTGCGGATGGTTGTCGCCGCCGCCACGAACGCCGTCGAGGCGCTCAAGGGTGACCGCCTCGACGACCTGCGGTGGGTCACCTCGGGAGCGACCACGAACGCGATCCAGGCCAACCTCGCCAGCGACGAGGGCGGCCGGGTGGTCATCGTGTGCGAGGTCAACGACGGCGTGGTCCGCCTGGCGGTGAAGGACGAGGGCCCCGGCATGCCCGAGCAGTACGAGGTGCCCGACATCACCCACCCAGATCGGCTGCTGATCGAGGGGGCATTCGGTGTGCCGCTGATGGAGCGGCTGGCCACCGCCTGCAGCTTCGTCTCTGCCGAATCGGGGACCATAGTGGAGGTGGAGCTCTACCAGTAGCCGGCGGCGGTACCGGCCGAGGCCGAGGCGGGCGATCTCGTTCGCCATGTCTGGCTCGGGCGTCGAGCGGGTATACATCAGTAGAGATCTCCGCCAGTCTGATCGCCTTGAGTTGTGAGTCGTGTCTGAACCCTCGATACAAGTTCGGAAGGAAGCGTGGAGCGGGGGCGACACCCGGCTGGCCAAGGTCGTCGCTCGGCCGATGGTCCGGTTCCTGGCCCAGGAGACCGCCTCTGGCGTGTTGTTGCTGATCGCCACGGCGGTCGCTCTGATCTGGGTCAACCTGCCGGGGGAGATCGGCGAGTCCTACCACCACCTCTGGGAGACCCATCTCGTCATCGACATAGGGAGCTGGACGCTCTTCGACGGATCGCTCGAGAAGGTGGTCAACGACGCCCTGATGGTCCTGTTCTTCTTCGTGGTCGGCGTCGAGATCAAGTCCGAGCTGGTCGTCGGAGACCTGCGGGACCCGAGAGTGGCGGCGCTGCCGGCCATCGCTGCGCTCGGCGGCATGATCGTGCCCGCCACCGTCTACGCGGTCGTGGTCGGGGGCGGCCCCGGCTCGAACGGTTGGGGCGTCCCGATGGCGACCGACATCGCATTCGCAGTCGGTGTGCTCGCCCTCCTCGGCCCGGCCGTTCCCCAGCGGCTCAAGCTCTTCCTCTTGACGCTGGCCATCGTCGACGACATCGGCGCCATCCTCGTCATCGCCGTGTTCTACACCACGAGCATCCGGTTCGACTGGCTGGCCCTGGCCATCGGGCTCGTCGTCTTCGTCGTCGTCCTCACCAGGCTCGGGGTCTGGTACACCCCGATCTATGCCGTGATCGGGATCATCATCTGGTATGCGACCTTCCGGTCCGGCGTGCACGCCACCATCGCAGGGGTCGTGCTCGGTCTCCTGGCCCCGGCCACGCCCCTGTTGGGGGCGCGGCCCTTCGAGAGCATCGAGGACACCCTGTCCGGCGACAACACCGCTCCCGAGCGGATCATGGACGTCAACTGGAAGATGCGGGAGACGGTTGCCGTCACCACGCGCATGGCCCAGTTGCTCAGCCCCTGGACCAGCTTCATCGTCGTCCCGCTGTTCGCCCTGGCCAACGCCGGTATCCCCCTCTCCGGGGGCGCGGTGTCGAACGCGCTCTCGTCACGGATCACCCTCGGCATCGTGCTCGGGCTGGTGGTCGGCAAGACCGTCGGCGTCTCGCTCTTCACCTTCCTGGCGGTCCGCCTCGACGTCGCCAGCATGCCCCAGGGCATCACCTTCAGGCACGTCATCGGCGGTGGGGCGGTGGCCGGCATCGGTTTCACCGTTGCGCTGTTCATCGCCAAGCTGGCCTTCGTCGACGCCGACGGGAACGCCCTGCCCCAGCTCGATGAGGCGATCATGGGCATCCTGATAGCGTCGTTGCTGGCCACCCTTCTCGGCTGGTTCGTCCTCCGGCGGGCGGGGGCCGATCGCGTCGCCGGGATCGAGGTGCCGCATGGCCTGCCGGCGGCGGAACTCGAAAAAACTTCCCCGGTCCCCGGGGCGGCCGGTGGCCGCTCCAAGGTGGCCGAAGGACCACGTCCCTAGCGGGATTCCAGCCCCGCCGGTCGGCGGCTCGTCGGCGAGCCTCTCCGAAAAATATCGAGGCGGTGTTGGCAAAATCGCCAAAAGGGTTCGTAACCTCCGAACGTGCCCCAGCCGCTCGTCATCGTCGAATCCCCAGCCAAGGCAAAGACCATTGCCGGCTATCTCGGCGATGATTACGTCGTCGAATCGTCGATCGGGCACATCCGTGACCTGCCATCGAAGGCGGCGGAGATACCGGCCGCCTACAAGAAGGAGAAGTGGTCGTCGATGGGGATCGACGTCGACAACGACTTCAAGCCCCTGTACGTGGTGTCGGATCGCAAGTCCGATCACGTGAAGAAGCTCAAGTCGCTGCTGAAGGACGCGAGCGAGCTCGTGCTCGCCACCGACGAGGACCGCGAGGGGGAGGCCATCGCCTGGCACCTGCTCGAGGTGCTGAACCCCCGGGTTCCCGTCAAGCGCATGGTGTTCCACGAGATCACGCCCGAGGCCATCCGGCGGGCGATCGACAACCCCCGCGAGCTCGATCGCCGGTTGGTCGACGCCCAGGAGGCCCGCCGATTGCTCGACCGGCTGTACGGCTACGAGGTCTCACCGGTCCTGTGGAAGAAGGTCAAGCCCCGGCTGTCGGCCGGTCGGGTCCAGAGCGTCGCCACCAGGATCGTGGTCGAGCGGGAGCGGGAGCGCATGGCGTTCCGCTCCGCCAACTACTGGGACCTCACCGCGACGTTCACCGCCACCGACGCCGAGCACGCCGCAGAGCGTCCCTTCCAGGCGGTGATGCTGGAGCTGGACGGGCGGCGAATCGCCACCGGCCGTGACTTCGCCCAGGACGGCACGATCCAGCGCGACGGCGCGGTCCATCTCGACCAGGCCAGCGCCACCGAGTTGGCCGGCGAGCTGCGAGGCCGGCCGGCCGAGGTGAAGAGCCGGGAGGCGAAGCCCTATCGCCGGACCCCGGCCGCGCCGTTCATCACGTCCACCTACCAGCAGGAGGCCAGCCGCAAGCTGCGCCTGTCGTCGAGTCAGGCGATGCGGGTGGCCCAGGGGCTGTACGAGCGGGGCTACATCACCTACATGCGCACCGACTCAACCACGCTGTCGGAGGCGGCGGTGAATGCGGCCAGGGCCCAGATCGCCGAGCGTTTCGGGGCCCAGTACCTGCCGGACGGTCCCCGGACCTACCAGAAGAAGGTGAAGAACGCCCAGGAGGCCCACGAGGCGATTCGCCCATCGGGTGACACGTTCCGGACGCCCGATCAGGTTGCGCAGGAGCTGAGCGCTCCCGAGCTGCGGGTCTACCAGCTGATCTGGCAGCGCACGATCGCCTCCCAGATGACGGACGCCACCGGTGAGACGGTGACGCTCAAGCTGGGGGCGGACACGGCCGGGGGCCGCAACGCCGTGTTCTCCACCTCCGGCACGGTCATCTCCCATCAGGGCTTCCTGAAGGCCTACGTCGAGAGCAGGGACGAGTCGGACGTCGGTGACGACGATGGTGCCGGGACCGAGAAGCGGCTGCCGGCGCTCCAGGAGGGGGATCGGGCCGACCTGACCGACATCGAGGCGGCGGGCCACGACACCCAGCCGCCCTCCCGGTTCACCGAGGCCTCGCTGGTGAAGAAGCTCGAGGAGCTCGGCGTCGGTCGGCCTTCGACCTACGCCTCGATCATGACCACCATCCAGGACCGCGGCTACGTGTGGAAGAAGGGCTCGGCCCTGGTGCCGAGCTTCCTGGCGTTCGCCGTGATCACGCTGCTGGAGCAGCACTTCCCCGATCTGGTGGACTACGCGTTCACCGCCCGCATGGAGGGCGACCTGGACAACATCGCCAGCGGCACCGAGGACGTGGTCCCCTGGCTGTCCCAGTTCTACTTCGGCGAGGACGAGGAGCCCGGTCTCCGGGAGAAGGTGGCGGACCGGCTCGGTGACATCGACGCCCGGTCGGTCAACTCGATCCCCATCGGGATCGACGGCACCGGTGTCCCGATCGTGGCCAGGGTCGGCCAGTTCGGCCCCTACCTGGAGCGCGGCCGGCTCGGTGGCTTCGTGCTCGAGCACCCGCCGAGCACCGAGCGCGGCGAGGGCCCCATCGACCGGTGGCAGCCGACCGCCCCATCCACGTTCCACCTCCGGCGGAACCTGGTCGGGGTCTCGACGGGCTCCGAGCTGTTGATCTGTGGCCATCGCGAGACCCAGGGCGGACCGCTCCTGTCGGAACCGATCGACGGTGCGGCCTACGACCCCGCGGCCGACACGTGGCGACCGATCGCCGAGTGCTCGTGGACCGGCGTCCCGGCGGCTGCGGTGTGGACCGGCCACCAGTATCGCCAGATGGTCGTGCTCGGGGCCGCAGGCCGCGGGGCGATGTACGACCCCGCCACCGACACCTGGCGGACCCTGCCGGAGGAGCTGTCCACCCCGGTCGGATTCCACGCTGCGCTCTGGACCGGTGACGTGGTCATCGGTGTCGGCTGGGGCCAGGGCCAGCTGGCGGTCACCACGTTCGACCCTGGCACCGGCTTCGCCACGCCCGGCGCCACTCTGGAAGTCGGCGTCTCCGAGGACGCGATCGCCTCGATGGCCGGCTCCGACGTCCTGGTGTGGGACGGCAGCGACGGCTGGTTCTACGATCCGGCCGGAGATCGTTGGCGTGAGGCGCCGACCATCATCACGTTCGACGGGAAGAAGCCCAAGGAGGCCAGGGCCTTGGGTTGCGGCGACCGGGCCTACGCCGTCGCCTGGTTCAAGACCGCAACGAAGATCCGGGTGGCCGAGCTGTCCGGGGATGACTGGCACTGGATCCCGGGAGCCGAGATCGACGGCCACCTGGCCGACGTCCACGCGATCGGCGAGGAGCTGGTGATCGTCGACGACGACGTTCCGGTCAACGCCTACCGGTTCGGTGCCGGCCTCGAGCGCCCGGTCCGTTTCGAGAGCTTCCCCTCCCGGGCGGTGCGGGACCACTCGGTCACCGCCGTCGGCGACGGCCTGATGGTCTGGGGCAACCTGATCGAGACGAAGGCCATCCCCAACGACGTGACCCCTGACGAGCTGAACACCGAGCGGGCAGCCCAGATCATGGCCGTGCCCGACGTCATCCTGCTCGGCCACGATCCCGAGACCGGTCTCCCGGTCTTCGTCCGGGACGGCAAGTTCGGGCCGTACGTCCAGCTCGGTGAGATGCCGAAGAAGGTCACGGACGAGAACAAGCCGAAGACCAGCTCCCTCTTCTCCGGCATGAGGATGGAGGAGCTCACCCTCGAGCAGGCCCTCGAGCTGCTGTCGATTCCCCGGGTCATCGGTACCGACCCGAGCGACGGCCTGGAGATCACGGCCCGCAACGGCCCGCACGGCCCCTACCTGACGAAGGAGCCGGCCGAGGACGGCAAGCGGCCGGACACGAGGAGCTTCGAGAACGAAGCGGAGCTGTTGACGATGACCCTCGATCAGGCGGTGGCGCTGTTCGCCCAACCGAAGCGCCGCCGAGGCCAGTCGGCGGCGGGACCGCTCAAGGAGCTCGGGATCGATCCCACCACCGACCTACCGGTGGTGGTCAAGAGCGGCCAGTTCGGCGAGTACGTGACCGACGGCGAGGTGAACGCCAGCCTGACCGCCACCGACACGGTCGAGCGGATCGACATCACCCGGGCGTCGGAGCTGCTCGCCATCCGGCGACAGAAGCTGGCCCTCGAGCCCGGCAACCAGCGCAAGTCCCCAGCCAAGAAGTCGAGCCGCAAGCCGGCCAAGAAATCGGCCAGCAAGTCGGGCGCCCGCAAGCCGGCGGCCAAGAAGGCCCGGTCCAAGAGCTGACCTTGGCCGCCTACATCGCCTTCGAGGGCGGCGAGGGGTGTGGCAAGAGCACCCAGGCCGCGCTGATGGCCGACCGGCTCGGAGCGGTACTGACGAGGGAGCCAGGCGGGACGCCGCTCGGCGGACAGCTCCGGGCATTGCTGCTCGATGCCGACTCCTACCGGGTCGGGCCGCGTGCCGAGGCGCTGCTGATGGCGGCGGATCGGGCCCAACACCTGGCGGACGTGGTGATCCCCGCCCTGGCCGATGGCACCCACGTCGTGGCGGATCGATCGGTCTACTCGTCGCTCGCCTACCAGGGCGCCGGCCGGGAGCTCGGTGTCGACAACATCCGCTCGGTCAACGACTGGGCGATCTACGGTCGCTGGCCGGACATCGTGGTCTACCTTCGGGTCCCCCGCTCGGTGGCGGCAGGTCGGCTGCCCCGGTCACTCGATCGCTTCGAGCAGGAGGCTGACGCCTTCCACACGAGGGTCACGGAGGCCTTCGACCGGCTGGCGGCCGAGGAGCCGGAGCGGTGGATCGTGGTCGACGGAACCGGGACCATCGACGAGGTCACCCGGGAGGTGTGGCGCCGGCTGGCGCCGATGCTCGGCGAGAAGTAAAGCTCCCCCTTCCCCGTGTCGATCACCGGGGAATGAACCGCCGGGCCGCCGCGGGTGTCGATCTGCTCTCGTTCGCTCACCCCATCCTCATCAACATGGCCAATCGTCCCGGCCGGCTCCAGGACTCGCTGTACGAGCTGCGGTCCGCAACCGCCCAGCTGGTGACGGCCGATCGGGACGTCCACCTCATCCGCCCGCGTCGGTTCACCGACGCCGGAGGGTTCGCGAGCCGCGGCTTCCGCAGCAACCTCGACGCCCATCTGCAGGCCGCCACCTGGGCCAGGGACAGCAGTGTGGAGCGGGTGCTGGTCCTGGAGGACGACCTCTCGTTCGGCCGCCGCTGGCATCGGTACGGGGGCGCCCTGCTCGCCGCGCTGACGGAGCGCCCGTGGCACATCGCCAGCCTGGGCTATCTCGACGAGTGGGGCGAGGCACCGCTCGCCCCCGACCCGGTCGACGGGATCGAGCCGACCGTCGGCTGGGCCCGCTTCACCGGCAAGGTCAACGGTGCCCACGCCTATTTCGTACACCGGTCGGGCCTCGATGCCTGGATCGCCCACCTGCAAGCGGTGGCGGTTGGCCGGCCCGGCGACGATCTGCGGGGGCCGATGCCGTCGGACGGAGCGCTCAACACCTTCGCCTGGGTCGATCGAGCCCACATCCGGCTCCTGGCCGTGCCCAACTTGGTGGGCACCAGGCCGACCCGGTCCGACATCAGCCCGACCATCGTCGACCGGCTGCCGCTGGTCGGCTCGGGGGTCGAGTACCTCCGGCGGAGGCGGCGTCGCCGGCACGGCTCCGCCGTCACCAACTTCTGAGCCTCCGGGGCCGACCGGCTCTCCGGACCTCGAGGTCGTTCTGGGGTTTCCGAGCCGGGCCAGGTCGAACCGTGGCAGGATCGGGTCGAGCGGACACTACAGTCGGCCCGTGGCCGATTCGTCCCCAGCTCCGGTGTCCGACCTCGACCCCTGGGCGTCGCTGGTCGGCCAGGCCGAGGCGAGGGCCCGCCTGGACGCTGCGGCCAGGGCGCCGGTCCACGCCTATCTCTTCCTCGGTGGCCGAGGTAGCGGCAGCTTCACCGCTGCGCTGGGCTTCGCCGGCCTGATACTGGCCGCCTCGGTCGAGGATGGGGAAGCCCGATCCCGGACCATGCACCTCGCTTCGGAGGCCAAGCACCCCGATGTCGTGATCGTCGAGCCGCAGGGTGCCGCCCTGCGTGTATCGGAAGCGGAGGAGATCATCAAGGCGGGTCTGCGAACACCCGTCGAGGGGGAGCGGAAGGTGATCGTGGTCGTCGGGGCCGAGGCGATGGAGGAGGCGGCGATCGGCAAGCTGCTGAAGGTGATCGAGGAGCCGCCGCCGTCTGCGGTCTTCGTGCTCCTGGCGGAGGAGGTGCCGCCGGAGATCGTGACGATCGCCAGCCGGTGCGTGACCGTGGAGTTCGGCCCGCTCTCGCTGGCCGAGCTCGAAGGGGCGTTGACCGACGACGGGGTCGATCCGGCCCGGGCCACCGTCGCAGCTGCGGCCGCAGGGGGTGACCTCGATCGGGCCCGCTTGCTGGCCACCGACGACGACCTGGTCGAGCGGGCCGAGCTGTGGCGCTCGGTGCCGGGCCGGCTCGACGGATCCGGCTTCATGGTGTCGGAGCTGGTCAACGAGGTCAGGGCCGGCATGAACCGGGCTCAGGGGCCGTTGGAGGCCCGCCACGAGCTGGAGCTCGAGCAGCTGGAGGCCCGGGTCGAGCAGCTGGGGGAGCGAGGATCGGGCCGGGCCGAGCTCGTGGCGAAGCACAAGCGGGAGATCCGCCGGCTCCGCTCGGACGAGCTCCGGTTCGGCCTGGCCACGATGGCCAGGGTGTACCGGGACCACCTGGTCGGCGGCTCGGACCTGGCCATCGGGGAGCGGGCCACGTTCGAGGCCCTCGACGCCATCCAGGCCACCGCCGAGAACCTGATCCGAAACCCCAACGAGGCCCTGCTGCTGCAGCAGCTGTTCCTGACCCTGTCACCGGGAGGCGACTAGACCCGATATCGGCGTCTCCGCTCCGGAGGCGACGATAGGCTTGGAGCCCTGCCCGAATAGCTCAGTTGGTAGAGCAACGCATTCGTAATGCGTAGGTCAGGAGTTCAAATCTCCTTTCGGGCTCGCTGATAAGGGAAGACGCAGGCCGATCGGCCCGTTCCCGGTCGGCCTGCGACAGGAGCTACCAATCCCCCCTCCGGTGATCCACATGGCGTCCTGTCCGTGGTCAGGAAGCTGCTCGCGTCGGCGGGGGGCGTAGGAGCTATCGCAGGCCGAGCACGGTGAGCAGTGCTTCGTCGATACCCCAGAGCTCTTCCGAGCTGAGGTGCCCTGCAAGGTCGCCCAACCGGGTGGCGTCCACCGCACCGAGCTGTTCGACCAGCACCCGCGTCCGATCGCCAGCGACACTGATCTCGGGTCGAAAGGAGGCGGGTCGTGCTGAGCGAGAGGTGGGGGCGACGAGCACGACCGATCGCGGCAGGAACTCGTCGGCTTGAACGACGACGCCGAATCGGTCTCCACGCTGTTCGTGTCCGATGCCCTTGGGCAGCTTGAAGCGGAAGACGTCACCCCGGAGCACGCAGTGACTCCATCAGCTGGGCGACCGCTGCCATCTCGGCGCGATCAGCGTCGTCGGCCTCGAGCTCCGCGACCTCGGCCGCGAGTTCAGCGCCTCGCCGCAGCCGACGAGCTGAATCAACGAGAGCTGTGCGGATCGCTTCGGATCGGCTGAGTCCCGATGCTTCCAGTGCTCGGAGGGCCTGTTCGGCCTCGTCGTCGAGCCGGACTGAGATCGCTTGGGCCATGCCTTGAGTGTATCACGAAATGCGATACGTTGACTCTGGGTTGTCACCGGCCAAGCGAGCGGAACCGGCTTGTTGCCCGAGTACCCGCACAGCTCGACGATTGCGGAGGGTGGGGAGGCTCCGACCTGATCCGACCGTGGCGCAGACTACGAATCCGACTACGAATTCGACCACGAATCCCTGTGGCACGCGCCGGTGTCCGTTGGAACGGGATGCACTGCATCGACGCCTTCACCTTCTCAATCAGCGGGGTTTGATACTGGTTGCACGGAGCTGGTCACGTTCGTAATGCGTAGGTCAGGAGTTCAAATCTCCTTTCGGGCTCGCTGACCAGGGCAAACGCGCGACGGGCAGCTTGTCGATATCTGTAGCACCACGAACCCGCGATGGTGATGGCGCCCCTGGCCAGGCCGAACTACTGGCCGAGGATGCCTGGTACCCATAGGGCGGAAGACGGCCAATGGCTGACCCTGAACTCCTGGCCCTCCTCCGCCAGGACGTTGAGGAGTGGAACGCCAGCCGCTGTTTCCCCGACGAGCCAGACCTAACCCGGGCGAACCTCGGCGGGGCGAACCTCTACGTGGCGAACCTCACCAGGGCCGACCTCACTGAGGCGAACCTCCACCGGGCGAACCTCGGCGGGGCGAACCTCTACGGGGCGAACCTCACCAGGGCGGGCCTCGGCGGGGCGAACCTGACGGGGTCCGAACTCTCTAGGGCCAACCTCGCTGGGGTGGAACTCGCGGGGGCGGACCTCACATGGGCGAACCTCTACCGAGCCGACCTCACCGGGGCGGACCTCTCCGAGGCGAACCTCAACAAGGCGGAACTCGCCGGGGCGAACCTCACGAAGGCCAACCTCAAAGGGGCGAATCTCGCCGGGGTGAGCCTCCCCGAGGCGAACCTCACCATGACAGAACTCGCCGGGGCGGTCCTCTACCAGGCGGACTTCACTGATGTGATCGTTGAGGGCGCGGTGTTCGATGGAGCCAGGATCTACGGGCTGTCAGTGT
>JAHELU010000003.1 GCA_024644005.1 Acidimicrobiales bacterium | reverse complement strand
CCACGTCACCCCGGTCACCAGCGGCTACACGAGCATCAACGTCGCCGGGCCCCGGAGCCGTGAGCTGGTGCGACGGCTCGTCGGCGACGTCGACCTGAGCCCGGAGGCGTTCGGGTACATGACGGTCAGGACCGGCACCGTGGCCGGCGTTCCGGACTGCATCATGTGGCGGATCGGCTTCACCGGCGAGCTGTCCTACGAGCTGCACGTTCCAGCCGGTCACGGGCTCCACGTGTGGACGGCGCTGCTCGACACCGGTTCGGATCTCGGCGTCGGTGTGTTCGGGCTCGAGGCCCAGCGGATCATGCGGCTGGAGAAGGGCCACGTCATCGTCGGCCAGGACACCGACGGGCTGACCAAGGCGCCGGCCACGGGCATGACCGCCCTGATCAGGCTGGACAAGCCGGACTTCGCCGGCAAGCCCGAGCTCGACATCGCAGTCGACGGGGACCTGCCGAACGTCGTGGTGGCCATCCAGCCGGTCGATCCCGACACCGTGCCGGAGGAGGCGTGCCAGATCGTGCGGGCCGGCGGCAACGAGATCATCGGCAGGATCACGTCGTCCCGCTGGTCGCCGACGCTCGGTCGGTCGATCTGTCTCGGCCAGGTCGTGTCGGACGCCGCGGCCGGCGGGACGACGCTCACGGTGGTGATGGTCGACGGACGACGGATCGAGGCGACGGTGCTCGATCGGCACGCCCACTTCGACCCGGCAGGGGATCGGCTCCGTGGCTGAGCGGCTCCCCGCCTTCGAGAGCCCAGTGGTGAGCTCCTCCGCCGTCGCCGCGGGCGAGCTGACCGTGCACGACCGGCTGACGCTGCACGACCGGCTGACGCTGCACGACCGGCTGACGCTGCACGACCGGCTGACGCTGCACGACCGGCTGACGCTGCACGACCGGCTGACGCTGCAGGACCGATCGGCCGTGACGAAGCTGCTGGTGCGGGCAGACGACGACTCGGTGACGGCGAGCCAGCTGGGGGTCGGCTTCGGTGCCAGCAGACGCGTCGGCGACGCGCTCATCTGCGGTCAGCGGCCGACCGAGTGGCTGGTGCTCGGCTCGGCGGCTGCGGTTGCGACCGTGGCCGCCGCGCTCGATGCCACCGGCCACGTCAGCGTGATCGATCACACCCACAGCCGGGCCGTGTTCCGGCTGACCGGCCACCGGTCGGCTTCGGTGCTCGAGAAGCTCTGCGGTGTCGACTGGAGCGACCCGATGACCCCGGACGGGGCGGTCGTCTCGGCGCCGGTGGCCGATGTCAGCTGCGACATCGTTCGGGACGACGTCGGCGACAGCCGTCGGGGGGTCGGGACCGACCGTCTCCGGTCCTATCTCGTGGCCTGCGATCGCTCCTTCGGCCAGTACCTCTTCGATGCGATCCTCGATGCCGGGTCGGAGCTCGGCGTCGTCGTGAGCGACTGAGGACCTCAGCGAGTAGGCGAGGTCTCTCGCTTCGCCACGGTGGGATCTCGGCTCTACGAGCCGAGATCTCTGCGCTGTATACCGGGTCGATCCGCCTACCGGCGGATCTCCTGAGCGACCCGGATCTGCGCCGCCGCAGGCGCTGCCCCAACCGGGCCGACCCGTATCCATCCGTTCCCGACGGCCCGATGGCGGAGTCGGACCGCCGGGTGCCGCACAGATGGAGTGACGAGGCGGCCCGGTTGCCCCCGGCCCCAACCTCCCCTACCACTGGCGAACCGCCGGTTCGCCAGTGAGATCACAGTATCGAACATATGTTCGATAGTCAACTCGGAGCCGGGACGTGGCCAACATCGAGCGAGCACTGGCCGGTGGTCGGCGCGTCGTCGGCCGCAAGAGGTGGCGTCGACCGGGGGAGGAGCGGCCTGCCTCGGCAACCCGCTCCAGGCTGCAGACCCGATTCTCGAGCCGAGCGGCGTCGCCCTACGGCGGCCCCTGGGCAGGCGCGCTCCAGGATCGCAGGACTTCGGCCGTTGCCTCGTCGGCGGGGAAGAACGTCTCGAGCCTGAGCTCGTCGAGGGTGACGTCATAGGGTGCGCCGATGGTGGCGATGGTGGTGACGAGACGGAGCTCGGTCCCGCCGAAGGTCTGCAACTGGAGCGGGACCAGCAGGTCGGCACCGGTGGGCAGGGCGGCGTTGCGTCGCAGCCCGGCGACCCCGGGATAGGCGAGCACCTCGTCGAGCAGGTCGACCAGCTGCTCGTCGGCCGGCCGGTGGGCCTGCTCCCGCTCCAGCCGCTGGAGCACGTTGGCCGCCACATCGCTCCAGTTGCCGGTCCTGGCCCGCACGCCGTCCGGGTGGAGGGTCAACCGGTGGATGTTGAGGGTCGGGGCCAGCGCTGCACTGTCGGACGCCACGGTCTCGGCGATCAGCCTGGCCGCCGCCAGATTGCTGTCCACCAGCTCGCCCCGCCGGTCGACGACGACCGCCGGGTTGGGGGAGTGGGCCTCGAGGATCCGGCCGATCACGTGGCGCACATCGTCCATCTCGGGCGCATCGAGATCTCCATGGGGATAGGCGGGGGCATACCCGGCCGAGTGGAGCAGGGCATTGCGATCCCGCAGCGACAGATCGAGGACGATGGCCAGGTGGACCACCATCTCCCGGCTCGGCTGCGCTTTGCCGGTCTCGAGGAAGCTGATGTGACGGCTCGACACCTCGGCCTCGTTGGCCAGCTGGAGCTGGCTGTAGCGACGGGTCGTGCGCCACCACCGCAGGGTGGACCCGAACGTGTCGACCGCGAGGGGCATGGGCCAGAGCATGGCACGGGTCATCGCCGCCGGCCATTACCTCCGAGGTAGGCGCGCTCGTGACCGCAGCGGCGGCGCTGCCGTTACCCCACAGGTCATGGTCACGCTCCCCCCGAGGCCGGACAATCGTCGATACCGATGACCACCGAAGGAGCGGAGCCATGACCATCCCATCCCGACCGGCGGCGCACGCAGCGCCCGCCACCCACCTCGACGCACCGGACGACCTGTTCGAGGCCCGTCTGGCGGCGACCCGGCTGCGCAACCTGCTCCGGCTCAACGGCGAGTTCTCCGCCATCACCGGCCTGGCGGCCGCGCTGGCCGGCGGCCCCGTGGCCAGGCTGCTCGGCACCGACGAGGTCTGGCTGGTCCGCTCGATCGGCGTCGGGCTGCTCGGCTTCGCCATCGGGCTGTTCCTGCTGGCCGGCGAGCGGACCGATCTCGTCCGTCGGCTCGCCGGGCCGATATCGGTCGCCGACCTGCTGTGGGTGGCCGGGACCGCCGGAGTCCTGGCGCTGGGCCTCGTGTCGGGAACCGGCGCCGTCATCCTGGTCGCCGTCGCCGCGGTGGTGCTCGCGCTCGGCCTCGCCCAGCTGCTGGCCCGCCACCGGTTGACCGCCACCACCGCCCTGGTCGGTGCCGGTGCCGACGAGACCCCGCCGGTCGAGGTCGTGGTCCTGCGGCGGTCGGTTCCGCTCTCGGCCCGGCAGTTGTGGCCGGTCATCACCGATCACGGGCTCTACGCCAGGCTGGCCCTCAACCTCCGTTCGGCCGAGGCCCTCACCCCGAGCGGTCCCGGCTTCGTGCGCCGTTGCACCGATGCTGCGGGCCGCACCTGGTCCGAGACCTGCACCCTGTGGGAGGAGGGCCGCCGCTTCGACGTCGACGTCGACGTGAGCCCCGCGGACTACCCGTACCCACTGCAGGCGATGCAGGGCAGCTGGCGGGTCGAGCCGGCCGGGGACGGCCGGTCGACGGTCACGATGGCCTTCGCCTTCCAGCCGGTCGAGGGCCTGCGGGGTCGTCTGTTCGCACCGGCGATGCACGTCGTGCTCCGACCGGTACTGGCTCGTATCGCCCGGGGGTGGGCTCACCACGCCAGCTCGGCGGACCGGGGCCGCTGAGCCAGGGCGTGCGGCCGCCGGCCCCGGTCGAACGGGCGGCCAGGGAGATGGCTGCGGTACGCTGACCCGGTGCTCGACCCCCCGACCCGGGAACCGGCCGGGAACGCGCCGCTCGACGGGATCACGGTCGTCACGGTCGAGCAGGCCGTCGCCGCCCCCATCGCCTCCGCCCGGCTGGCCGACGCCGGGGCGAGGGTCATCAAGGTCGAGCGACCCGAGGGTGACTTCGCGAGGGGCTACGACGTGGCGGCCAACGGCGTCTCGAGCTACTTCGCGTGGGCCAACCGGGGCAAGGAGTCGATCGCCCTCGACCTCCGCACCGATGACGGCCGATCGGTGCTCGATGCGCTCCTGGCTCGAGCCGACGTGTTCATCCAGAACCTGGCGGTCGGGGCGATCGAGCGCCTCGGCTACGGAGCGACCCGGCTGCGGCGCGATCGCCCCGACCTGATCGTCTGCGACATCTCCGGCTACGGGCAGGACGGACCGTACGCAGAGATGAAGGCCTACGATCTGCTCGTCCAGGCCGAGTCCGGGCTGCTGTCGGTGTCGGGGCCACCCGGTGATCATGGCCGGATCGGTATCAGCGTTGCCGACATCGGGACCGGGACCTCCGCTGCGGTGGCCATCATGCAGGCCCTGTTCCGCCGGGAGCGGACCGGCGAGGGGGCTCATCTCACCACCTCGCTGTTCGAGACGATGGCCGACTGGATGACGGTGCCGCTGCTGCACCACGACTACCTCGGCCGGGCCCCGGAGCGGGTCGGCCTGGCCCACCCGTCGATCGCCCCCTACGGCGGCTTCGCCTCCGCCGACGGCGACGTCGTGCTGATCTCGATCCAGTCCGATCGGGAATGGCGGGTGCTGTGCAACGAGGTGCTGGAACAATCGGAGCTGGGAGCCGATGCCCGGTTCGCCACCAACAACGATCGAGTGGCCAACAGGGACCGTACCGACGGCATCGTCGGCGAGGCGTTCGGCCGGTACCGGACCGAGGAGCTGCGGGCCAGGCTGACCGAGGCCAGGATCGCCTTCGCCATGGTGAACGACGTGGCCGCCCTCTCCGCCCACCCCCAACTGCGGCGGGTCGAGGTGGTGCACGAGAAGGGCACAGTCGAGGTGCCGGCTCCCTCGACGAGGACCGACTGGGAGTCGCTCGGACCGATCCCGGCGATCGACGAGCACGGTCCCGCCATCCGGGCCGAGCTCGGTCTGGCCTGAGCCGCGCCGGGTCCACGGGCGCCGGCGCCGGCGCCAGCTCAGCTGGCTGGGCGGCCTCGATTCGCCGGGAGCCGGAAGAACGGCCACGGATCCGGCATCTCGTCGACGGTGACCTCCACGAGGCTCGGCCCGTCGTGGGCGATCGACTCGGCCAGGGCCGGGGTCAGCGACGACGGCGAGTCGACCAGCCACGAGCGAACCCCGAACGAGTCGGCCAGCTTCTGGAAGTCGGGGTTCTCGAGCTTCGAGGCGATGGTGCGGTCGGTGCCGAACCGGTTCTGCTGGATCCGCCTGACGTTGCCGTACGCACCGTCGTTGAACAGCAGGATGTTGCACGGGATGTCGTGCTGGACGGCGGTGGCCAGCTCGGTTGCGGTGAACAGGAAGCCGCCGTCGCCCACGATCCCGACCACCGGCGCTTCGGTGGCGGCAGCAGCGCCGATGGCCACCGCAGTCCCGGCTCCGAGCGTCCCGGCGGCCCCCGAGGTCAGGAAGGTCCGAGGAGCCAGGTGATCGTAGAAGAGGTGACAGGCGAAGCCGATCTGGGTCACGTCCTCGACCAGCACGCCTTCCGGTGGCAGCGCCTCCCTGATCGCCGCCGCGTACGACCGCTGGGGCACGAGGTGGGCGGTGTAGGCGTCGAAATCGGCCCGGCGGTCGGCGACGTCGGATGCGATCGATGGGCGGTTCTGCGGGCCGATCTCGTCTATCAGGGCCCGACAGGCCGCCTCGGCGTCGGCGTGGATGCCGACCGTGGTGATGCCGTGGCGGTCGACCTCGTCGGCGTCGATGTTGATCTGGACGATGTCGAGACCGTCGTCGACCCCCCACAGGTTCAGCGGCCACTCCATCCTGGTGCCGATACCGAGCACCACGTCGACGTGGGGCCAGAGGTGGTAGGCGGCGGTCAGCGGCAGGAACTGGCGGTGGGCGGTTGGGACCACGCCGTGTCCCTGGCGTCTCGTGGTCACGGTCGCCTGGAGCAGCTCCGCCAGCTCGACCACCGATGCCGCGGCGTCGTAGGCGCCGGACCCGACGACGATCAGCGGCCGGTCGGCGGCCAGCAGCAGCTCGGCCGCTCGCCGAATGTCCTCCCCGTCCGGTGCGGGATCGTCCGGCTGTGGTGGCCCGAGGACGCCGTCGGCGGGGGCGGCCCACACGTCGACCGGTACCTCCAGGCTGACCGGTCGTGGCACCCCGCCGCTGACCCGGTCGATGGCCCGCTGCACGAGGGCCGGCCCGTCTGCCGGGTCGCTGATCGCGATCGCGTCCTTGGTGACCTGCCGCAGGATCGCCGTCTGGTCGTGGAGGTCGTGCAGGGTGCCGATGTCGCGGCCCTGGTAGGAGGTGGGGATCTGGCCGATGATGGCCAGCACCCGGGCGTACCCCCAGTAGGCGCTGGTCAGCCCGGCCGTCGCATTGAGCGCTCCGGGTCCGGGGACCACGCAGAAGGCCGCCGGTCGACCGGTGACCTGGGCGGCTCCCATCGCCATGTACGCCGCCCCCTGCTCGTGACGGGTCACGATCGGACGGATGTCCCTCGCGTCGACCAGCACATCGAAGAAGTCGTCGTTCTGGACACCGGGAAGGCAGAACAGCGTGTCGATCCCGGATCGACGCAGACCGTCCACCGCCAGGTGGGCAATCGAGTGCTCGCTCACCGGGCACACCCTAGGTCCTCCGAGGCGCCCACCCGCCATTCTCGGCCCAAGTTCCGCCGATGTTCGCTCCGGGGCGAGCGGCGGGCGCAGAGCCGGAGCCGAAGCGACATACTGGGCTGATGGCAGAGAAGATCCCGCCTCGCTTCCGCAAGACGAAGACCGACAAGTGGGCGGTCATGGCTCCGGTCGAGGACCTGGAGAAAGCACTGGCGGAGGGCGGCAAGATCGACGTGCAGCGCAAGTCGGGGGACTGGTCGAGCTTCGTCGTCGCCTCGCTCGGACGACCGTTCGACGTCGATGGCGTGCAGATGTGCTACGGCTACGGCCCGGACAGCGACGACGGCGAGACCGGCGGTGGGGCCGACGGCTCGTCGACCGGCTCCGCCGCCCGCCCCCGATCCGGACCAGCCGCCAAGCCCGCCCGGACCCACGGCGCCCCGCCGGAGCGCGACCCGTCCGAGCCGCTGCCGGAGTACCAGGGCGGCCCGGAGGACGAGTGGACCGAGTTCTAGGAGCTGTCCGGCCGAGCCGCCAATTCGCAATCTCGCCCGCTTGACAGGGACACTGGGGAGCTCCAACCGGGCGCTGGCGAGGCACGGCAGGGCATGAAGCGACGACACAGGGAGGTCGGCACATGAGCGAGCGAATCACGACGATCGGTGACATCACCAGGATCCACGCCGAGGAGCGGGGGGACAAGACGGCTCTGTACTACGAGGACCGGTCGTGGACATATCGCCAGCTCGACGACGAGGCCAGTCGGGTGGCCCAGGCCCTGCTGGCGGCCGGGGTGGAGTCCCAGGATCGGGTGGCGTTCCTCGACAAGAACTCACCGGAGTACTTCCCGTTCCTGTTCGGCGCCGGCAAGGTCAATGCGGTCACGGTTGCGGTCAACTGGCGGCTGGCGCCGCCGGAGATGGCGTACATCCTCGGCAACGCCGAGGCGAAGGTGCTGCTGGTCGGCGAGGAGTTCGTCGGCCACCTGGCCAAGATGGACCTGCCGGCGGGGACGACCACCGTGGTGATCGGGTCCGGTGGGGACCTGGTCGACTACGAGACCTGGATCGGTGCAGGACCGGCCGATGACCCGCTGGTGCCGTCGGCCCCCGATGACACCTGCTACCAGCTGTACACCTCGGGCACGACCGGGCTGCCGAAGGGCGTGGAACTGACGAACCACAACTTCTTCTCGATGCTGCCGGCGGCGTCGCAGGAGTGGTACTTCGACGAGGACAGCGTGAACCTCGTCGCCATGCCGCTGTTCCACATCGCCGGCAGCGGCTGGGGTGTGGTCGGGTTGTACAACGGCGGCTCGAACGTGCTCCTCAGAGACGTCGACCCGGCCGAGATCCTTCGGGTGATCCCCGAGTTCGGCATCACCAACGGGCTCCTGGTCCCGGCCGTCCTCCAGTTCCTGCTGGCCACCCCCGGCATCGACGCCACCGACTTCTCCACCCTCCGGGCGATGGTCTACGGGGCATCACCGATCACCGAAGAGGTGCTCGTCGGTTCGATGAAGGCCATGGGCTGCAAGTTCATCCAGGCCTACGGGCTGACGGAGACCACCGGCGGGGTCACGATCCTGCGGGCAGACGACCACGACCCCGGCGGCCCGAGAGCGGAGCTGTTGCGCTCGGCGGGTCGAACGTGGGGTGACGTCGAGCTCCGCATCGTCGATCCGGCCACGCTGGAGGATCGCCCCGACGGTGAGGTAGGTGAGATCTGGTGTCGAACCGTGCAGAACATGAAGGGCTACTGGGCCGACGAGGAGGCCACCGCCCAGGCATTCCCCGAGGGTCGTGACGAGGACGGGCGGGGCTGGTTCCGGACCGGCGATGCGGGCTACCTGAAGGACGGCTTCCTGTTCATCCACGATCGCGTGAAGGACATGATCGTCTCCGGCGGCGAGAACATCTATCCGGCCGAGGTGGAGAACGTGCTGATGGCCCACCCCGAGGTGGCGGACGTCGCCGTGATCGGCGTGCCAGACGAGAAGTGGGGAGAGGCGGTCAAGGCGATCATCACCCCGGCCCCGGGCACCGATCCGTCCCCTGAGGACCTCATCGCCTACACCAGGGAGAACCTGGCCCACTACAAGTGCCCGAAGTCGATCGAGCGTGCCGATGCGATCCCCCGAAATCCGTCCGGCAAGATCTTGAAGACCGAGCTTCGGGCACCGTACTGGGAGGGGCACGACCGCCAGGTGAACTGACGGCCCTGCGGCGACACCGAGGACCTCAGCGAGTAAGCTCGGCCGCTAGCTTCGCCACGGTTGGATCTCGGCGGATCCTCCGGATACACAGCGCCGAGATCTCGGCTCGTGGAGCTACCGGCTGATCCTCTAGAGCTCGGCTGACTTCCTGGCTTCGAACTCGTCGACCAGCTTCGTCGCCTGCTGCTGCGAGATCACCCGCCTGGCCTGGGCGAAGACCTCGTTCTCCTCTTCGCTCATGTGGTGCTCGAGGTCGTCCTTGAGGGTCTTGAACTTCGCCAGCCACTGGCTCGACGACATGTCCAGCTCGCCCAGCTCCTCGAGCAGGTCGGCGGCCTCCTTGTGCTCGCTGACGCTGTGACGAGCCTGCTCCTGCGTCTCCGGATCGGCGATCAGCTCGGCGTAGAACGTCTGCTCCTCGGCGGCGGCGTGGGCCTCGGCCTCGGGCTTGAACCGATCCCACAGCTCCCGCCGCTCCTCGCTGTCTCCCGAGGTCGCCTCGAGGGCAGCTGCGAGCTCCCGCTGGGTGTCGTGGTCCAGGACGATGCGCTCATAGATGTCCATTTGTTCCTCCAGGGCTGGTGGTGGGACCGTGCGTCCCAGTTGCCACAGCCGGTTCGGCGGACGCAGTACCCCGGAATCTGCCGGCCAAACACGATGCGACGGGACGAGAACGGGGACCCGCCGCCGATCGCCCGATTCGAGGCCGGCCGGCCACGGTGCTACAACTCACCTCACCGTTCGGATCGGGCTGGCCGGGGGCGGTCGTCGGCCGGCGAGAAGGAGCACATATGAGTTTCGACATGGTCGCGACCTTTCGACCCGACCTGCCCCCGGCGGCCGAGCCATGGCAGCAGCCACCCCCGTTCAGCTTCGTCGGCGGTCACAACGACGCAGACAGCGTGCCGTTCGGCGGGCTGGCCGAGGCGGCGGTCAACGTGCTCCGGCGAGAGGGTCAGGCCCTCGCCACCTACAACCTCGGCGGTTCGCCGCTCGGCTACCTGCCGTTGCGGCAGTTCATCTGCGACAAGCTGGGGGTCCGGGCCTCGATGCCGGTCGAGGTGGACGAGGTACTGGTCACCTCCGGGTCGCTCCAGGCCCTCGACCTCGTCAACGAGGCACTGCTGTCGCCCGGCGACACGGTCATCATCGAGCAGGCCACCTACGGCGGGATGCTGTCCCGGCTCGAGCGGCTCGGGGTGGACTGGGTCGGCGTCGACCTGGACGAGCACGGCATCGACGTCGGCCACCTGGCCACGGTGCTCGACGAGCTGGCCCAGGCCGGAACCACACCGAAGTACCTCTACACCATCCCCACCGTGCAGAACCCGACGGGGTCGGTCCTACCGGTTGAGCGGCGGCTCGCCCTCCTGGACCTCACCAGGCGATTCGGGGTGCCGATCTTCGAGGACGACTGCTACGCCGACCTGGTGTGGGACGGCGAGCGGCCGCCGACCATCCGATCGCTCGACGACGGGGGTGGCCAGGTCATCTACTGCGGCTCGTTCTCGAAGTCGATCGCCCCGGCCCTGCGGGTCGGCTACCTGGTGGCGGACGAGCCCGTCATCCGTCAGCTCCTGGCGCTCAAGACCGACGCCGGCACAGGTGCCCTCGAGCAGTTGACCCTGGCCGAGTACGCCCCGGCCCACTTCGACCACCACGTCGAGCGGCTCATCGCGGCGCTGCGGGCCAAGTGCACGACCATGATCGCGGCCGTCGACGAGCACTTCGGCGACGACGTCGTGGTCACGCCGCCCAAGGGCGGCATCTACATCTGGCTCACGTTTCCCGACGGCGTCGACACCGGGGCCCTGTCCGCCGGTGCGGCAGCGGCCGGGATCGAGTTCAATGCCGGTGCCGGCTGGTCGGCCGACCCGGCCTGGGGGGCTCGACGGCTGCGGCTCTGCTTCGGCCACGCCGACGAGCGGTCGATCCGGGACGGGGTGGCCAGGTTGGCCGAGGTCTATCGGGCTTCCACCGCTCTCGACCGGTGAGCGAGCCACGAACGGACACGTCGACGGCCGACCAAGCCCGGGGCCGGCTCAGGTGGCGGCCGCCCGCTCCAGGATGGCGTTCAGGGTCGGGCTGGGACGCATCGCCGCCGCCCGCTGCTGCGGATCGGGCGAGTAGTAGCCCCCGATGTCCACCGGCCGGCCCTGCACCTCGTTGAGCTCGGCGACGATCGTTGCCTCGTTGGCGGCGAGCTCTTCGGCCAATGGCCCGAACCGGGCCGCCAGCTCCGCGTCGTCGGTCTGGGCCGCCAGGGCCTGCGCCCAGTACAGGGCCAGGTAGAAGTGGCTCCCCCGGTTGTCCAGCTCGTTGACCTTCCGTGAGGGCGAGCGGCCCTCCTCCAGGACCCGACCGGTGGCCTCGTCGAGCGCGTCGGCCAGGACCCTGGCCTTGGCGTTGCCCGTCGCCTCGGCCAGGTGCTCGAGCGACACGGCCAGCGCCAGGAACTCGCCGAGCGAGTCCCACCGGAGATGGTTCTCCTCCTCGAACTGCTGGACGTGCTTCGGAGCCGAGCCGCCGGCACCGGTCTCGAACAGCCCGCCGCCGTTCATCAGCGGCACGATCGACAGCATCTTGGCGCTCGTCCCCAGCTCCAGGATCGGGAATAGGTCGGTCAGATAGTCACGGAGCACGTTCCCGGTCACCGAGATCGTGTCCTCGCCGTTGCGGACCCGCTCCAGGGTGAACCGGGTGGCCTCCACCGGTGACAGCATCTCGATCTGCAGGCCGTCGGTGTCGTGGTCCTCGAGGTACCGCTCCACCTTGGCCAGCAGCTGGGCGTCGTGGGCCCGATCCGGGTCGAGCCAGAACACGGCCGGCGCCCCGGTGGCCCTGGCTCGGGAGACGGCCAGCTTGACCCAGTCGCGAACGGCCGCGTCGGTGACCTGGCACATCCGCCAGATGTCGCCCGGCTCCACCCGGTGCTCGAACAGCGTCGTGCCGGAGCCGTCGACCACCCGGACCGTGCCGGCGGTCGGGATCTCGAACGTCTTGTCGTGGGAGCCGTACTCCTCGGCCTTCTGGGCCATCAGCCCGACGTTCGGCACCGTGCCCATCGTGGTCGGGTCGAACGCACCGTGCTCCTTGCAGAAGTCGATGGTGGCCTGGTACACCCCGGCATAGCTGCTGTCGGGGATCACCGCCAGAGTGTCCTGCTGGACCCCGGCCGCGTTCCACATCTGTCCCGAGGTCCGGATCATGGCAGGCATCGAGGCGTCGATGATGACATCGCTCGGCACGTGGAGATTGGTGATGCCCCGGTCGGAGTTGACCATGGCCAGATCCGGCCCGCTCTCGATGGCGGCCTGGATCGCGGCCTCGATCTCGCTGCGAGCCGGTTCGGCCATCGTGTCGACGACGGCGAGGACGTTGCCGAGCCCGTTGTTCGGATTGGCCCCGGCCGCCTCCAGCTCGTCGCCGTAGCGCTCGAACACGTCTGAGAAGAAGGTCCGGACGGCGTGGCCGAAGATGATCGGGTCGGAGACCTTCATCATCGTGGCCTTCAGGTGGAGCGAGAACAGCACGCCCTGCCGCTCGGCCTCGGCGATCTGGGCGGCCAGGAACTCGACGAGGGCCCGGCGGCTCATCACGGTGGCGTCGACGATCTCGCCCGCCTCGACCGGTACCGACTTCCTCAGCACGGTGGCCGTGCCGTCGTCCGCCACCAGCTCGATCTTGAGCTCGCCGGCCTCGGCCATGGTGGTCGACTGCTCGTTCGACCGGAAGTCGCCGGCGGACATGGTGGCCACACGGGTTACGGAGTCGGCGGACCAGGTACCCATCGAGTGGGGGTTGTTCCTGGCGTACTGCTTGACCGCATTGGGGGCCCGGCGGTCGCTGTTGCCCTCGCGGAGCACCGGATTGACCGCACTGCCCTTGACCCTGTCGTAGCGGGCCTTGATCTCCTCCTCCTCCGGATTGGCCGGCTCGTCCGGGTAGTCCGGCAGCGGATAGCCGTCGCCCTGCAGCTCGGCGATGGCCGCCTTGAGCTGGGGGATCGAGGCGCTGATGTTCGGCAACTTGATGATGTTGGCCCCGGGGGTCAGCGCCAGCTCACCGAGCTGGGCCAGCGCATCGGGAACCCGCTGGTCGTCGGTGAGGTAGTCGCCGAAGTTGGCCAGGATCCGACCGGCCAGCGAGATGTCCCGCGTCTCGACCTCCACACCGCCGGCGCCGGCGAAGACCTGGACGATCGGCAGCAGCGACTCGGTGGCGAGGGCCGGTGCCTCGTCGGTGCGGGTGTAGATGATCGTTGATGCGCTCATGGTGGCCCAAGCCTAGCTTCGCCCCGATTGGTCCGCAGTCGTCGATCGCCGCCTCCGCTACCGGTCGGAGGGGGCGGGGCAATACGCTGACCGGTATGCGAACCGTGAGCTGGACCAGCATGGCCGACGGCACCCGGGAGGACTACGCGTACCTGACGCCGCTTTTCACCGCCCACGCCAGGGCCAACCTGGTCGGCAACCTGCTGGGTCTGCTGGATCTGTTGAAGGGCCCGAAGCTCGGCTACCAGATCGACCGCTACCAGCACTGCCTGCAGTCGGCGTCGCGGGCCGTCCGCAGCGACGAACCGGTCGATCTCGTTGTCGGTGCCCTCCTCCACGACGTGGCGGACGGGTTCGCCCCGGAGAACCACAGCGCGGCCGCCGCCACGATCCTCGCCCCCTACGTCGACGACGAGACCCGGTGGGTGGTCGAGCATCACGGGTTGTTCCAGGGCTACTACTATTTCCACCACCACGACGGAGACCGAAACGCCAGGGAGCGCCACGCCGACTCGCCCCACTACGACGCCTGCATCAGGTTCTGCGAGCGCTACGACCAGAACTGCTTCGACCCCGACTACGACACGCTGCCTATCGATGCGTTCGTCCCGCTGCTCGAGGAGGTCTTCGATCGACCGTCACGGCTGCACGCCATCCCCACCGTCGATGCCGACGCCGAACCCGATCCCGAGGAGACCCGATGAGCGATGCCCCGCAACACCATGACGGCCGGGTGGCCCTCGTCACCGGGGGCGGCCGGGGGATCGGCCGGGAGATCTGCCTCGGCCTGGCCAAGCAGGGTCGTCGGATCGCGGTTGCCGACCTCAGGGACGAGGAAGCGGCCACGACCGCGGCCATGATCGACGAGCAGGGCGGCGAGGCGATCGCCGTCAAGATGGACGTGGCCGACAGCGACTCGGTCACGACCGGCCTGCTCCAGGTGGCCGACGAGCTCGGACCCGTCGAGATCCTGGTCAACTGCGCAGGGTGGGACGATCTGAAGCCGTTCCTCGAGACCGACGAGGCCTTCTGGGACCGGATCATCGAGGTCAACTACAAGGGGGCGCTGCGGACGGTCCACGGCTGCCTGCCGGCGATGATCGAAGCGGGCTGGGGGCGGATCGTGAACATCGGCTCGGACGCCGGCCGGGTCGGCTCGTCGCTCGAGGCGGTCTACTCCGGCGCCAAGGGCGGGATCATCGCGTTCACCAAGACCATCGCCAGGGAGGTGGCCCGCAACGGCATCACCGCCAACACCGTGTGCCCGGGGCCGACCGCCACCCCGTTGCTCGACGAGATCGTGTCGGCCAGCGACGACGGCGACAAGATCATCGGCGCCATGGCACGAGCGGTGCCGATGAAGCGCGTCGGCCAGCCCGACGAGGTGGCCTCGGCGGTCGTCTACTTCTGCTCGGAGGAGGCCGGCTTCATCTCCGGTCAGACGCTCTCGGTCTCCGGTGGCCTCACGATGGCGTGACAGGCGCGCCCCGGCGCCCATCTGCCACACTTGGACCACTCGGCCCACCGATCGTGGCGGTCGGGTCCGCACCGAAGAGCACCGAGATCAGCGCAGCGAAATCGAGGACACCATGTCTGTACCCGGCAACCTGCTCCACCCCTTCTCCGAGCCGGCGAAGTCCGAGTCCGACTTCGTCAACGTGGTCAGCGCCGAGGGGTCGGTGCTGACCGACGACACCGGCAAGCAGTACCTCGACGGCATGGCCAGCCTCTGGTACTGCCAGGTGGGTCACGGCCGCCGGGAGATCATCGATGCGGTGACCACCCAGCTGAACACGCTCGCCACCTACAACACGTTCGACCCGTTCACCAACGACCGGGCCAGGGAGGCGGCGGCCCTCATCGCCTCGAAGTCCCCACTGCCGGATGCTCGGGTCTTCCTCGGCTGCTCGGGATCGGAGGCCATCGACACCTCGCTGAAGCTGGCCAGGATCGTGCAACAGCGCAGGGGCAGGCCGGACAAGCAGATGATCGTGAGACGGACCCACGGCTATCACGGCACCAACTTCGGCGGCACCTCTGCGCAGGGGATCGAGCCCAACCGGGAGGGCTGGGGGGAGCTGGTTCCCCACTTCGTCGAGGTCCCGAACGACAACATCGAGGAGGCGGCGAAGGTGTTCGCCGAGCACGGCGAGCGCATCGCCGCCGTCGTCTCCGAGCCGGTCCAGGGGGCGGGCGGGGTCTGGCCGCCGGAGGACGGCTACCTCCAGGGGCTGCGCCGGCTCTGCGACCAGCACGACGCTCTCCTCATCTTCGACGAGGTCATCTGCGGCTTCGGCCGCACCGGCTCCTGGTTCGCGTCCCAGACCTTCGGGGTCACGCCGGACCTGATGACGTTCGCCAAGGGGGTCACCTCCGGCTACCAGCCGCTGAGTGGCGTGATCATCAGCGCCGAGGTGGCGACGGAGCTGTCGGAGCCAGGGTTCCTGCTGCGGACCGGCTACACCTACTCCGGCCATCCCGCATCATGCGCTGCGGCCGTGGCCAACATCGAGCTCATCGAGTCCGAGGGGCTCGTCGAGCGGGCCAACCACATCGGCAAGAAGACCGTCGAGGGATTCGACGCGCTGGTGGCCGACGGGATGGTGAAGAGCTACCGGGGCGTCGGGGCGGTGTGGGCGGTCGAGATCGGGCGGGACGCCATCCCCGCCAAGCAGGCGATGCTGGACCGGGGGGTCGTCGTCCGCGGTGTCGGCGAGTCACTGATCTGGTGCCCACCGCTCGTCGTGACCGACGATCAGATCGGCATGTTCATCGAGACGATGGAGCAGGTGCTGAGCTGAGGGCCGGGTCGCCCGGCGGTGGCGGTGCACCCGCCGACCCGCACCGATATCTAGGCTGGGCTCCGTGAGCGCACCACCGACCGTGCAAGCCAGGCCCCGAGCCACCATCGACCTCGCAGCGCTGGTCGGCAACTACCGGATCATCCTCGACCGGCTGGCCGGCGGGGCGGTGGCCGCCATGGTCAAGGCCGACGGCTACGGGCTCGGGGCGATTCCCGTCGCCGACGCACTGTGGGCGGCCGGCTGCCGGCGCTTCTTCGTCGCCCGCCTCGACGAGGGCATCGCCCTGCGGGCCGCCCTCCCGGAGGCCGAGATCAACGTGCTGGATGGCGTCGTCCCCGGCACCGGACCCGAGCTGGCGGCCAACGATCTGGTGCCGATGATCAACAGCATCGCTCAGCTCGACGAGTGGCGGACCGCCGTTGCCGGGTCGGCGCGCTCGACCGCGGCCGGGCTCCACTTCGACTCCGGCATGGGCCGCCTCGGCATCCCGGCCGACGAGACCGACTGGTTGGCCGACCACCCCGATGCCCTCGGCGGCATCGAGATCCGACATGTCATGAGCCACCTGGCGTCGGCCGACGTGCCGGGCAGTCCCCAGTCCGCAGTGCAGCTTGAGCGGTTCCTGGCGATCAGGGACCGGTTCCCGGCCGGCGCGGCGTCACTGGCGAACTCGGCCGGGGTCTTCCTCGGTCCCGCCTACCACTTCGACCTCGTCCGGCCCGGCATCTCGCTCTACGGCGGGGCGCCCTTCCCTGGCAGCGGGCGGCCGAATCCGATGCAGTCGGTGCTCACCGTCGAAGCGCCGATCATCCAGGTCCGGACCGCAGCCGCCGGGGAGACGATCGGCTACGGGGCCACCCATCGGGTGACGTCACCAGCCCGTATCGCCACCGTGCCGGTCGGATACGCCGACGGCTTCCTCCGCTCGTCGTCGAACGTCGGGCTGGCTGCAGTGGCCGGGCGCCCTGTGCCGATCGTCGGTCGGGTCTCGATGGACCTCATCACGCTCGACGTGACCGAGCTCGACGACGGGCTGGCCCAGCCCGGGGCGATCGTCGAGCTGATCGGGCCGAACTGCCCGATCGACGAGGTCGCGGGCCGGGCGGGATCGATCGCGAACGAGCTGCTGACCATCCTCGGGCGACGGCTCGAACGACGCTACGTCGGTCGTGACCGACCACGCCCCGACTGACCATTCTCACTGATTCTTGTTTTTTGGGGCCAGCCCCTCTACGTTCGAACCATGGCCAGAACCAGCGACACCGACCACGGCGCCCCCGGCCCTGGTCACGAGCACGGCCACAGCCACGGCGTGAACCTGGCCAGGGCGGGGGCCCGCCACGCCAGGCGGCTGGCCGTGGCGTTCGCGATCATCGCCGTGTTCTTCGTGGTGGAGGCGGTTGCCGGCTTCCTGACCAACTCGCTGGCCCTGCTGTCCGATGCCGGCCACATGCTGACCGACGTGGTCGGCCTCGGCATGGCCCTGGCCGCCATCCAATTGGCCAACCGGTTCGAGAGCCGATCCCGGGACGGGCTCTCGAGCCACACGTTCGGCCTCTACCGGCTCGAGATCCTGGCCGCCTTCGTCAACGCCCTGCTGCTGTTCGGGGTCGCCATCTGGGTCCTGGTCGAGGCGGTGCGACGGCTCGACGGCGCTCCCGAGGTGCTGGAGAAGCCGATGCTGATCGTCGCCGTGCTCGGCCTCGTGGCCAACATCGTGGCGTTCTGGCTCCTGCGTGACGGGTCTGACGAATCGATCAACATCGAGGGCGCCTACCTCGAGGTGCTGGCCGACCTGATCGGCTCGGTCGGCGTCATCATCGGCGCGTTGCTGCTGTGGGGCTTCGGCTGGACCTGGGTCGACCCGGTCATCGGTGCCGCCATCGGCCTGTGGATCCTGCCTCGGACCTTCCGGCTCGGCCGCAATGCCGTTCGGATCCTCCTCCAGGCCGCCCCGACCCACATCCAGCTCGACGACCTCCGCCAGAGCCTGATCGCCATCGAGGGCGTCACCGACGTCCACGATCTGCACGTCTGGACGCTGACCTCGGAGATGGAGGCGGCGTCGGCCCACCTGGTCACCGCCGAGGACACCGACCACCACGGCGTGCTCGACCGGGCTCGGCAGCTGCTACAGGAGGACTACGGCATCGAGCACGGCACGTTCCAGGTCGAGCCGGACACCCATCGCGGCTGTCACGAGATCACCTGGTAGCGCCGTTGCCGCCGGGCCGACCGTACGAGGTCACGTGGTCCGGCACGTCGATGTCGAACCGCATCGCCGGATCGGTCTGGGGCTCGCCGTAGGTGGTGACGATCGGCAGCACGCCGGCCCAGATCGGCAGGTCGTAGTCCTCGTCGTTGTCGCCGGGAGGGCCGGTGCGGACCTTGGCCGATGCTTCGGTGATCGGCAACCGGAGGATGGCGGTCGCCTTGACCTCGGCGTCGGTCATGGGCCGCAAGTGGGGGAGACGGCCGGGAACGAGTCGTTCGACGAGGTGGTCGAGGGCCGCCGCCTTCTCCTCGAGCGGTACGACCTCGGGCCGGCCGAGGATCACGACCGATCGGTAGTTGATCGAGTGGTGGAAGGCCGATCGGGCCAGCACGAACCCGTCGACGAGGGTCACGGTGACGCAGATCTCCTGCTGGCGGGCCGAGCGCAGCATCCGACTGGCCACCGAGCCGTGGAGCAGCAGGTGGTCGCCCAGCCTGGCATGGAGCGTGGGGATGACCATCGGTGTGCCGTTCTCGATCGTCCCGACGTGGCAGACGATGGCCTCGTCGAGGATGGCGTCGATCGTGGCGCGGTCGTAGTCCCCGCGGTCGGCCATCCGCTTCACCGTCGTCCGCTCGGTCCTGGTGGTCATCGCACTGCTCCATCTGGGTCCGGGTCTCCGCCTGGGTCGTCGGCGGTCAGCTCGTAGCCCTCGTCGAGCCAGCCGGTCACGCCACCGATCATCTTCTTGACCGGCCGGCCGAGCTCGGCCAGTCGCAACGCCCCTCTATCGGCGCCGTTGCAGTGGGGGCCGTTGCAGTAGGTGACGAACACGGTGTCGACCGGGTATGCGGTGAGGTTGCGGGCCACGATCCGGCCGTGGGGCAGGTTGACCGCCCCTGGGACGTGCCCGGCTGCGAATGCCTCGGGGGATCGCACGTCGAGCAGCACGAAGTCCCTCGTGCCGTCGCTCATGGCGGCCCTCACGTCGGCGCAGTCGGTCTCGAATGCGAGCCGGTCGGCGAAGTGGGCAATGGCCCGGTCGGCCGATGCCGGCGGAACGGCCGTGACCGGCGATCGATCGGTGTTCAGTGTCGGCATCGGTCCTCCCTGGCCGTCGACCCCGGGCGACGTCGACCCGTTGTGCAAAATGTACTGGGGCCGCCGCCCGCCGCCCATCTGGAGTCGACCAGCGGTGCCCTCTATCCTTTGCCACGGACCAGACCGGGGGACGACCCAGCTCGGGGAGACACCCAGGACCGGGAGCCCGCAACACCGGGAGACCCGCGATTTCGGGAGATACAGCATGTACCCAGGCACGTTTGCCGAGACGACACCGGACAAGCCGGCCGCCATCATGGCCGGCACCGGCGAGGTGTCGACCTATCGGGAGCTGAACGACCGGTCGAATCGGCTGGCCCAGCTGCTGTGGGCGGCCGGCCTGCGGCCAGGCGACCACGTGTCGATCTTCATGGAGAACGACCTCCGGTACTTCGAGTGCTTCTGGGCTGCGGTGCGGTCGGGCCTGTACTTCACCACCATCAACCGCTACCTCCAACCGGACGAGTCGGCCTACATCCTGCAGGACTCGACCTCGAAGGCGCTGTTCACCTCGGCCAGGATGGCCGAGCTGATGGAACCGGTACCGGCGCTCGCCCCCGAGGTCCAGATCCTGCTCAGCGTCGACGGCGGCATCGAGGGCTTCGACGACTACGAGACGGCGATCAGCCGCTTCCCGGCCGAGCCGCTGGAGCACCAGCCAAGGGGCGAGGCCATGCTCTACAGCTCGGGGACCACCGGCAGGCCGAAGGGCATCAAGCGGCCGCTGACCGGCATCGACATCGACGATCCCGCCGGCATGACCGGGACGACCCTGCTCCTGGCCGGCCTGTTCGCGGTCGACGAGCACGTCGTGTACCTGTCGCCGGCCCCCCTCTACCACTCGGCCCCGCTCGGCTTCACCACCGGCGTGCAGGCGTTGGGGGGCACTGCGGTCATCATGGAGCGCTTCGACGCCGCCGATGCCCTCCGCTACATCGAGCAGTACGAGGTCACCCACTCGCAGTGGGTGCCCACGATGTTCAGCCGGATCCTCAAGCTCCCCGAGGAGCAGCGGCAGGGATACGACTGGAGCAGCCACAAGGTCGCGGTCCACGCCGCCGCCCCCTGCCCGGTCGAGGTCAAGAAGCAGATGTTCGACTGGTGGGGGCCGATCCTCTACGAGTACTACGCCGGCACCGAGGTCAACGGCTTCGTCTTCTGCAGCCCGGAGGACTGGCTGGCCCATCCCGGCACCGTCGGCAAGTCGATCCTCGGTACGATCCACATCTGCGACGAGCTGGGCAACGAGCTGCCGAACGGCGAGCCGGGGACGATCTACTTCGAACGGGACGAGCAGCCGTTCGAGTACCACAACGATCCCGAGAAGACGAAGGGATCCCAGCACCCGGATCACCCCTTCTGGTCCACGCTGGGCGACGTCGGCTACGTCGACGACGAGGGCTACCTCTACCTGACCGACCGCAAGGCGTTCATGATCATCGCCGGCGGGGTCAACATCTATCCCCAGGAGATCGAGGACTGCCTCATCATGCACCCCAAGGTGGCCGACGTCGCCGTGTTCGGGGTCCCCAACGAGGACCTCGGCGAGGAGGTGAAGGCGGTGGTGCAGCCGGAGGCCGGGATCGAGCCGAGCGACGAGCTGGCCAGGGAGCTGCTGGCCTACGCCGCGGAGCACATCGCCCGCTACAAGGTTCCCCGGACGCTCGACTTCCGGGAGGAGCTGCCCCGGCTGCCGACGGGCAAGCTCTACAAGCGGATCCTGCGAGACGAGTACTGGGGAACCAAGGACAGCAGGATCGTGTGAGGGCCATCGCCCCGAGCACCGATCTCGCCGGCGAACCCGCCAGAAACCGACTTCACGAGGAGTGACCATGGATCTGACCACCATCGACTACCGGACGGGGGACGGCGTCGCCCACGTGCGCTTCAACCGGCCGGAGGGGGCCAATGCGGTCACCCCGACGTTCGCCGCCGAGCTGCGATCGGTGATGCTGGAGATCGAGCACGACCCTGCGGTCAAGGCGGTGTCGGTCACCGCCGAGGGCAAGGTGTTCTGTGCCGGCGGGGACCTGAAGGTGTTCAGCGCCGCCGGCCACGGGATGCCCCGACTGGCGTCCGACATGCTGGTCGATTTCCACGGTGCCATCTACAAGATGAACCGTACGCCGAAGCCGTTCGTGGCCGGCGTCGGCGGGGCGGCCGGCGGAGCCGGCCTGTCGATCGTGAGCGCCTTCGACCTCGTGGTGTGCGGTGAGTCGGCCAAGTTCACCATGGCCTACACCCGGGCCGGGTTCACCCCGGACGGCACCTCGAGCTACTTCCTGGCCCGCCACATCGGCCTGCGGCGGATGCTCGACCTGACGCTCACCAACCGGGTGCTGTCGGCCGACGAGGCCGAGGCCTGGGGCCTGGTCAACCGGGTGGTCCCGGACGACCAGGTCGACTCGGCCACCGCCGAGCTGGCCCAGCAGCTGGCCGACGGACCGGCCTGGGCCACCGGCCACGCCAAGCAGGTCATCTACGCCGGCTACGAGTCGCCGCTCGAACAGGCCGGGGAGTTCGAGGGGGTGGTCATCACCGCCGCCATGGCCACCCACGACGGCCGAGAGGGCGTCAGCGCCTTCCTCGAGAAGCGGTCGCCGAAGTTCGAGGGGCGCTGATCATGGAGCTGCTCGAGGTGATGCGAACCACGTTCTCGTGCCGTGACTGGACCGACGAGCCGGTCGACGACGCCACGATCCACCGGATCCTCGATGCCGCCCGCTTCGCCCCGAACGGCGGCAACCGCCAGGGCTGGCACGTGATCGTGCTGAAGGACCGGGCGACGAGGGAGAAGCTGGTTCCCCTGATCCGGCCGACCACCTCGGTGTACGTCGCCCAGCAGGCGGCCGGTGAGTCGCCCTGGAACAGCGTCCAGCAGACCTCGATCGACATCGAGGCGGCCGTGGCCGCCGACCCGGACTTCCCCGGTCTCGACAAGCTGGCCGACGTGCCGGTCCTGTTGGCGGTGACGGTGGATCTGGGCCTGGTGGCCAGCTTCGACAAGGACCTCGATCGGGTCGGCGTGATCAGCGGGGCGTCGATCTACCCGTTCGTCTGGAACATCCTGCTGGCGGCCCGCAACGAGGGCCTGGGCGGCGTGTTGACCACCTACCTGGCCGGCCAGGAGCCGGCCGCCCAGGAGGTGCTGGGCGTGCCGGCCCACCATGCCATCGCGGCGCTGGTCCCGATCGGCCACCCGGTCAAGCAGCTCACGAAGCTCAAGCGGCTCCCGGTGGAGGCCTTCACGACGGTCGACAGCTTCGACGGTCCGGCGTTCTCGCCCTGACCGACCGTCCGACGAGTCCGCTCAGCCGGGATCTGCGGTCTCCCGCCGATCGGCGACCAGCCGGACCTGGATGGTGATCGGCCGGCCCTCAGCCGATGGCGGCCGGATAGCGGTGGTACCACGGCGCCGCCCGCTCGAGCCCGGCCGCGACCCGCAGCAGGAGATCCTCCCGGCCCATGCCGCCGACGAGCTGGATGCCGACGGGTAGCCCGCCTTCGGTCCAGTACAGCGGCAGGGAGATGGCCGGCTGGCCGGTGGCGTTGAACGGGAGGGTGAAGGCCCCGATCTGGGCGTACCGCTTGCCGATGCGCCACGGTTGGCCCTCGGGCGGCCACAGGTCGTCCGTTCGTTGCGGGATGGCGCCCGAGGTCGGGGTCAGCAGCAGGTCGTACTGGGACTGCCAGTCGATGACCGAGACCACCCATCGCTGCTGCTGCTCGGTGGCCGCCATCAGCTCGGTGGCCAGCATCGACTTGCCACGCTCGGCCGCGGTCCAGTTGTACGGCTCGACGTCGTCCGCGGTGAGAGGTCGGCCGGCCAGCTCGCCGAGCATCTCGACCCGTCTGGCCAGCGCGGATTGCCATAGCCGCCCGTTCACCTCGGAGCTCGGGCCGAGCAGTACGTCGGAGGAGACCGGCTCGATGTCGTGGCCCAGGTCGGCGAGTAGGACGGCGGCGTGCTCGGCCGCCACCACGCACTCGTCGTCGACCGGCCACCGGCCGCCGTCGGTGAGCATCGCCACCCGGAGCGGCCCGGCGTCGGCCTCGAGGCAGGACTCGTAGCTGCCGGTTGACTCGGCGACATTGAACAGATCGGCGTCGGTGGCGCCCTTGACCGCGTCGAGCAGTCGTGCGGTGTCCCTCACCGACTTCGTGACCGCCAGCTCCGACACCAGCCGGGAGGTCTCCTCCGGGTTCGGGATCCGACCCCTGGTGGTCCTCAGGCCGACCAGCCCGCACCAGGCCGCAGGGAGCCTCGTCGAGCCGCCGCCGTCGTTGGCGTGGGCGATTGCCACCATGCCCGAGGCCACCGCAGCGCCGGCCCCGCCACTCGACCCGGCCGGCGAGCGCTCGCCGTCCCACGGGTTCCTGGTGGGACCGCAGCTGAGCGGCTGGGTGGTCGGGGAGCTGCCGAGCTCGGGAAGGTTCGTCTTGCCGAGCGTCACCAGTCCCGCTGCCCGGAACCGTGCCCCGAGCTCGGTGTCGGTGCTGCGACGGTGATCGATGGCCTTCAGGGCCCGGTTGCCGAGCCAGTACGGCAGACCGGCCTGGGTGGCCCCGATGTCCTTCAGCAGGAAGGGGACACCGCGAAACGGAGCGTCGACCGTGGGTCCGTTGGTGGTGTCGTCGTCGATGGCCGTCGCAGCTTCCCTGGCTCGCTCGAAGTCGGTCCAGATCACGGCGTTCACCGTCGGGTTCAGGGTCTCTATCCTGTCGATGGCGTGATCGACCAGCTCTCGGGACGACACCTGGCCCGCGGCCACCAGCCGGGCCTGATCCGTGGCATCCAGCTCGTGCAGTTCTGCCATGCGTCCCCCTGGCGTCAGAGCGGCTCAGCGGGCCAGGCGACCCGCTCGCCGACCACTATCGCGCACGGGACACCGGCGGAGCATCTCCGCGCCCCACCGACCGGCGGGCGAGCAGTGCGCGCCGGGGGCCCTCAGAGGACGATCGGCGCAGCTCCGGCGTTCGAGCGGGCCGTGTCCACCGCCGCCTCCGCTCTCGCCAGCAATGCGTTCGGGCTCTCCTGGGGCCAGCGCACTGCGGCGCCGAAGACGATCCGGACCTCGCGCTCCGAGCCGTCGACCACGTAGGGCTGGGTCATCTCGGCGAACAGGTTGCGCAGCCGCCCTTCGAGCACCGAGGCATCGGCCAGCGTCCGCAGCACCACCGAGAATGCGTTGCCGTCGAACTCGGCCAGTTCGTCGTAACGGCGAAGGTTGTCTCGCAGGCGCTCGTTGACCGCATCGACCACGGCCGGGTCTGCGGCCCTCGGCCCACCATCGGCCGGATCAGCCGGGTCGGGCCGGCACTCGACCCTGACGATGGCCAGGCACATCGGCTCCGGCTCGGCGAGAGCGAGCTCCAGCTGCGCGATCAGGGACTGGGTCGCTGATGGAGGCGTGGTCTCGGCCATGGAGACACTATCGGCCCGCTGACCGCCGGTATTGAGCGTGACCTCATCCGTCGCGGTCGGCGTGGCCGAGGAAGCGCGCCTCGATCAGGTCGGCCACCCGCTCGACCTCGCCCGGTCCGACGGTGATGAGCACGCGGCCCGGGTCGGGGGCTTCCCAGCGGTCATCTCGGTGATCGGGCCGACACACCAGCACGGTCGGTAGCTCCTCGGAGCGGAACCCCTCGACCAGCACGATGTCCATATCGGCATGGAACAGCGCAACGGCCTGCAGCAGCGACGGGCCACCGCCCTCGGGCCCGAACCAGGCCAGCTGGTTCAGGCCCATCAGCAGCGTCGACGGTGCCCCGGCCTGGCGGAGCCGCCACGAGTCCTTGCCCTCGGTGTCGAGCTCGATCCGGTGGGCGTCGTGCTTGACCGCCCCGACCCGGTGGCCCCGGGCTCCCAGCTCGGCGATCACCCCCTCCAGGAGGGTGGTCTTGCCCGTGCCCGATGGAGCCACGAACGAGACCATCGGTGGCACCGACTGGCCCGGGGGGAGCTTTGCGTTCGATTCGGACACCGGCGTAGTTTTAGCGGCATCGCCCCGTTCCCTCCAACCACGTCGAGCCGCCGCGGCGTGGCCCCGGCGGCGGGCGCCGACCGGTCCGTGGCTCTCGCGTGACCGTCGTGGCGGAGCGGACCCTCGGGTACCGGGTGCTGCCGCGGCGGGTGCACTACGGCTGGTGGATCACGGTGGGCGTTGCGGCGCTGATGTTCGCCACGGTCGGCGTCGGCTACTACGGGCTGGCGGTGTTCCTCCGCCCGCTGCAGGAGGAGAACGGCTGGTCGAACACGGCCGTCTCCGGCGCCACCGGCATGTACTTCACCGTGAGCGGCATCACCGGCTTCCTGGTGGGACCGCTCGTGGACCGATACGGCCCCCGCCGCTACCTGCTGCTCGGCGTGCTGCTGGTGGGGCTCTCGGCCATCGCCCTCGGTTCGGTGTCGTCGCTGCTCGGGCTCTACGTCGTCTACTTCATCCAGGCCGTGGCGTTCGGCCTGGCCGGGGCCGTGCCGGTCAACTCGATCATGGCCCGCTGGTTCGTCACCAGGCGGGCCCAGGCCATGAGCATCAGCGCCACGGGGGTCTCGATGGGCGGCATCGTGCTCAGCCCGCTCGGCAGCTGGCTGGTCGGTGTCGGCGGGCTGTCGCTCGCCGCCCCGGTGCTGGGGGTGCTCGTCCTGGTGGTCGGGCTGCCGATCGTGATCTGGGTGCTCGTCTGGGACCCCGGCGAGCTCGGCCTGCGTCCCGATGCCGGCTCGCCGAACGCCGGTGTCGACCGGGTCGCGCTCGGCGACGACGTGCAGCGGCGGGTCTGGTCCCGGGCTGCGGCGGCCAGGACCGTACCGTTCTGGGCGATGCTGATCGCCTTCCTGCTGGTGCTGATGGCCCAGACCGGGTTCCTGCTGCACCAGATCGCCTTCCTCGAGGATCGGCTCGGCTCCCGCGACGCCGCCGCGTTCGCGCTGAGCACCACGGCATTCGGCAGCGTCGTTGCTCGACTGGCCGTCGGTCGCTTCGCCGACCGGCTCGACAAGGTCCTGGTCAGCGCCGGGCTGTTCCTGATCCAGGGGCTGGCGGTTCTCGGCGTGCTGGCATTCGACGGCGTGGTGCCGACCTACGGGTTCGTGCTCATCGTCGGCTTCACCATCGGCAACATCTACATGATGCAGACGCTGCTGGTGGCCGAGACGTTCGGACTGGTGTCGCTCGGTACGGTGTTCGGGGTGATCGGGCTGGCGGCCCAGGTCGGGTCGGGGGCCGGGCCCTTCCTCGTCGGCTGGCTGGCGGACATGTCCGGCGGCTACGCACTGCCGTTCGTCCTGTCGGCGGCGGCCACGCTGACCAGCGCCGCCATCATCCTGTTGGCCAGGCTGCCGGTCGATCGGGTACCGCCCAGGAGCCCGCCTCGATAGCTTGGAGCCGGCGATGGAACTCAACCTTGCGGGCAAGCGGGCCCTCATCACCGGGGGGTCGAGGGGTATCGGGCTGGCCTGCGCCCATGGGTTGGCGGCCGAAGGGGTTCACCTGGCCATCGCCGCCCGGACGGTCGAACCCCTGAAGGCGGCGACGCGAGCGCTGCGGGCCACCTACGACGTCGACGTCTCGAGCCACTCCTGCGACCTGGCGCGGACCGAGCACCAGGCCGCCCTGGTGGACGTCGTCGGTCCCATCGACATCCTCGTCAACAACGCCGGCGCCATCCCCGGCGGCACGCTCGACGCGATCGACGAGAAGGAGTGGCGGGCCGCCTGGGACCTCAAGGTCTTCGGCTACATCAACCTGTGCCGGCTGGTGCTGCCCCAGATGAGCGACAGGGGAACCGGGGTCATCATCAACATCATCGGTGCCGCCGCCGACCGACCCTCCGCCGACTACATCGCGGGCGCCGCCGGGAACGCCGCCCTGGTCGGGCTGACCAAGGCGCTCGGAGGATCCGCTCCCCGCAGCGGCGTGCGGGTGGTAGGCATCAATCCGGGGCTGACGCTGACCGCCCGGCTCGAGACGCTGCTGCGGGAGTCGGCGGCCCGCCGGTTGGGCGATGCCGAGCGGTGGGAGGAGCTGATACCCCGCGACCCGGCGCCGGCCACCGCCGAGCAGGTGGCGGACGTCGTGGTCTTCCTGGCATCGGAGCGGGCCGGGCACGTGTCGGGCACCACACTCACGGTCGACGGCGGCTCCAGCGCCCGGTGAGCGGCAGCGGAGGGCCGGGTGGACCGGTCGCCGCCGAGCTGTCAGGATCGTGGTCGCCCCGACGACCCCTACCGAGGAAGCTGCACCGATGACCTCCCGGACCCAGACCATCGAGAACCTCGAGACCTGCTACCGCTCGATCGAGGACCTGATCGACTCCCTCTCCGCCGAGGAGTGGGCCAGCCAGTCGTTGTGCCCGGACTGGGACGTGAAAGGCGTGATCGGCCATCTGGCCGGGGTCGAGCACGTGCTCTCGGGGTGGGCGCCGGCGTCGGCAGAGGATCCACCGCCGTTCGCCGAGATCGAGCCGTTCACCGCTGCCGCCGCGGCGTGGTCCACCGACCGGCTCGTGACCGAGACGAAGGCCATCTTCGATGCTCGCCGCGCCGACCTCGCAGCGTCGACCGACGAGCTCTTCGCGTCGCCGTCGATGACGCCGGTCGGGCCCGGCACCTACCACCGGTTCATGGACATCCGGGTGTTCGACTTCTGGGTCCACGAGCGGGACATCACGACCCCACTCGGTCGCCAGACCGACGACGGGGGACCGGCGGCCGAAACCGCAGTCGACGAGGTCCACGGCTCGATCGGCTACATCGTCGGCAAGCGGATCGGGCTGCCGGACGGGATGAGCATCGCCTTCCATCTGACCGGTCCGGTCGAGCGGGACATCTACGCCGCGGTCGACGGGCGGGCGGCCAAGGTCGATCACCTGGACGACCCGTCGGTCGAGGTCACCACCGACTCGTTGACCTTCGTCCAGCTGGCCTGCGGTCGCATCGACCCGCAGGGCCCGATCGACGAGGGGCGGATCAGCTGGTCAGGCGACGCCGAGTGGGGCGAGAAGGCGGCCCGCAACCTCCGGTTCACGATGTAGGGATGCCCGGTCCGCAGCCGTTGCCGGTGGCGGTCACCGCCTGATCGGGCCGATCAGACGAGGGTGGCGAGGCCTTCGACGACCCGAGCCATGTTGGCCCGGTGCTCGGCGATCCGACGGTTCAGGATCCTGGCCTCGAGCTCGGGCCGGGCCTCGATGACCTCGGAGATCCCGGACGGCCCCGGCCCGAGGTTGAGGATGAACCGGACCCGGACCGACCCGGCGATCCGCTCCAGCTCGAAGCGCCACCTGGCCCCGGGATCGTCCGGGTCGGATGTGACCCAACCGAAGCGGTGGGGCTCCTCGCAGATGGTGACGAAGCAGGGCACCTCCCACTCGCCTCGGGCCTCGTGGGTGCTCCGTCCGGTGAACCTGGCCCCGACGGCGGGCCCGTCGACGCCGTCGGCCCACTCGGCCCCGACGAGCTCCTCGCTGAACGCGGCCGGCATGGAGATGTCGGACACCAGCTCCCACAAGCGCTCGATCGGGGCCTTGATGTCGCGCTCCACCACCGTGCCGGGGCCGTCGGCCAGCGTGATCGGCGAGCTCGGCCCGGAGTCGTAGATGCGGCCGAAGCCGTCGACGTAGGTGACGTCCCGGGCGGGGTAGCGGGGGGCCGTGCTGAACTCGGTTCCCTTCGTCCAGGCCACCGGGAGCATGGCGATCTGGGTCATCTCCGGCGGGATGCCGAGCAGGTCGGCGATCTCGTCGTCCGCGTTGAGTATCGCAGTGGTCCACGCCGAGCCGAGGCCCCTGGCCCGCAGCGCCACCGAGAAGCTCCAGGCCGACTGGATGACCGAGTCGAACAGCCCCGGCCGGCCGCTGTCGTCGTGGCGGCCGATGATGGTGGGGATGACGATGACCGGCACCTCGGCCAGGTGCTCGGCCAGGTGGGCGGCCGAGGCCATCACCTTCTCGTTGTGGTGGCCGGTGCCGACGAGCTTGTCCCTGGCCTCCACCATCCACCGGCCGGCCGAGCTCATGTACAGCTCGGCCAGGCGGGCCTTGAGCTCCGGGTCCCTCACGACCAGCCATCGTCTGCTTCCCTGGTTGCCCCCGCTCGGGGCCTGCTCGGCGATGTCGATGCAGTCGAGGATGATCTGCTGGTCGACGGGCCGCTCGAGGTCGAGTCGGAACCTGACCGCCCGGGTGGTGCTCAGGGCGGCGTCGACGGAGGCGGTGTCGATGTCGTCGGAGGAGGCTCGCATGGCCGTTGCTAGCCCTTTGCGTTGGCGAAGGCGTCGGCGTAGCGGGTTTCGAACTCCCCGGTGTCGGCGATCGACTCGACGGAGTCGAGGCCGCCCACCAGCACGTCCGGATCGGTCAGGAACTCGTTCAGCTCGGGTTCGAGCAGGTCGATCGACGCCTCGTTGGGGGTGCCGTAGTAGTTGAAGTTCGACAGGGCAGCGCCCTGCTCGGCGTCGAGCAGCCAGTTGATGAAGGTGTGGGCCGTGCAGGGATGGGGGGCGTCGAACGGGATCGCCATGTTGTCGATCCAGCGTGTGCCACCCTCCGCCGGGACGAAGAACACGTAGTCGTCCGGGTTCTCGGTCTCCAGGAACTGGGTGAACATGTCACCGGAGTAGCCGTGGGCGATGACGCTCTCACCGCTGGTCAGCAGCTCGTCGGTCGAGTCGGTGTTGAACGCCAGGAGGTTGTCCCTGGCCGACGCCACCAGGGCCTCGGCCTCGTCGAGCTCGCCCTCGTCGGTGGTGTTCAGCGAGTAGCCGAGCGCCTTGAGGGCCGCTCCCAGCGTCTCCCGTGGGTCGTTCAGGAGGGTGATCTTGCCGGCGTATTCGTCGGCTTCCGGTCCGAACACGAGATCCCACGACCGGGGAAAGTCGGTGCCGGCCACGGCGGTGTTGACGGCCAGGCCGGTGTACCCCCACTGATAGGGCACCGAGTACGCCTGCTCGGGATCGTAGGAAGGGTTGGCGAAGTCGTCCGAGATGTTGGCGGCGTTGGGGATCAGGTCGAAGTTCAGGGGCTGGATGATCTCGCCGTCGATCAGGATGGCCACCATGTAGTCGGACGGGACGATGACGTCGAAACCGGAGTTGCCGGCCGAGATCACCGGCTGCATGGCCTCGTTCGAGTCGTAGGTGTCCATCGTCGCCTCGATCCCGAACTCGGCGGCGAACGCGTCGAGCTGCTCGGCGTCGATGTACTCCGCCCAGTTGTAGAGGGCGAGGTCGCCGTCGACCTCGCCGACCTCGCAGCCCTCGGCCGAGGACTCCGCACCGTCGTCACCGCCGCAACCGGCGGCGACGAGGATCAGGGCCAGCACGGCGGCCAGCCCCATCGTGGGGCGTCGCAGTCGGCCGCTCCCGATCTGGAGCGGCGGCGAGGTCGTTCGGATCGTCATTGCTTGTCTCCCCTGTGTCACGGAGCGGTGGGCTCCGCCGTTCCGTCATGGTAGGCCCTGATCGGGTCCGACTCGGGCGTCTATCGCATCCTGGCCACCGCGGACCCGCTGTGTGGCGAGAGACAGCGCAACGAGGGCCATCGAGGCGAGCAGCATCACCACCGAGACGGCGTTGATGAGGGGGGTGACGCCCTTGCGGATCAGGCCGAAGACGTAGACCGGCAACGTCGTCCAGCCGGGCCCCGTCACGAACTGGGTGATGACCACGTCGTCGAGCGAGAGCGTGAAGGCGAGCAAGGCCCCGCCGGCCACCCCGGGCATGATCAGCGGCAGCGTCACGTGGCGGAATGCCTGCCACCGGGTGGCGTAGAGGTCTCGGGCCGCCTCCTCGAGGCGATCGTCCATGCCGGCCAGCCGGGCCCGGACCACCACCGACACGAAGCTGATGTTGAAGGCGATGTGGCTGAGGGTGATCGTGCCGAAGCCCTTCGAGAACCCGAGCAGCTCGGCCGCCTGGGCGAAGAACAGCAGCATCATGACCGCCATCGTCACGTCGGGGATGATGATCGGCAGGTACAGGAGGGCATCGAAGACCTGGCGGCCCCGGAACGTGAACCGCTCGAGCGCCAGCGCCGCGGCGGTGCCGAGGACCACCGAGACCACGGTCGAGGCCACGGCGATCTGGATCGAGTTCCGCAACGCCCCCTGGACGTTGCCGTCGGACGCGAAGTCCCGGTACCAGTCGAGCGTGAAGCCGCCCCAGACACCGACGTTGCGGTTGCCGCTGAAGGAGAACACGACCAGCAGCACGATGGGGGCGTAGAAGAAGCCGTAGACGAGCCAGGTGTTGGCCCGCAGCAACCACCGGGTGGCACCCCGTGGCTGGGTCACGCCGCCGACGGCGGTCACAGCGTCCGCCCTCCCTTGCGGAAGTAGACGATGGTGGCGGTCAGCATGACCGCCATCAGCACGAACGACAGGGAGGCGCCGAACGGCCAGTTCCTGGCGGTCAGGAACTGGGTGACGATGTAGCCGCCGAGCAGGGTGGTCTTGGCCCCACCGAGGATCTCCGGCGTCACGTAGGCCCCCAGGCTGGGGATGAACACCAGGATCGAACCGGCGATGACCCCCGGCATCGACAGCGGCAGCAACACGTGACGGAACGACTGGGCCCCGGTGGCGTAGAGATCTCGACTGGCCTCGAGCAGCCGGCCGTCGATCCGCTCGATGTCGGCGTACAGCGGCAGCACCATGAACGGGAGGAACCCGTACACGAGGCCGAGCACCACCGCGGTCTGGGTGAACAGCAGCCGGGTCTCGCCGATCCCGACCGCTTCGGTGACCTGGCTCAGCGGGCCGTCCGTGCCGAGGATGACCCGCCAGGCGAAGTTGCGGACGAGGAAGTTGGTCCAGAAGGGGATCATCACGAAGACGAGCATGAGGTTGCGGACGGCCTCGCTCCTCGTGGCCATGTAGTAGGCGAACGGGTAGGCGACGACCAGGCAGATCACGGTGGTGATGACGGCCAGGGCCACCGATCGGAACAGGATGTCCCGCACGAGGGGCTCGCCGAGCCGGCGGTAGGAGTCGATGTTCCAGCCGGACAGGTCGGTCCCCCCGAACCGGTTGCGGGTGGCGAAGGAGTACACCACGACGATGAGCAGCGGCAGGGCGAAGAACAGCACGAGGTAGCCGTAGGCCGGCAGGGCCATCAGCAGACCTCGGCGTCGTTCCTGGCGCAGGCTGGCGGCCTCGAACTCCGGGGTTGCCGGCGCAGCGTCCTCCTCGACCTCCGGCGGGGCGACGTCGACCGGTGGCAGGGTGCCGGTCATCGGTCGGCCACCAGGGCCGCGGCCGACGGGTCCCATGCGACGGTGACCGGATCGCCGACGGCGAAGCGGGGCCGGTCGGGGTCGTTCGCCTCCCTGACCTCGATCTCCATCCAGTCGAGCTTGACCCGATGGACCAGTGCGTTGCCGAGGTAGGTGACCGCCACCACCTCACCGTCGACCGCCGAGCCGGCGTCCGGCCCGGTCCCGTGGTCTCGGTGATGGATGGTGGCCCGTTCCGGCCGGATGCTGAGGGCGATCCTGGTGCCCGCGGTCAGATCGGACCGTGCCGCCACCCTGGCCCCGTTCACCAGGCACACGGTGGCGCCGTCCTCGACGGTGCCCTCCAGGAGGTTGGTCTGGCCGATGAAGTCGGCGACGAAGCGGTTCACCGGTCGCTCGTAGATCTCCTCCGGGGTGCCGATCTGGAGCAACCGGCCCTCGTCCATGACCGCGATGCGGTCGCTCATGGTGAGGGCCTCCTCCTGGTCGTGGGTGACGAAGACGAAGCTGACCCCGAGCTCTCGTTGCAGCGACTTGAGCTCGCCCTGCATCTCCTGGCGCAGCTTGAGATCGAGGGCCCCCAGCGGCTCGTCGAGCAGGAGCACCTTCGGCTCGTTGACCAGGGCCCTGGCCAGGGCCACCCGCTGCTGCTGACCGCCGGAGAGCTGGGCGGGTCGGCGCCGCTCCATGCCGTCGAGCCTGACGAGGCCGATGGCGGCGGTGGCGGCCGACCTGGCGGTCGCCTTGTCGGTGCCCTGCATCCGCAGGCCGAAGGCCACGTTGTCGAGCACGTTCATGTGGGGGAACAGGGCGTAGTTCTGGAACACGGTGTTGACCGGTCGCTTGTTCGGTGGGAGGGTCCCGACCTCGTGACCGAAGATCTTCAGGCTGCCCGTGGTCGGGAAGTCGAGCCCGGCGATCATCCGCAGGGTGGTGGTCTTGCCGCAACCGGACGGGCCGAGCAGGGCGAAGAACTCACCGTCGTCGATCCGGAGATCGATGTCGTCGACCGCGACCACGTCTCCGAAGCGCTTCGAGACACCGGTGATCTCGACCGCGGCGGTCATCGCTCAGCCCGTGGTCGACCAGTCGAGCCGGAAGCCGTCGCCATCGGGCTGCAGCACCCCGGCCGTCGGGGTGCCGAAGTGGGTGCCGATCACCAGGGTCCGGCCGTCGGCCCATTGGGGAAAGGCCCGCCGCCTGGTCGCCCGCGACTGATCGGGATCGGTGTCGAACATCGACGACAGCTCGGGATCGGCCAGCTGCATCGGGTGGTGGAGCATGTCGCCGGTAATCACCGCCCGCTCGCCGTCGGAGGCGATCACCAGCGAGATGTGACCCGGGGTGTGACCGGGGGTCGACTCGAACCGGACCTCGTCGCAGATCCGGTGGTCCGGGGCCACCAGCTCGGCCAGACCGGCGTCGAGCACCGGAGCCACGGAGTCGCCGAAGGGGTCCTCGCCGTCGAACAGGCCGGGCTCGTCTCGCCAGTGCTCGTACTCTGCGTCGACGAACAGGTAGCGGGCGTTGGGGAAGGTCGGCACCCAGCGGTCGTCGACGAGCATCGTGTTCCAGCCGACGTGGTCCACGTGGAGGTGGGTGCAGACCACGTGGGTGATGCTCTCCGCCGGGAACCCGGCCGCGGCCAGGTCGTCGAGGAAGGGGCCGTCGAGGTGGTCCCACAGCTCGTTGCTCCGCTGCTTGTCGTTGCCGACGCAGGTGTCGACCGCGATCCGCAGGTCGCCCGCCTCCACCACCAGGCACTGGATCTTCTGCAGCAGGTAGCCCTCGTCGCTGACGAAGTTGGGTCGCAACCAGGTTGCGGCCGCAGCCCGCGCCAGCACGTCGGCCTTGCCCATGTCCCGGTAGAGGAACCGGGGCGAGGTCGGGGTCTCCGACTCGACCACCGAGGTGATGGTGACCCGTCCGATGCGCCAACTGAGCATCGTCGGATTCTAAGGACTTCGACGGGTGGGTGCGAGTCGGTACCCTCGCCGGGGCTACTTCTTGGCCCCGGCCCAGTCCATGAACTCGTCGTGGGGCCAGGTGTTGACGACGAGCTCCCTGGGGGTCCAGCCCCGCTGGGCGGTCAGCACCCCGTACTCCATGCGGCCGAGCTCCGACACGTGATGGCTGTCGGTGTTGATGACCAGCTTGACCCCGCGGTCGACCGCCCGCCGGACCACGTCCGAGGCGGCATCGAGGCGGTCGAGGGCCCCGTTGATCTCCAGGGCCACGTCGTTGGCCACCAGGGCGTCGAGGAGCTTGTCGATGTCGAGCTCGATGCCGGGCCGGCGACCGATGTAGCGACCGGTCAGGTGGCCGATCGAGTTGACGGTCGGGTCCTCGATGGCCCGGATCAGCCGGGCGGTCTGGTCCGGTTCCGGCTGGTCGAAGTGCGAGTGGACCGAGGCGACGGTGTAGTCGAACATGGCCCGGAACTCGGCGTCGTAGTCGAGGCCACCGTCGGCACCGATGTTGAGCTCGCAACCGTAGAGGATCGTCATGTCGGGGTACCGCGGCTGCAGCGCCCGGATCTTGTCCCGGTGCTCGAGCATCTGCTCCCGGTTCGATCCGTTGATGGCCAGGTCCTCGCCGTGGTCGGTGATGGCCAGGTAGCGGTAGTCCCGGCCGGCGGCCTCGGCCACCATGTCGGCCAGCGACGACCGGCCGTCGCCGGAGCGGTCGGTGTGGTAGTGGAGGTCGCCCTCGATGTCGACCAGCTCGACCAGGTCGGGGAGCGCGTCGGCCGAGGCGGCCTCGACCTCACCGGTGGCCTCCCGCATCGGCGGGGGCACGTACGCCAGGTCGAGGGCACGGTAGATCGATTCCTCGGTCTCGCTGGCCACCACGGTGTCGCCGTCGAGCAGCCCGTACTCGTTCAGCAGCAGGTCCCGGTCGATGGCCCGCTGCCGGAGGGCGATGTTGTGGGCCTTCGAACCGGTGAAGTAGAGGGTGGCGGCCCCGAACTGGGACGGTTCGACCACCCTGACGTCGACCTGGAGGCCGGACGAGGTCAGGAACGAGGTCTTGGTGTCACCGGTGAGCACGATCTCCGACGCCTCGGCGTGGTGCACCACCGCGTCCATCACCGCTCGGGGCGCCGTCGAGGCCACGGTGATGTCGATGTCGCCCACGGTTTCGGACATCCGTCGCAGGCTGCCGCAGAACTCGACCTTCGACACCCCCTCGATGGCCGACAGGTCGGCCACCAGCCGCTTGGCCATCGGGAGGGCGTCGGCGATCGGGGTACGGCGGTCCTTGCCCGTCAGCCCCAGCCGATCGATGGCTCTGGCGATCTTGGCCTCGCTCGTCTCTCCCATCCTGGGCAGGTGGCGCAGCTTCTGGTCTGCGATGGCGGCTCGCAGGCCTTCGAGATCCTCGACGCCGAGCTCGCTGCGGACCAGCTTCAGCGTCTTGGGGCCGAGACCCGGGATCCTGCTCAGCTCCACGAACGCCGGGGGATAGGAGGCCCGCAGCTCGTCGAGCTTCTCGACGGTGCCCGTGTCGAGGTACTCCCGGATCTTGGCCGCGGTCGACTTGCCGATGCCGCTGATCGCGGTCAGCTGGGTCTCGCTGAGCTCGGTGATGTCATCGCCGTGGGCCTCGATCCCGAGCTTGGCCTTCTCGTAGGCCCGGACCTTGAACGACTGGGGGCTCTCCTCCTCGAGCGTGGTGAGGGCGATCAGCTCGGTGAGCATCGCCGCCACGTCCGCGTTGGTAGCCATGGCATAACAACTACCACCGAATCCACCGATCGCAACGGTCGGTCCGGTGCAGGGAACGACCGTTGTGGGACGGCCGCCGGGCGTGGAAGACTGACGGCGATCGGGTCGTCGACCGTACGGAGGGTTCGTGGAGGGCGTTGCCATCATCACCGGGGGCGGGACCGGCATCGGTCGGGCCAGCGCCGTCGCGCTGTCGAGCCACGGCTGGTCGGTGGTGGTGACGGGGCGGCGTGAGCCGGCGCTGGCCGACACGGTGGCCCAGCTCGACGGACCGGGGCTGGCGGTTGCCGCCGACGTCTCCCAGCCGGACGATGTCGACCGGCTGTTCTCCGAGGCGGCGCAGCGGTTCGGGCGGGTCGACCTACTGTTCAACAACGCCGGCATCGGCGCGCCCCCGGTGCCGGTCGACGAGCTGACGGTCGAGCAGTGGCGGGCCGTCGTCGACGTGAACCTGACCGGTGCGTTCCTGTGCGCCCGGGCGGCGTTCGCCCGGATGCGGAACCAGGACCCGGCCGGTGGGCGGATCATCAACAACGGCTCGGTGTCGGCCACCACCCCTCGCCCGTTCTCTGCGCCGTACACCGCGACCAAGCACGCCATCACCGGCCTGACCAAGTCGCTCTCCCTCGACGGGCGGGCGCTCGGCATCACCTGCGGCCAGATCGACATCGGCAATGCCGCCACCGAGATGACCGAGCCGATGAGCGACGGGATCCTCCAGCCGGACGGGTCGGTCAGGCCCGAGGCCAGGATGGCGGTCGAGGACGTGGCCAGGGCCGTGGTCTACATGGCCAGCCTGCCACCGGAGGCCAACGTGCTCACCATGACGGTCATGGCCAACCGCATGCCGTTCGTCGGTCGAGGCTGACGGTGCCGGCCACCAGCCGACGGGCGGTCATCACCGGCGGAACCGGGTTCCTCGGGCGCAAGCTGGCCGAGCGGCTGCTCGTCGGGTGGCCGGACCTCGAACGGCTCACGTTGGCCGACCGGGCCGGGCCGCCTGACGGGTGGCAGCTCGACGATCCAAGGGTCGAGCTGGTCATCGGCGACCTGGTCGATCGGGGCTTCGTCGAGACCGTGGTCGGCGACGACGTCGATCTGGTGTTCCATCTCGCATCGGTGGTGAGCGCCGGGGCGGAGCAGGACTTCGATCTCGGCTATGCGGTGAACCTGCACGGCACCATCGGGCTGCTCGAGCGGTGCCGGGCCATCACCGCTGCCACCGGTCGGCGGCCCATGGTGGTCTTCGCCAGCTCGGTGGCCGCCTACGGCTCCGGCGCCGGCGACCCGGTCGGCGATGCCACGATCCTGCGGCCCGAGTCGTCGTACGGGGTCCAGAAGGCCACCGGCGAGCTGCTGATCAACGACTACCACCGGAAGGGCTTCATCGACGGTCGGGGGCTCCGGCTGCCCACGGTGTCGGTCCGTCCCGGCCAGCCGAACCTGGCGGCCTCGGGGTTCGCCTCCGGCATCATCCGGGAGCCGCTCGACGGCGTCGACTGCGTCTGTCCGGTCTCCCCGGACACGGTCATCGCCGTCATCTCGCCCCGCCGGGTCGTCGACGGCTTCTGCCGGATCGCCACCATCGACGGCGACCGGTTGGGGGTTGACCGGATCCTGCTGCTGCCCGGACTGGCGATGGCGGTGGCCGAGGCGATCGAGGCCGTCGAGCGCGCCGGTCGGGGCCGGGAGCTCGGCCGTGTCACCTTCGATGTCGACCCCGACATCCAGCGCCTGGTCGACTCCTGGCCACCGGCCATCGTCTCGGAACGGGCGACCGCCCTCGGCTTCGCCGGCGACGATTCGGTAGCTGCTATCGTCCGGCAGCACATCGAGGACGAACTGGAGCCCGAGCTGGCTGTGACAACCACCGACCGCACGCCGCTACGACCGCACGCCGGCGGTCGCTCGGGGCCCGACCGATGACCAGGCTCTCGGCCAACCTCGGGTTCCTGTGGCCCGAGCTCGAGCTGCTCGACGCCATTCGGGCAGCCGAGCACGCCGGGTTCGAGGCGGTCGAGGTCCACTGGCCGTACATCACCCATGCCGTGGAGGTGGCCCTGGTGCTGGAGGAGCTGCAGATCCCGCTGATCTCGCTCAACACGGTCGGCGGCGACCTGGCCAGCGGGGACTTCGGTCTCGCCGCGGTCCCCGGCCGGGAGGCCGAGGCCCGGGCCCACATCGACAAGGCGTTCGCCTACGGCGTCGACGTCTCGGCCCGGTACGTGCACGTGCTGGCCGGCAAGTCCTCCGGTGACGAGGCTCGAGCCACCTTCGTCGAGAACCTCCGCTACGCATCGGCCAAGGGTGAGGAGTTCGGTGTCGGCGTGCTCGTCGAGGCCATCAGCCAGCACACCCAGCCCGGGTACTTCCTGTCGTCGATCGACGAGGCGGCGGCCATCGTGACCGATGTGGGCCGGCCCAACGTGAAGCTCCTGTTCGACTGCTACCACGTGCAGCTCACCGACGGGAACCTGATCCAGCGGATCGCCACCCATCTCGACCTGATCGGCCACATCCAGATCGCCTCGGTTCCCGAGCGGGCCGAGCCGGATCGGGGCGAGGTGGACTACCCGGCCCTGCTGCGCCAGGTGGACGAGCTGGGCTACGACGGCTTCGTCGGGGCCGAGTACAAGCCGGCCGGCCGGACCGACGACGGGCTCGGCTGGATGGCCGCCATCTCCTGACCCCACGGGGCGCGGCCCGGGAACCCCCGGCCCGGCGGCTCGACGGTGCATCGGCTCCCGATGGCTCCCGATGGCTCCCCGGCGGCTCGTCGGTGCATCGGCTCCCGGCGGCTCCTCCGTGGCCGTTCGGTGGCTCGCCGGCTCGACGGGGCCCGAGCCGCTGTGCGACGCTTGGTCGCTCGACAGCCGGGAGGAGCGAGCAGTGGGACACGAGTGTTTCGACGTCGAGGTGGATGCGAAGGTGGCCCACGTGCGGATGAACCGTCCGCAGCGGAGCAACTCGATGATCCCGGCGTTCTGGCGGGAGCTGCCGGCCATCGTCGACGAGCTGTCGTCGTCCGGTTCGGTGCGGGCCATGGTGCTGTCCGGCGAGGGGCGCCACTTCTGCTCCGGCATGGACCTGGAGGTGTTCGCCAGTGACGACGCGGTCGGCCCCACCGACGCCCCGCCGTCCCATCGCAGCCGCCGGAACGAGCGGTTCCGGTCGACCGCGCTGAAGCTCCAGGAGTCGTTCTCGGTGCTGGAGCGGGCCAGGATGCCCGTGCTGGCGGCGATCCAGGGGGCCTGCGTCGGTGGTGGAATCGACATGGTCACGGCCTGCGACATGCGGTACTGCACCGAGGACGCGTTCTTCTCCATCCAGGAGATCAACATCGCCATGACGGCCGACGTCGGCACGCTGCAGCGGATGCCGAAGCTGGTCCCGGAAGGCATCGTCCGGGAGCTGGCCTACACCGGTCGGCGGTGGTCGGCGGCCGAGGCCAAGGCGGCCGGGTTCGCCAACGAGGTCTACCCGGACCACGACACGATGCTCGACGCGGTCCTGGCGACCGGGGCCGAGATCGCGGCCAAGAGCCCGATGGCGATCTGGGGCACCAAGCAGACGATGCACTACACCAGGGACCACGGCATCGCCGACGGGCTGGAGTACATCGCCAACTGGAACGCCGCGATGTTCGACACCGACGACATGGCCGAGGCGCTGGCGGCCCAGGTGGAGAACCGGGCCGCCGACTTCCCCGACCTGCTGCCCCTCAGCCCCGGTCTCTAGCCCGGGCCGGCGGCCGCCCTGGCGTCGATGAGCAGCAGCTCGGTGCCGGGCTCGATGGCGTCGAGCTGGTAGCGCTGCGATGGCGGGATGGCGGCGCTGGAGCCCTCCGACAGCGCCTCGCCGAGACCGGCCGGCCCGACCAGTGAGGCCCGACCGGCCAGGAGGAACAGCAGCCGCAGGTCGAGATCGTGGTCGAGGGGCCACGGCCGATCCGGTCGGGCCGCCGCCCGTACCACCCTGGCCGACACCAGCCCGTCGGTGGCGGCCGCGAGCCCGGTGACCTGCTGGCTGAGCGCCGGGTCGTCGGTGGCCTCCCACGACGCTTCGGCACGACGGTGGCGGACGAAGCGCTGCCCGCCGAATACCCGGTCGGGCCGTCGGCGGTCGTTCGGCAGGTCGAGCCGGTGGTCGAGCGAGGTGCGGTGGGTGGCGGGGCAGGTGACCTCGACGACGTAGAGGTCGTCGGAGGCGGCCAGGACCCGGTGGCGGATGCCCGGCGGTTGGAGCACGCAGTCTCCCGGCTCGAGCACGAACGGCGGCCCCTGGTCCTCGTACACCACCTCCACCCAGCCCCGGTGGCAGAAGATCAGCTGGTGGGCGACGTCGTGATGGTGCACGTAGTCCGGCACCGGCCCGCCGTCGGGGACGTGGATGTGGGAGGCGATGTAGGCCCCACCCCAGCGGTCGGGGATCAGGTCCCGGTACCGCATGCCGGCCCGGCCCCTGATCCATCCATCGGCGGTCTCGTGGCCGATTGCGAGCGACGGTGCCGTCGGCGGGATCCGCAGCGGCCGGTCGACCGGGCCCGGCTCGACCGCCGGAGGCAGGCAGGACACGGACGGATCGATCCCGTCGATGCGCAGCCGAGGGCCGGCATCGGGGCCGAGCGTGGCGTCGACCAGCAGCCGGATACCGGGCATCGTCAGCTCTGCCCAGGTCGGCTCGTCTGCGGGTCCGATGGCCGACAGCTCGAAGCCGACCTCCCGGTAGCGGTCGACGGCCCGGTCGAGGTCGTCGCAGCCGACGACGGTGAGACCGCTCGGCGGGGGAGCGCCATGTCCGTCGCTAGCCATGGAGGCGGCGGCGGAACAGGTCGTGGAGCCGTTCCCAGTGCCGCTCCGAGGCCCGCCGGTCGTACTGGGGGCGCTCGGAGAACGCGAAGCCGTGCTCGGTTCCCGGGTACCACTCCACCTCGCCGGCGGTCCCGGCGGCGCCCATGGCGGCTGCGAGCTCCTCGACCATGGCGGGCGGGGCGTGGTCGTCGTGCTCGGCGCAGGCCACGTAGACCTCTCCGGCCACCTCGCCGAGGTGGCGGTGGGGGGAGTCGTCGGCCTCGGTCGCCAGCCTGACGCCGTGGATCGACGCCGCGGCCTTGACCCGGTGGGGGATGCCGGCTGCGGCCATGATCGTGAACGGGCCGCTCATGCAGTAGCCGACCGTGCCGACGTGGTCGGCGTCGGCCGCAGGGTCGTTGGCGGCCAGGTCGATCATCGACCGGCAGTCGTTGACCACCATCAGGTTCGAGAGGGTGCTCATCAGGGCGACCATGCGGTCCCGGTCGCCGGTCTCGAACACGTTGAACTCGTCGACCTCCCGGTAGTAGAGCTGCGAGGTCATCACGTAGTAGCCGGCCGATGCCAGCCGGCGGGACATGTTGCGCAGCTCCTCCCGCATGCCGGGCGCATCCATGAGGAACAGGATCACCGGATGGGGCCCGTTCCGCTCCGGGTGGACGACGAACGTCGGCATCGAGCCGTCGCCGGTGGCGATCGGTACCGTCCTCTCGATCACGATGGCATCTCCTGGGCTCCCGTCCGCATGCAGCTGGTCGCCGGCCGACGGCCGGGCAGGGCCAATGTTGGCCTCACCGGAGGGCTCGGGCAAGCCGACCCGTCGCCGCCGATCGGCCGCCGATGGGCCGCCGATCGGCCCCGCTGGCCGTTCGGGTCGGCCGGTCCCTAGGCTGGAGACGGCCACCCGATCGACCGGGCTGAGGGGCCGGGAGCGCCCGGCCCACCGGGAACAGGCGAGAGGCGAGGAGCAACCGGATGATCGATCTGCCACTGTCGGTGCTCGACCTGGCCATGGTGCCGGAGGGCCAGTCGAGCGCCCAGGCGCTGCGGGCCACCACCCGACTGGCCCGCCACGCCGAGGCCGCCGGGTATCACCGGATCTGGGTGGCCGAGCACCACAACATCGCGACCGTGGCCAGCACCAGCCCGGCGGTGCTGATCGCCCACCTGGCGGCGAGCACCGAGCGGATCCGGGTGGGCTCGGGCGGCGTCATGTTGCCCAACCACGCGCCGCTGGTGGTGGCCGAGCAGTTCGCCCTCCTGGAGGCCATGCACCCCGGACGGATCGACCTCGGCGTCGGTCGGGCCCCCGGCACCGATCGGATGACGGCACTGGCACTGCGGGGAACGGCCGACAACCGGGACGCCGAGGACTTCCCCCGGCACCTGATCGACGTGATGGGCCTGCTCGGCGATCCCCGTACCGAGCACGGGCTGTGGGAGCAGTTCCGGGCCACCCCCGCCATCGAGACCACGCCGGCGGTGATCCTGCTCGGCTCCAGCGGGTTCAGCGCCCAGCTGGCCGGGGTGCTGGGCCTGCCGTTCGCGTTCGCCCACCACTTCGACATGGGTGGGACGCTGGAGGCCGTCGCCATCTACCGTGAGTACTTCGAGCCGTCGCGGGTCCTCGACGAGCCGTACACGATCGTCACCGCATCGGCCATCGCGGCCACGTCCACCGAAGCGGCCGAGCTCTTGGCCGCCCCGGCCCGGCTCCGCCGGTTCGGGATGCGGACCGGGAAGCTGCTCCCGCTGCTGTCACCGTCGGAGGCCGTCGCCCATCCCGACTTCGTCCACGCCGAGCGCATGCCGAGCTCGGCCATTCTCGGCACCCCGGACGAGGTCGCGGCCGGACTGCGGGATCTGGCGGAGCGGACCGAAGCCGCCGAGCTGATGCTCCACACCGCCACCCACGGCCTCGAGGATCGCCTGACGAGCCTCAGCCTGATCGCCGAGGCGTGGGGTCAGAGCCCGGATCCCGAAGCGGCCGCCGCAGCCGGCTGAGCGGCCGGGGATCAGGGGTCGAGCGGACGCTTGGCCACGCCGTAGAACACGGTCTTCATGTCGGAGAAGTCGAGGGCCACGATCTCCCAGCCGTCACGGCCGAGGGCGTTGAAATAGGCCTCGATGTCCTCGGTGGTCTTGCCCTTGAACGTGCCGGCCTTGGGGACCCTGTCGGAATCGATGAACTTGTACTCCCACATGTGATGCTCCCGCCCTGCTCCGGTTGCCCTGGGCCGCACGATAGCGGCTCCCGGCCAGGCGTCTCGTGTCCTGTCAGGTTGATCCGTTGATGGATTCTGCGGATGATCGGCGTCCATCGCAAGGACGCAGGAGGCAGCCTCACTCGTGAGTATGAGGCAACCACGAGGACGCCGCGAGGGGCGTCGAGGGCCGCAGAATTCGCAACATGACAGCCTGACAGGGCACCAGGTACCAGCTGGGCTACCACGCTCAATGGCCGAACCCCGATACCCAGCCCGCCGATGCGCTACTCGCATCACAATGACCTCACGTCGTTCGTCGTCGATCCGGTACAGAATCCGATACGTTCCTCGTCGAGCACTCCAAAGACCCTGAAGCTCTCCACGAAGCGGCGCACCGACGCGACGAGGCTTCTCGATCAGCGGACCGGTGATGAAGTCGATGACGGCGAACGCAACCGGCTCGGGCAAGCGGTCGCTGATCGCCTGCGCCGGCCTGGCGACGACGATCTCGTATGGCGGTTCAGTCATCGAAGACGAAGGTCGGCCACGGCATCAACCCCGCGAACGACATCGCCCCGCTCGTAGGCACGATGTGCCTCGATCAACTCAGCGACGGCTGCGTCCTCCTCGAGGACCGCAAGCGTCTCCTCGAGCGACGCCAGATCCTCTGGACTGAGGAGAACTGCGGCCGGTGAGCCGTTGCGCGTGACGACGACACGTTCATGATGGCTCTGGACCCGGTCAACGAACTCAGAGAACCGGTCACGCACCGTTCGTAGCGACTCGCTCGACATGTACACAATTGTGCCACGCTTGCCGCGCCGTCACAACCGACCGTTGCCCGCAGTCGATCGATGATCAGCCTGCGGCGAGAGACAGGTCGTCGCACCTCGGTCGCGACGACGCCCTGGCCGCAGACTAGCGGCTGCCGGCCAGCCGCAGGAGGCTCTAGCGGAGCTGGAGCAGGGCTTGCTCGACCCGGCCGACGTAGTGCCCGCCGGACTTGATGGCGTGGTCGATGAGGGGGGCCAGCTGGTAGAGCGGCAGCCGACGGCGCCAGCCGTCGGCCATGGGAAACAGCTCGTCGTATGCTGCGAAGCAGGCGTCGGAGAAGCCGCCGAAGAGCCGCATCATGGCGAGGTCGAACTCCCGGTCGCCGCCGATCGCCTTCGGGTTCACGAGCCAGCTGCGGCCCTCGGCGTCGGTGATCCGGTTGCCGGACCAGAGGTCGCCGTGGAGTCGGGCCGGCGGCTCCTTCGGCCCCACCAGGATGTCGATCCTGGCCGCCACCCGGTCGATCCCGGCGATGGCCTTGCGGGGCAGGGCGCCGGCGTCGGCAGCCGCCCTGGTCAGCGGCTGCAACCGCCGGGTGGCGAAGAACTCGGGCCACGACCCGCACGGCTCGTTCGGCAGCCGGAGGTGACCGGTGGGACGACCGTCCTCCCGCCCGAATCCCGGCGCACCGGAGGTGTGGAGCCGGGCCAGCGCCCGCCCGAACGTCTCGTCGTCCTCGTTCGAGCCTCGGCCGACGTCGATCCACTCGAGGATGAGGAATCCGGGCTCCGCCTTGTTGACCGCCAGCACCTCGGGGACCGGGACGGCGCCGGCCGATCGGAGCCATCGCAGGCCGGCGGCCTCGGTCATGAACTCGTCGGCCGCCCCGGCCCGATCGGTCTTGGCGAATACGTGCCGGCCGTCGGCCAACTCCACCCGGAAGACGTCGTGGTAGTCACCACCCTTGATGTGGCGACACGAGATCACCTCGGTGTTCAATGCCGCTCCGACCGCCTCGCCCAGCACGGGCCCAACACTAGCAATGGCCCGCCACCCGGGTGCAAGAACCGACAGGGACCCTCGGCGCCCTTCCGACGTCACCGCCGGCCGGCCCGCCCCGAGACGTCACACGTCGACCAGATCGGCCGGCTTGGCGTTCTCCCTGATGCGCTCGATGCGGTAGTGGGAGTCCGGCTGGTCGAGGTAGGACGGTCGGAACGGGGGCGGCTCCAGCACCTGCCGCCGCTGCAGCTCCTCGACCACCGAGGCGTGCTCCGTGGCGATCTTGCCGACGAACAGCGTGTCGAGCCGTCCCCCCTTGGCCAGGTAGCTCATGACCGATTCGAGGCCCCGGAGGTAGACCGCGTCCTTGGTCAGGCCGCCGCCCCGGAACACCCGCATCGTCACGAGGAACGCCATCCGCTCCGAGAAGCCGTAGTCGTGGCGGAGGAGCCGGAACGTCTCGACGAACGTGGCGCCGTCGACCAGGGCGCAGACGGCAACGACCCGGGCCGCCAGGGTTCGCAGCCTCGGCCCGGTGAGCCCGCCGACGAGGTACTCGACGAAGACGGCCAGGCCCTCCTGCAGCTCGTCGTGGCCGGCCAGCCCGGTGGCCAGCAGCTTGAACGGCTGGGCCCGGCCGTTCCAGTAGGTCAGCACGTGGGTGCCGACCTCGTGCTGGATCAGCGGCTCGACCCGGTTGCTCGGGAACGACATGTTGGCCCCGACGATCAGATTGCCCGACGAGACCATCAGCGACGACACGTCGTCCTGGACGATGATGCGCCCGCCCATCTCGCCCGTGTTGCTCATCCGATCGAGCTCGGCCTGGGCCCTGGCGATGAAGGCACCGGCGGTCACGGTCCGCTGGCCTGTCGGTGAGCTGTCGGGCGGCTCGACCTCGTCGAGGATGCTGTTGGCCGAGGCCAGCAGGTCTGCCCTCACCCGCCCGTAGAGCGCCATGCTGGTGTGGAGGAACCGGTGTCGCTCCCGGTCGGCCAGCAGGGTCAGCTTCAGGTCGAGCTCCCGTCGCTTCTCCCGGAACAGCTGGTCGAGGACGGGGTCCTCCACCTGTTCGATCTTGATGTTCCAGAGCCGTCGCTTCAGCAGATCCGGGTCGACGGTCGTCGGCCGGTAGTGGAACCTCGGGGCCCGCAGGAACTTCGAGCGCCGGAACGCCCGGAGGGCGGCGTCGGAGTTGGTGGGGGTGACCGCCAGCAGCAGATCGAAGGACTCGGCGACCGCGGCGAGCTGCCCGTCGACCCGCTTGGCGGCGGCGACGAAGGTCCGCCGGCCGAGCGCGTGATAGTGCATGGACCGATCGTTGGTCTCTGCCCGGGCGAACTCGAAGGCGGCCCGTTGCAGCGAGCGGGCCGTCAGCCTGGCCAGCGCCCGGCCGACGAGGGGCAGCACGTCACCGGTCTCGGGGTCGAGGTAGATGGGGGACACCTCGACGCCGAGCAGCGTGACGTTGAGGTCGTCCTCGGTCTTGGGCGAGAGGAGGCGGGCCATGCCGGGTCGGCCGACGTTGGCGAGGGAGACCCGCTCCACCCTGGCCTTCTGCTTCATGACGACGATCCGCTCGAGCGACGAAACGAGCCGTTCCAGGGCGGCCGAGGTCCCATCTGTCTGGTCGTGACGAACCGAGAACGCAGGCTGCACTGCGGCAGGGGACTTCTCGTTGACCTCCACCTCCTGAGCCGGCCAGAGCTCGATGATGAGGAACGAGCCGAACACCGCGGACAGCTGCTCGGCGATCTCGGCCACCAGCCGTTTCGTCCACGCCCGGGTCTTCGGGTCGGCGGGGGCCAGGAGGTAGGAGGCCCCGCCGGTCAAGATGGTCGAGAACACCGAGTTCGCCTCCCCGGGCGGGGGGCGGTACACGAACAGGAAGGGGAGCTGGCGGTCGATGTTGAGCACGCCGTCGCTGCCGAGGACCCGTCTGATCGGGCGGTTGTGGCGCAGCTGCTCGGTCAGCGAGTCGATCAGCTCCTGATCCAACTTGACCGTCGTCTTCGCCATGGCCCTCTCCTCGATGCCCTGTCGTCGCTGCCCTGTCGTCGCTGCCCGTCCTCCGTGCCCGTCCTCGATGGGCCGGGATGACGGCCACCGTTGGCGGGACGTCAGGGGCTGAGATGGTCGGCAGAGAGCCCACCTCAACGGACAGGCTACTGCCGAGCAGACAGCTTTGTCGGAGCCGTGGCCCCGGCGTACGATGAGGGCAGCCAGCGAGGCTGGACAACGCAGCTGTGCGTCCCCTGAGCATGCGGCCCGCAACGGTAGCCGTTGGATCGAGAGCGCCAGCGGCCCGAAGGGGAGGCGCAGTGCGCATTGGATTCGTCGTCAACGACATCAAGACCGAGGAGACCGGCTACACGACCACCCGGCTGGGTGTCGCCGCCACCAATCGGGGCCACGAGGCCTGGGTGATCAGCGTCGGCGACCTGGCCTACGACCCCGACGAGCTCGTCCGGGCCAAGGCCACCCGGGTGCCGAAGGCTCGCTACAAGGACGGCGTCGGCTACATCCGGGACCTGCACGGCCCGAAGGCGATACGGGAGCGGGTCACGGTGGACGAGCTGGATGTCCTGTTCCTGCGCAACGTCCCGTCGGACGAGAAGGGCAGGCGGGAGTGGGCCAAGACGGCCGCTCTCGACTTCGGTCGGGTGGCGATGCGCCACGGCGTGATCGTGCTGAACGACCCGAACGGGCTGGCCAAGGCCGAGAACAAGATGTACTTCCAGCTCTTCCCCGAGCAGGTGCGGCCCACGACGCTCATCAGCCGGGACCGGAGCCTCATCCGGGAGTTCGTGGCCGACCAGGGCCGGGCGGTGCTCAAGCCGCTGCACGGCTCCGGCGGCGAGAGCGTCTTCCTGGTGCGGGCCGACGATCCGGCCAACCTCAACCAGATGATCGACGCGGTGGCACGCGACGGCTACATCATCGCCCAGGAGTACCTGACCGAGGCCGAGCACGGCGACACCAGGCTGTTCCTCATGAACGGCACGCCGCTGCGACACAAGGGACGCTACGCCGCCTTCCGCCGGGTCCGCAGCGGTGGTGACATGCGCTCCAACCTCCACGCCGGGGGCACGCTGGCCAAGGCCACCCTCACCGACAAGGACTTCGAGCTGGCCGAGATCGTGCGACCGAAGCTGGTCCAGGACGGGATGTTCCTCGTCGGGCTCGACATCGTCGGCGACAAGCTGATGGAGATCAACGTGTTCAGCCCCGGGGGCCTCGGGTCGTCCCAGAAGCTCGAGGGGGTCAACTTCAACGATGCGGTGATCGACAGTCTGGAGCGCAAGGTCGACTACATGGGCTACTACCAACGGAACTTCAACAACGTCGAGATGGCGACGCTGTGACCGCCGACAACTGGACCATCACCACCGGGGACGACCCGATCCTCGCCACCGCCATCCATGCCGGTCACCAGCTGCGGCCCGAGGTCGAGGCCCTGATGAAGCTGCCGGAGGACGTCCGGCTGCGGGAGGAGGATCCGTTCACCGATGAGTGGGTCGGGGTGGCGGAGAACCGCATCGTCGTCCACCAGTCCCGTTTCGAGGTCGACCTGAACCGGCCGAGGGAGAAGGCGATCTACGTGCGGCCCGAGGATGCCTGGGGCCTCGACATCTGGCAGGCCGAGCCGGGTGACGACATCGTCGAGGAGTCGCTGGCGATCTACGACCGGTTCTACACCGAGCTCGGTGAGCTGTGTGACGGCATCGTCGAGGCCCACGGCCACCTGGTGGTGCTCGACATCCACTCCTACAACCATCGCCGGCGGGGGCCGGACGCCCCGGTCGACGACCCGGAGCTGAATCCGGAGGTCAATCTCGGCACCGAGTCGATCGACCCGGCCTGGGACCCGGTGGTCTCGGCCTTCGGCCAGATGCTGGGGGAGCTGCCCTTCGACGACGAGGTCCTCGATGTGCGGACGAACGTCCGATTCAAGGGGGGTCACATGCCCCGGTGGATCAACGCCCGGTACGGCGACCGTGGCTGCGCGATCGCCATCGAGATGAAGAAGATCTTCATGGACGAGTGGACCGGTGTGCTCGACGAGAGCATCACGGCGATGATCGGCCACATCCTCGAATCGACCACCGTCGCGATGCGGGAGCAGCTCGCCGACCGCTGAGCCGGCCGAAGCGCCCTGCCCTGCCTGGTCCTGCCTGAGACTGCCTGGCGTCGCTTCGCTTTGCACATTACTTGACGCTGCTTCAACCGCTTACAGCTATAGCCAGCGACATATTTGGATTGCATTTTGGGTAATTCACCTGGGTCATTGCGCAGCTATCGGGCACCCTCTACAGTCCATGGACAGGTGCGCAGGCGAAGGCAGAAGTTCGAGGGGCCTCGTTCCCCTCGAAGCTAGGTAGTTCGAGAGGGCTCGTTCCTCTCCGAGCTGGATATGGAGTCGACCGCTGGAAACGGGCTCGTTGAGCCCTGCTTCGCGCGGTCCAGAGAGAGGGAAGCCGCCGCATGTCAAGCAGATACCGCCCGGGCCCGTGGCAACGCGGCCCCGCCGACCCTGCAACGACACCGGCCGGGATTCCAGAGACGGTGGGTCAGTGAGCGGAACAAAGGACCTCGGCAGAAGCATCCTCAAATGGGTCTATGCGAGGCCGAGATACTTCCCCCTCAGCACAGACTGTGCCGCATGGCTCGTCGGTTTGCCGGTGGGGGCGGTCCTGAAGATGGCGTTCGGCTGGACACACGCCATCACCGAGCTGGTGGCCCTCGGCGTCGTGGCGGTCGTGGCCCAGGCCCTGATCGGCACCATGACCGGCATCTACCGGTACCGGTGGCGGTTCACGTCGTTCGAGGAGGTGATCGCCCTCGGGTTCACCTGGATCGTCACCACGTCGGCCCTGATCCTCGGCAACGTCGCCTTCCGGTTCACCACCTCCGACCTGCCGACCTCGGGGGTGGCGATGGGGGCCATCACCGCCTTCGGCCTCATGGCCGGCTCCCGAGCGGTGTGGCGGCGCTACTGGGAGCTCCAGCGCCGCCCCGAGGCCGGGCGCTGCAAGCGGACCGTCGTGTTCGGCGCCGGTGAGGGTGGCGAGCAGGTGGTCAAGGCCATGCTGTCCGACCCCAACTCGGCGTACTACCCGGTGGCCCTGCTCGACGACGAGCCGGCCCTGGCCAACCGCCAGATCGCCGGGGTCACCGTCGAGGGCACCCGCCACGACCTGGTGGCGGTGGCCGAGCGCCATGACGCCGACGTGTTGCTGATCGCCATCCCCAGCGCCACCTCGAAGCTGATCCAGGAGGCGTCCAACCTGGCCGCCACGGCCCGGCTGGAGGTCAGGGTGCTGCCCGCCACCTCCGAGCTGGTCAAGAAGATGACCGTGGCCGACGTGCGGCCGCCGACGGTCGACGATCTCCTCGGTCGGGACCCGGTGGAGATCGATCTGGAGTCGGTGTCCGGCTACATCCGGGGCCGCCGGGTCCTGATCACCGGGGCCGGCGGCTCGATCGGTGCCGAGCTGTCCCGCCAGGTCAGCCGGTTCGAGCCGTCGGAGCTGTTCCTGCTGGATCGGGACGAGTCTGCGCTGCACGGCCTGCAACTCACGATGGAGGGCAGGGCGCTGCTCGACAGCGAGGGCCTGATCGTGGCCGACATCCGAGACCGGGACCGGGTGGTCGACCTGTTCGAGCTCCACCGGCCGGAGGTGGTCTTCCACACCGCGGCGCTCAAGCACCTCACCCTGCTGGAGCACCACCCGATCGAGGGGGTCAAGACCAACGTCGTCGGCACCAAGAACCTGCTCGATGCGGCGATGAAGGTCGACGTGGACCGGTTCGTCAACATCAGCACCGACAAGGCGGCCGACCCGTCCTCGGTGCTGGGGGCCACCAAGCTGGCGGCCGAGCGGCTCACGGCCGGCGCGGCCCGGCGGACCGGCCGCACCTACCTGTCGGTGCGGTTCGGCAACGTGCTCGGCTCCCGGGGCTCGGTGCTGCCCACCTTCCTCGATCAGCTCGACAAGGGCAACGCCCTCACGGTCACCCACCCGGACGCCACCCGCTACTTCATGACGATCCCCGAGGCGGTCCGGCTGGTGGTCCAGGCCGGGGCCATCGGCGGGCAGGGGGAGATCCTCGTGCTCGACATGGGCGAGCCGGTGAGGATCCTCGACCTGGCCAACCAGCTGATCACCCTGCTGAGCCCGGGGGCGGCCATCGAGTTCACCGGGCTCCGGCCGGGGGAGAAGCTCCACGAGCAGCTCATCGCCGAGTCCGAGGTGGGGCTGGCCAAGATCCACCCCCGGATCATCCACACCGCAGCCGAGCGAGCGGCCCCGGCCGAGGCGCTCGAGCTGCTGGGACCGAGAACCTATGCCCACGCCCATCGCCTGCTGACCGACGACTCGTTCGTCGTCAGCTGAGATCACCGGAAACGAGCATCGATGACCGAACGAACCAGCCCGATCAGCCGGCCCCGGACCGCCGAGGCCGACCGGGCCACCAAGCTCGTGGTGGTGGGCCAGGGCTATGTCGGCCTGCCGCTGGCCATGCGAGCGGTGGAGGCCGGTTACGACGTGATCGGGTTCGACCTCGACAAGCGCAAGGTCTCCACCCTGGTGGCCGGCGAGAGCCACGTCGACGACGTCACCGCCGACGACGTCCGTCTGGCCCTCGACACCGGCCGCTACCGGCCGACCGAGTCCGAGCGCCACCTGGCCGACTTCGACATCGCCGTGATCACCGTCCCGACGCCACTGGCCGAGGGGGTGCCGGACATCTCCTTCATCCAATCGGCAACCGAGACCCTGGCCCGCTACCTCGACATCGGGGCCACGGTCATCCTGGAGTCCACCACCTACCCCGGCACCACCGACGAGGTGGTGGCCGCGCTGCTGGCGGCCGGGTCGGGGCTGTGGGCCGGCAAGGACTTCCACCTCGGCTACTCGCCGGAGCGGATCGACCCCGGCAACGAGACCTGGACCTTCGAGCGGACCCCGAAGGTGGTGTCGGGCATCGACGAGCCCTCGCTGAGGGCGATCCGGGCGTTCTACGACACCCTGGTCGACCGGACCGTGCCGCTGAAGGGCACCAAGGAGGCGGAGCTCACCAAGCTGCTGGAGAACACGTTCCGCCACGTCAACATCGCCCTCGTGAACGAGCTGGCCATCCTCGCTCGCTCGCTCCACATCGACTTCTGGGACGTGATCGATGGAGCGTCGACCAAGCCCTTCGGC
>JAHELU010000002.1:36099-52650 GCA_024644005.1 Acidimicrobiales bacterium | reverse complement strand
CGACGCCGCTCGAGAGGCCGGTGACGCGGCGGCCGAGCGGGCCGCGCTGGACGCGATCGACAACTTCGAGACCCATGTGGTGCCGATCATCGCCGACATCGACGCCGGCTTCGGGAACGAGGAGGCCACCTACCTGCTCGCCAAGAAGATGATCGAGGCCGGGGCCTGCTGCATCCAGATCGAGAACCAGGTGTCCGACGCCAAGCAGTGCGGTCACCAGGACGGCAAGGTCACGGTGCCCCACGAGGACTTCCTGGCGAAGATCAATGCGATCCGCTACGCCTTCCTCGAGCTCGGCGTCGAGGACGGTGTCATCGTGGCCCGCACCGACTCCCTCGGTGCCGGCTTGACCCAGAAGCTGCCGGTCTCGACCGAGCCCGGCGACCTGGCCAGCCGGTACCTGGCGTTCCTCGACACCGAGCCGATCGACTCGGTCGACGACGTCGCCGAAGGCGAGGTCATCATCAAGCAGGACGGCAAGCTGGTCAAGCCCCGGCGGATGCCGAACGGCCTCTACGGCTTCAAGCCGGGCACCGGCTTCGACCGGGTGGTGCTGGACGCCATCACCAGCCTCCGCAACGGCGCCGACCTGCTGTGGATCGAGACCGAGAAGCCCCACGTCGGCCAGATCAAGGAGATGGTCGACGCGGTCCGGGCGGTCGTGCCCGACGCCAAGCTGGTCTACAACAACTCGCCGTCGTTCAACTGGACGATCAACTTCCGCCAGCAGGTCTACGACGCCTGGGCCGAGGAGGGCAAGGACGTGTCCGGTTACGTCCGTGACGACCTGATGAGCGCCGACTACGACGACACCGCCCTGGCGGCCGAGGCCGACGTGCGGATCCAGTCGTTCCAGGCCGACGCCGCCCGCGATGCCGGCATCTTCCACCACCTGATCACGCTGCCGACGTACCACACCGCAGCCCTGTCCACCGACAACCTCGCAAGGGGCTACTTCGGCAAGGACGGCATGTTGGCCTACGTCGCCGGCGTCCAGCGCCAGGAGATCCGCCAGTCGGTGGACTGCGTCAAGCACCAGGACATGGCCGGCTCCAACATCGGCGACGACCACAAGGAGTACTTCTCCGGTGAGCAGGCCCTCCTCGCCGGCGGTGCCCACAACACGATGAATCAGTTCTGATGAATCAGAAGCACTGAATCGAGTCTCGTCGCAGCTGAGGAGCCGCCCCGACCGCCGGGAACCGAGGGTGGGCGCGCTAGGTTCGCAGCCATGGAAGACATCCACGGGTTGTTGCGCTCGCACCGGTCGATCCGCAAGTTCTACGACGAACCGCTCCCGGACGAGACGCTGGTCGCCATCGTCCGGAGCGGCCAGTCGGCGGCGAGCTCCAGCAACCTCCAGGCCACGACGGTGATCCGGGTCCGGCAGCCCGAGACGCGGGCCAGGATCTCGGAGCTGGCCGGCGGGCAACAGCAGATCCTCACCGCCGGAGCGTTCACCGTCTGGTGCGCCGACCTGCACCGGACGAAGCTGGCGTGCGAGATGGCCGGGGGGACGATGACCACCGGGATGACCGAGCAGTTCATCATCGCCACCGTCGACGTCGCCCTGGCCGCCCAGAACGCCGTCGTGGCCGCCGAGGGGATGGGCTATGGCATCTGCTACATCGGGGCGATCCGCAACGATCCCCAGACGGTGGCCGATCTGCTCGAGCTGCCCGATCACGTCTATCCGGTGTTCGGGCTGTGCTTCGGGCTCCCGGCCCAGGATCCCGAGGTCAAGCCGAGGTTGCCCGTCGAGGTGGTCCTGAAGGACGACGTGTACTGCGACGACGACATCGAGCTGATCCGGGCATACGACGAGACCCTCCGTGACTACTACCGCACCCGCACAGAGGGGACGAAGGACAGCTCGTGGACCGAGGAGATGGCCAGGCTCGTCGACGGGGAGCGCCGCCCTCACATGAGGGAGTTCCTGGCCCGCCGAGGCTTCGAGCTGCGCTGAGCGAGCGGAGCCGGCCAGCCGCCGCGAGCGGAGCCGGCCAGCCGTCGGAAGCGGGGTGGGCTCGTCAGCTGTTGTCGAACAGGGCGTGCCGTCGGAAGCGGGGTGGGCTCGTCAGCTGTTGTCGAACAGGGCGTGCCGTCGGAAGCGGGGTGGGCTCGTCAGCTGTTGTCGAACAGGGCGTCGATCGATCCGAACTCGGCCCGCTCGACGTGATCGACCCGGGAGTTGGCGGCACCGCCCAGCTGTTCGAGCGCCAGCTCCTGCCGGGTGTCGACGCTGACCGAGGCGAGACCGTCGTCGATCGGTATGCCGGTGGCGTCCGCCACCCTGACGAGACCGGAGAACGCCGTGATGGTGGCAACCGCATGGCCGGCCCGGTCGGGACCCAGACGGTCCACCACTTCGGTCCGCAGCCGAGCGAGATCATCGTCGCCCCGGACGACGGCCTCGGCGAAGTCGATCAGCATCCGACCGTGCGGGACGCCGGAGTCGTCGGTCGCCCGCCCCATCGTGGCCCCGAGATCCACATCGAGTCCGGCGGCGTCGCTGGTCACACGGAGCAGCGTGGTGTGGGCGGTCGTTCAATAGAAGCACTCGTTCATGGCCGACACCCGTGACGCAACCAGCTCGACCTGGGGCCGGCTGAGCGGGGTGTCCCACTCGAGCGACGAGAATCCGGCGGCCGAGTAGGTTGGCACCGAGACGCAGCGGAACAGCTTGTTGGCCTCCGGAACCAAGCTGAGGGCCCGGGCCACGTTGGCAAACGGGAATGGATCGAGCACGGGGACATGGGCCCCGATGTCGCCGAGCCCGTCCGGTCGCTCACCACTCGGGGGACCGTCCTCGGGGTCGGGCAGGGGAGCACGGGCGACACCGCTGGCCTCGGCGAACACGTCCAGCATGACGATCGTGGCCACCACCCCGATCAGCTCCACGTACCGGGCGTCGCCGATCTCGGCGATGGCTTCGGTGGCCCAGGCCCGATCGATCGAGCCGGCACCGACCGCCACCTTGTCGACGATGGCCACCGCCGGTGCGCTCAGGCCCGGTTCGGTCTCGGGAAGCTGACGGAGCCAGGGCGGAGTGGCCCGCAGGGCGAAGGTCCGGCGAGCACGATCGGCGATGGCCAGCCGCTCCGCCGCCGTCCACCAGGTCCCCGGTCCGGCGAGCATCGCCCAGGCCTCCCGGTGCGATGCTGCGATGTCGTCCGTGACGGTGACTGCGGCGTCTCCGTAGCTGAAGTCGCTCATTGCGACATTCTCCCATCCTGTGCTGAGAGCTGCAGCGGACGATGTTTCGCCGCTGGGCGAGAGCCTATGCGCTGTCGCCGGGCGGTACGAACACCCAGCCGACCGGCGCCTCGATGTCTACCGGTCCGGCTCCCGGTCGATGCAACGGAGGATCGGGCCACGGTCGAACGGTGGGGCCGGTCCGACGCCGATACCGGCGTAGACCGACGGGGGCACGGAGATGTCGGCCACGTAGAGCTCGCCGACCTCCGGCACCGACCGCAGGCCGATCTTCGGGAGGGCCAGCGTCAGGGTGGCCGTGGCCCGGACCACCGCCCCGGGTGTCGACCCGTCGGCCACCGACAGCCCGGACGGGTTGTCGAGGGAGACGATCGCCGGGGCGACGGAGCCGATCGTCTCGATCAGCTCGGCGACCCGGCCCCGAGGCTCGCCCCGGAGGCTGTACCCGATCAGCGCATCGACCGCCACGTCGGCGTCCCGAGGCTCATCCCGTACCGCCAGCCCCATTCGTTCCACGATGTCGAGCTGGTGGGCCGGCACCGGACCGAGGGAACCGTCCGGCCGGCCGAGCGTCACGGCCACGTCGACACCCCGGTTGGCCAGGTGGCGGGCCGCCACCAGGCCGCCGCCGCCGTTTCCGCCGGCGCCCACCAGCACGGTGACGCTGCCCGGAGCGAAGCGATCGATGACGAGTGCGGCCAGGTTCCGCCCGGCGTTCTCCATCATCTGGATCAGCTCTATGTGCAGCTCCTCGATCATCACCCGATCGACCTCGGCCATCTGCTGCCCAGTCAGCCAGCCGACCTCGCTCGAGGCCACCGTCGGGTACGTCGCACCGATCATGGGCGAACTGTACAACCCGCATCGGCGGTGCCAGGCTACGAGCTTGGCCGAACGCAGCACCGAACCGCCCGGGTCCGAGTCGAGCGCCGACCCCTACCGGAGCCACACCTTCGAGCAGCTGAGCCGGCTCCCGATCGCCTACCGGGACGGCCTGTTCGAGGGACAGGTGGTGCTGATAACCGGCGGCGGCGGGGCCATCGGCACGGCGATGGCCACCCTGTTCGGCCGGTTGGGGGCCACGATCGTGGCCTGCGGTCGAACCGCGGCGACGCTCGATGTCCTGGCCAGCCGTCTCGACGGGATCGGGGTCGAGACCCATCTCCGGGTCATGACCGTCCGGGATCCGGACCAGGTTGCCGACCTGATCGACGAGATCTGGGACCGCCACGGCCGGCTCGACCTGGCCATCAACAACGCCGGCGGCCAGTTCTCCAGCCCGGCCATCGACATAACGCCCAAGGGCTGGCACGCGGTGGTGGAGACCAACCTGTACGGCACCTGGTACGTCATGCAGGCCGCCGCCCGGCGGTGGGTGGCCGAGGGGCGGTCGGGCAACATCGTCAACATCTCCACCATCCAGGGCCGGGCCTCGGTCGGCATCCCCCACACCGCTGCCGCCAGGGCCGGCGGAGTGGCCCTGACCCGCTCGCTGGCCGTCGAGTGGGCGCCCTACGGGATCCGGGTCAACTCGATCGCCGTGGGGGTCATCGCCAGCGAGGGCCTGCGGCACTACCCGCCCGAGGCCAGAGCCAGCTTCGGTCACAACCCGATGCGCCGCCTCGGCGACGTCTGGGACGTGGCCCAGGGAGCCGCCTACCTGGCGGGTCCGACCGGGGCGTTCATCACCGGAACCCATCTGGAGATCACCGGCGGCGAGCACGTCTGGGGCGAGTATTGGCCACTCGGCAAGCCGGACTACTTCGAGCTCGACCGCGAGCCCAGCGGTCCATCCGGCGGCGTCGAGGGAGGACGATGAGCGAGCACACCATCAGGGGCCGGGTGGCGGTCGTCGGGGTCGGCGAGACCACGTACTACCGGCGGGGTGAGTCGCCCGACCCCGAGTTCGTGCTGGTGCTGAAGGCCGTGCTCAACGCCTGCGAGGATGCCGGTATCGACTCGCGGACCATCGACGGTTTCTGCTCCTACAGCAACGACCGCAACATGCCGGCCAGGCTGGCCAACGCCCTCGGCCTCCCGGAGCTGCGATATTCCGTCATGCAGTGGGGGTCCGGTGGCGGCGGGGCGGCGGCCGCCATCGGCAACGCTGCCGCCGCGGTGACGGCCGGCTACGCGGACTGCGTGGTGGCCTACCGGGGCCTGGCCCAGGGACAATATGGACGGTTCGGCTCCGGGGCCAGGACCAACGCTGTCAGCGGCCCCCCGGCCTTCACGGTGCCATACGGCGTGATGTCGCCCGCCCAGATCTACGCCATGCGGACCACTCGGCTCTACCACGACCACGACATCTCGCCGGACACGCTGAAGGCGGTGGCCATGGCGGCCTATCACCACGCCCAGCGCAACCCCCGGGCGGTGATGCAGGGCCGGCCGCTCGATGCCGAGACCTACGACCAGGCCCGGTGGATCACCGAGCCGTTCCGGCTCTACGACTGCTGCCTGGAGAACGACGGAGCCGCGGCGGTGATCGTCATGAGCGCAGACCGGGCCAGGGACGTGACCGACCTCCCGGTGTACCCACTGTCGATCCAGCAGGGTGGGCCCCACCGTTCCGGAGCGACCGTCCACAACGAACCGGACTACGTCACCTCGAGCTTCAAGACCACGGCCCCCCGCCTGTACGCCCAGGCCGGAGTCGGGCCCGGCGACGTCGACGTCGTCCAGTCCTACGAGAACTTCACCGGGGCGGTCGTCATGAGCCTCATCGAGCACGGCCTGTGCACCTACGAGAGCGCAAACGAGGTCCTCACCTTCGACAACCTGATCGCCCCCGACGGTGGGCTGCCGCTCAACACCAGCGGCGGCAACCTCGCCGAGTGCTACATGCACGGGCTGGGGCTGCAGATCGAGGCCATCCGCCAGATCAGGGGGACCTCGACCAACCAGGTGCCGGGCGCGTCGGTGGCGCTGGCCAACGCCGGGCCCATGGTCGAGGTGGCCAGCACGGCACTGTATGGCACCGAGGAGGCCCTGGGATGACGACCGAGCCCTACCTCGCGCCCGGGCTCGCCGCCCCTCGGCCGGCCAGGGACGGCCTGGACGAGCCCTACTGGACCGGCACCAGGGAGCATCGGCTCCGCGTCCAGCGCTGCCGGGACTGCGACACCTACCAGTGGGGACCGGAGTGGATGTGCCACAACTGCCAGAGCTTCGCCATCGGCTGGGTGGAGGTCGACGGCCGGGGCCGGATCTACAGCTGGCAGCGCCCGCACCACCCGGTCCACCCGGCGCTCAGCGATCAGGGACCCTACATCGTCGTCCTGGTCGAGTTGCCGGAGGCAGGCGACATCCGAATGGTCGGCAACCTGCTGGGTGACCCGCTGCAGGAGGTCCGGATCGGGGCGGAGGTGGAGGCCGTGTTCGAGGATCACGACGACGACGAGCCGCCGTACACCCTCGTCCAGTGGCAGCTGGTCAGCCCGCCGGCATGACGGCACTCAGGATCACCGACGAGCGAACGGAGTGACGAAGTGAATCGAAGCCCGAGCAGCGCTGCTGAGCCGCAGTACACCGTGGTGTGGCCGAAGTCGCCGATGGGGGTCCAGTCGAGGCGGGCCGCCGACCGGCTGACTGATCTCGCCGGAGCCCGCATCGGTTTCCTGTGGGACTACCTGTTCCGGGGCGACGAGCTGTTCCCGGTCCTCGACCGTGAGCTGCGCCGCCGGTATCCCGGCATCGAGATCGTCGGCTACGAGGTATTCGGCAACACCCACGGCCCGGACGAGGTCGAGCGCATCGCCGCCCTCCCGGAGGCACTGGCCGAGCGACGGATCGACGCCGTCGTCTCCGGCATGGGCTGTTGAGGGAGCTGCACGCCCGCCGTGATGCGGGCATCCATCGCCGCCGAGATGGCCGGCGTCCCCTCGGTCTCCATCGTGTGCAGCGGGTTCGAGGGCCAGGCCGCAGCCACCGGTAGGGGTCATGGCTTCGACGAGCTGCAGCTGGCCGTGACCACCGGTCACGTCGATGCCCAGGACCGCGAGCAGCTGATCGCCGACTTCGAGAACCACACCGTCGATCAGATCATCGCCGGTCTGGTCGGTGCGGCTGCGCCAACCGGAGCGGGCTCCGGCACCGACACGGCGTCGTCGGTGAGCGGCGAGCCGTCGGCGGTCGAGATCGTCGCCGCCGGCGACATCGACGAGATCAACCGGGTCTTCGCCGAGCGCGGCTGGTCCGATGGCCTGCCGATCATCCCGCCCACCAGGGATCGGGTCGAGGCGTTCATCGCCGCCTCGGGCCACGACCCGTGGAAGCGGCTCGGCATCGCCAAGTCGTCGGGCCGGGACCTGACGGTCTGGTCGGTGGCGGTCAATGCGGTGATGGCCGGCTGCCGCCCGGAGCAGCTGCCGATCCTGCTGGCGGCGACGGAGATCCTGGCCGACCCCCACTACGGCATGGAGCACTCGGGCAACACGACCGGCGCCGACGCGTTGGCGATCCTCAATGGCCCCGTCGCCGAGGAGCTCGGCTTCAACCACGGGCCGGGGGCGCTGCGGGACGGGACGCCGGCCAACACCTCGGTCGGTCGCTGGCTGCGGCTCTACCTCCGCAACGTCGGAGGCTTCACCACCGACGAGCACGACAAGGCCACGTTCGGCAACAGCTTTCGGGTGGTGCTGGCAGAGGACGAGCGAGCACTGGCCGAGATCGGCTGGCCCCCGGTCAGCGCCGACTTCGGCTTCGCCGCCGGTGACGACGTGCTCACGATGGCGAGGTTCAACAGCGGGGCCATCATCGGCAGCGTCTTCGGGTCGACGCCGGCCGAGGTCCTGCCCTACCTCGGAGACGGGCTGGCCAGGATCAGCGGCTGGGACCTGACCCATGTCCACGGTCTCGGTCACGGGCAGTACCGGCCGCTGCTGGTGCTGTCGCCGATCCTGGCCAGGACCCTGGCCGCCGGGGGGATGTCCAAGGACGATGTGAAGCAGGCCCTGTTCGACCATGCCCGGATCCCGGCCTGGCGGTTCGAGAAGCTGATCGGGCAGTGGAGCAACCTGACCGCGGGTCGGCCCCGGCTGCTCGACGTGGTTGCGGCCGGCGAGCTGCCCAGGGCGTTCGCCGAGTCGGACGACCCCGATCGCCTCGTCCCGATCGTCACCGAGCCGTCGAAGTTCGTGATCGCCGTCGCCGGCGACCCGAGCCGGACGAACGCCTACGTGCTCAGCAACGACGGCCCTCACGGCGACTACACGGCCAAGCTCGTCGATCGCAGGGTGGCCTCCGATCTGGTCTGCGAGGTCCCGGCCGACGGGTAGCTCGGCCATCTCGAACGACCCGCCCGACCCGTCGCCGACGACCGTCCGGCCGGGGTCGGCGCTGGATCGGGTCCCACCGGGGAGGTGGTCGGTCCTGGCCGGCGCCTGGTCGGTGTACGCCGCGTTCGGTTCGATGGTGGCCACCACCGGCGCCCTGGTCCCCCAGATCAAGGCCGACCTCGAGCTGAGCGACGCAGCGATGGGGCTGGTGCTCGGAGCCTGGCAGCTGGTCTTCATCGGCGCCGCCGTCCCGGCCGGTCGGGTGATCGACCGGTTCGGGGTCCGGCGGGCCCTCATGGCCTCGATGACGGTGATGCTCGTCTCCGGGTTCGGCCGGGCGGCAGCCACCGGCCTGCCGTCGCTCTTCGTTGCGGTGGCCCTGCTCGGGGCCGGCGCCCCGATCATCTCGGTCGGCGCCCCCAAGGTGGCGGCCAGCCTGTTCGAGGACCGGGACCGGCGCCTGGCGGTCGCGCTGTACAGCACCGCCCCAGCCATCGGTGCCGCCCTCGGTCTCGCGCTGCCGGGGAACGTGGTCGGGCCGTTGGTCGGCCAGGACTGGCGGACGATCATGGTGGTGCTGACCGGTCTGGCCGGGCTGGCGCTGGTTGTCTGGGCCGTCGTGTCCCGGGGGCTGGACGAGGTGCTCGTACCCGGAGCCGGTCCGACCCTGTCCGAGTACCGGGACATCGCCGCAACACCGGTGGTGCGGTTCGTGCTGGTGCTGTCGATCGTGACCTTCTTCTTCGTCCACGGCATCGGCCAGTGGGCGGTGGCCATCCTCGACAGCGCCGGCTGGACCGCCCAGGAAGCCGGCTCGTGGGCCGCCTTCGGCACGTTCGGTGGGTTGGTGGCCGGCTTCGCCGTGCCCCGGGCCGCCACACCGGAACGGCGCCCGTACCTCATGATCGGCACGCTGCTCCTCGGCGCCGGGGCGCTCGGGTTCCTGCCGACCACCGATGTCTCGGTGCTGGTGCCGGCGCTCCTGATCACGTTCGTGGCCAGGGTGGCACTGGTGCCGCTGCTGATCATGACGCTCATGGACCACCACGACGTCGGCCCCTCCAGGATCGCAGCCGCCACCGGCCTGTTCTTCGCCACCGCCCAGATCGGCGGGGTGACCGGACCGGCCGTGACCGGGCTGCTGTCGGATCTCTCCGGAGGGTTCCGGCTGCCGCTGGCGGTTCACAGCCTCATCATGGTCGCCGTCGCCGGCGCCATCGCCATCGGGTACCGGCGGGCCATGGCGTCGACCGGGTAGGGAGCTCGACCCGGCGTCGATTTCGCCCGACCGGCGCCAGCGGCGATGATACGGGCATGACAGAACCGACCCGGGCGGAGCGAAGACAGCACAGCGGCGGCCAGTGGTCGATCGGACGGGTCGAGGTCGCCAGGGTCGAGGAGAACATCGTGCCGCTGGCCACGAAGGTCCTCGTGCCCGACATCACCGCCGACCACATCGAGGCCAACCGGAGCTGGGTCCGGCCCTACTTCGACGAGCCGCAGGCCGGCAACCCGATGCTGCGACTCTCGTTGCACTCCTTCGTGGTCCTGTCCGGCGACACCGTCATCGTGGTCGACACCTGCGTCGGCCCCGATCCCGACCGGGACCTGCCCGGCGACCCGGCGTTCGCCGAGCGACTCGAGCGGGCCATCGACGGTGGGCTCGATGCGGTCGATGTCGTCGTCTGCACCCATCTCCACTTCGATCACGTCGGCTGGAACACCACCTGGGTCGAGGGCAGGCTCGTCCCGACGTTCCCGAACGCCCGCTACCTCGTCACCAGGGCCGAGATGGACGAACTGGCCCGCAACGACCACATGGCGGTCGGCGAGCCATCGATCCGACCGCTGGCCGAAGCCGGTGTGCTAGACGTGATCGACCTCGACGGGAACGGCGGCCACCGGATCACCGACGAGGTCGGCCTGATCGCCACCCCCGGCCACACCCCCGGCCACGTCTCGGTGGCGATCTCCTCCGACGGTCGCTCGGCCCTCATCACCGGCGATGCCTTCCACACCCCGCTCCAGTTCGCCCATCCGGAGCTGGCGGCCTGGCGCTTCGACAGCGACTCCCAGCAGTCGACCGCCACCAGGAAGGACCTGATCGAGCGCTACGCCGGCACGGACGCGCTGGTCCTCGGGACGCACTTCGCACCCCCGAGCGGCGGTCGGTTGCGCCGAGGCGAGACCGGCGTCTGGTTCGACGCCAGCTGACGGCGCGGCCGGCCCGGCCGGCACCACCTCAGCCCTTGCGGCAGACGATGCAGAACTCGGCACCCTCGGGGTCGGCCATGACCGTGGCGGTCATGCCCTGGTGGCCCGGTCCGGACGCCGGGCTGACCACGTTGGCGCCCAGCGCCTCGAGCTCGGCGATGGCGGCAACGTCATCGGTCACGAACAGGTCGAGATGGACCCGGTTCTTGACGGTCTTGCCCTCCGGAACCCGCTGGATCGTCAGGTGGTTGAGCGGCCGCCCGACATCGGAGTCGGACAGGGTGATGTAGGGGTTGCCGTCCCCGACCCGCTTCTTGAAGCCGATCGCCTGCTGCCAGAAGTCGGCACTCCGCTCGGGATCGTTCGCGTCGAGCGTTGCTCCGACTGCCCGCAGTTCCATCGGCTCACGATAGGCGACGGCCGCGCCCCGATCGAGCCCGACCACTCGCAGCTCAGCTAGGGCGGCCGGGCCGAGACCAACTTCCGGCCGCGCCGGTCGTCGTGTAGCTTCGATCCGTGCGTCGAACACCGGTACACCCGACGAGACGGCGATCGAGGCGACCGTGAGCGCCGGCGAGCGACTGCCGGGAGCGCCGATCCCGATGGCGTACTGGGACGGGGCCGGGGTCCGGATCGCCGGCGACCGCTGGGGTGACCCGGACGGCCAGCTCGTGATCCTCCAGCACGGCGGGGGCCAGACCCGCCATGCCTGGCGAGGGGTGGGCGAGACCCTCGGCGACGCCGGCTACAACGCCATCGCCCTCGACGCCAGGGGCCACGGCGATTCGGATTGGGCGCCGGACGGCAACTACGAGCGCGACGCCATGATCGACGACCTGGTCTGTGTGCTCGAGCAGCTGGGCGCCGGGCCGCCGATCCTCGTCGGCGCGTCCATGGGCGGCAACACCAGTCTGGCCGCTCTCGGCGAGGGCCGGGTCGAGGGCCGGGCGCTGGTCCTGGTCGACATCGCCCCCCGAATCCGGTCGTCCGGGACCAAGAAGATCGGCCAGTTCATGAACCAGCGGCCGGATGGGTTCGACTCGCTCGAAGAGGTGGCCGATGCCATCGCCAACTACCAGCCCCACCGCAAGCGTCCACGCAACCTCGACGGGTTGGCCAAGAACATCAGGCTCGCAGCCGACGGCCGCTACCGCTGGCACTGGGATCCGAAGTTCCGGCAGCGGCCGAACATGACGAGAGACGAGCTCAGGGAGCGGACCCGCCGGCTGGAGGCGTGCGCTGCCGAGCTCACCGTCCCCACCCTGCTCGTCCGGGGCGGATTGTCCGACGTGCTCGACGAAGCCGGGGCCCAGGCCTTCCTGGCGCTGGTTCCCCATGCCGAGTACGTCAACGTGAAGGATGCAGCCCACATGGTGGCCGGCGATCGCAACGACATCTTCGGCGACCGGGTGATCGATTTCCTCCGCCGCACCGTCCCACCCCACCCCTGAGCCCACGGCCGTCACTACGGGCCGTTCACTGGGGCCCGTAGTGACGGGCCGTTCACTGGGGCCCGTAGTGACGGGCCGTTCACTGGGGCCCGTAGTGACGGGCCGTTCACCGGGGCCCGTAGTGACGGGCCGTGTTCTCCGGGTAGCTCCTGGTGAAGTAGTTCCACAGCTGCTCGCCGTAGGTGGCGGGCCTGTGGGTGCTCTGCATGTCGCCGACGCCCGATTCGGTCTCGCTCCTGAGCGCCATGAACCCCGCGGTGGCGTGGCGGGGGCTGGCGGCTACGGCCTCGGCGAAGCGACGGTCGAGGGGAAGCGGAGCCAGGGGCGTATCCAGCGATGGGCCATGGAAGTAGCCGGTCGAGTACCGCTCGGCGCCGGTCACCACCCGATGGGGGGTGGCGACCAGGTAGTTGCCGGTGACCCCCTGCAGCATCTCGCCGAGGTTGATGACGAACGAGTCGGGGACGACCGGGACGTCGATCCAGTCGCCGTCGGGGTTCTGGACCTGGAGGCCCGGGGTTGGTCCAGGGGCCAGGACGGTCAGGAATCCGGCATCGTGATGGGCGTTGACCCCGGCCCCGCCGGCCGGGGTCGGCGGGTAGTGGATGAACTTGGCCAGCGACATCGGCTGCTGCCCGAAGAAGCGGCGCAGGTGGCCCCCGTCGAGCCCGAGGCCGACCGACAGAGCGGCCAGCAACCGGTCGGCCAGCCGGGCGAGCGCATCGAACCAGCGGAGCGAGAGCGCACGGTGGTTCGCCAGCACCTCGTCCGGCAACCACTGGTTCGGGCCGAGCAGGCGCAGGTAGGGCGGATGCACATCGGGGGCCAGTGCCGGCCACTCGGACCAGATGTCGATCTGTTCCCGGATGTCTGGTCGGTTGTTGGTGAACTCGGTCCCGACCGGCTCCCAGCCCCGGAAGTGCCTCGACGCTCGCTTGTCAATCCGGGCCTTGTCTTCGTCCGGTAGGGCGAAGAAGCGATGCATCATGTCGAAGACCGCTTCGGTGAGGCCGGCGTCGATGCCGTGGTCGACCACCAGGAAGAACCCGATCCGGTGACAGATGCCGCACAGCTCCTCGGCCAGCCGATCGTAGGGGTGGCCGTCCCCGTCGAGGGGGCCGAGGCCGATGACGGGTATCTCGGCGAAGGCGGTGTCAGCCATCGCCAGAGCCTACCGACGGCGGCTCCGGCCGGTCGCCGAACCGCGCTGGAGCGGCCGATCGAGCGATTGCTACCGTTACCCGTCGGAGGAAGACCGTGGCCGGTATCGATCGCTGGATTGCCCACTGGGCCGATCATCGACCCGAGCACCGTGCCCTGGTGCTCGAAGGCGTCGCCATCGGCTATGCCGAGCTCGATCGGCGGCTCCAAGCCATGGCCGCGCTGCTGGTTGAACGAGCGGTCGGGCCCGGTGATCGGGTGGCGTTCTGTGGCCTCAACCGCATCGAGCAGCTGGTGGCGCTGTTCGCCTGTGGGCGCACCGGAGCGATCCTCGTGCCGCTCAACAACCGCTTGTCGGTTGCCGAGCACCGGTATCAACTGCACGACGCCGCGCCGGTGGTGGCGCTGGTCACCGACGGCTTCGGCTCGGCGCTCGAACGTGCCGCGCCATCGCTGCCCACCGTCGATCTGGACTCGGTCGATCTCTCGCAGCGGCCTGTGGCCCCCGCCGAAGCCGATGCCGCCGACCGCGTCGTGCAGGGCGACGACCCGGTCCTCATGGTCTACACGTCCGGCACCACCGGCCGACCGAGGGGAGTGGTCCACACCCACCGATCCCTGCTCCACACCGTGCTCAACGGCGTCGCCCACCAGGATCTGACCGCCGTCGACCGGGTGCTCACCGTGCTGCCCCTGTTCCACGTGGGGGGGCTGAACATCCAGACGCTCCCGGCGCTGTACGTCGGGGCCACGGCGGTCCTCCAGCGCCGGTTCGACCCCGGTCGGTACCTGGCCCTCGTCGCCGAGCACCGGCCCACCCAATCGCTGGTGGTCCCGGCGGTGATGGACGCCCTGCTCCGCCACCCCGACTTCGACGCCACCGATCTGTCGAGCCTCCGGGGACTGAACTCGGGCTCGTCGGTGGTTCCCGAGCACCTCATCAGGGGGTTCCTGGACCGTGGGGTTCCGGTCGGGCAGGTCTACGGTGCCACCGAGACCGGTCCGACCGCCGTGGTGCTGCGGTACGACGACGGCGCCGAACGGATCGGCTCCTGCGGCAAGGCGGCGCTCCACACCGAGCTGCGAATCGTCGACGACCAGGGTCGGGACGTGGCCCCGGGAACGGCGGGCGAGATCCTGGTCCGGGGCCCGAACCTGTTCGACCACTACTGGAACCAGCCGGAGGCCACCGCCGCTGCCTTCGTCGACGGCTGGTACCGGACCGGCGATGTCGCGCGAGCCGATGACGACGGCTTCGTGTTCATCGAGGACCGGCTGGGGGACGTCCTCATCTCCGGCGGTGAGAACGTCTACCCGGCGGAGGTCGAGAACGCCCTGGCCGAGCACCCCGCCATCGACCAGGTGGCGGTGATCGGGCTACCGGACGAGCGGTGGGGGGAGATCCCGGTGGCGGTCATCGAGTCGCAGCAGGGTCGACCGACCCCGTCGGTCGACGAGCTGCGGAGCTGGTGCACCGACCGGCTGGCCCGGTACAAGCAGCCCCGGCAGGTGGTCGTGGTCGACGAGCTGCCGAGAACGGCGCTCGGCAAGGTTCGCAAGCAGGCCCTGCGTGACCGGCTCCGGGAGCGATGAGCGGTCGGCGACGACCGAGCGCGGCGGGCACGCCCGCCGGTCAGGGGCCGGGGTCGATCAGCAGCCGTGACGGCCCCCGCAAGGTCATCGACCGCTTCCAGGAGAGCCGGTCCTCGATGACCCGGTAGTCGGGGAACCGGGCGAGGAACGCCGGTATGGCGACCTTGGCTTCGAGCCGGGCCAGCGACGCGCCCAGGCAGTAGTGGATGCCGTGACCGAACGAGAGCGGTTGCGGCTCGGCCCGGTCGAGCAGCAACTGGTTCGGGCGGTCGTGGATCCGGGGGTCACGGTTCGCCGCGCCGAGCAGCGTCACCACATTGGCTCCCCGGGGAATCGTCTGGCCGTCGATCGCCAGGTCCTCGGTGAGGAAGCGATCGGTGGTCTGGACCGGGCTGTCGAAGCGGATCAGCTCCTCCACCGCGTTGTCGGTCAGCTCGGGTCGTGCGATCAGCTGGCGGCGGGCCGGCCGATCCCGGTCGAGGGCCACGAGCGCGTTGCCGATCAGGCCGCTCGTCGTCTCGTGGCCGGCCACCATCAACAGGATGATCATGCTCTGCAGCTCGGTCTGATCGAGGCGGTCGTCCCCGTCGGACGCGGTCACGAGGCCGCTGATCAGATCGTCGGTCGGTGCCGTGCGACGGTTCTCGATCTCGGTGTCGAGCAGCACGCAGAGCTCGGCGATCGCCCGGTCCATCTCGTCGTGGCGGAAGCCGCTGAGCGGATCGACGAACTGCGCGATCACATCCGACAGCTCCTTCAGGCGGGGCCACAGCTTCCGGGGCAGGCCCAGCATCCGGCCGATGAGGTAGATCGGTAGCTGGTCTGCATAGGCAGCCATGATGTCGACGGTCGGGTCGCGCTCGAGGTCGTCCAGCAGATCGCTGGCCACCCGCACCACCGCCGGCTCCAGCCGCCCGACCGTCCGGGGGGTGAAGGCCCTGCTCACCAGCTTGCGGAGCCGGGTGTGATCCGGCGGGTCCCTGAGCAGCATCATCGAGTTCATCAGCTCGAACGTCTCTTGGCGCAGGTTCTTGTAGGGCGCCAGGACCCGCATCAGCTCGCTCCGGTCGACCGAGACCGGCCCCCGCAACACCTCCTCGCACTCGGCGCGACCGGACACCAGCCAGACGCCAGCCCGGCGGTGATCGAACACCGGGCCCCGGCTCCGGAGCTCGTCGTACAGCGGGTAGGGGTCGCTGTGGCGCCGGGAATCGAACGGACTGAACGGGGCCATGGCCCTGGTCAGCACCCGGCTGGTCACCGCGGAGCGGCTGAGCGCGCGGAAGACCGGGAAGATCCGCTCCGGCTTGGTGAGCTCGTCCATCAGTCGGGTCATCACGCCACCCCAAGATCGTGATCGCCCGGCCCGGCCCGCCAGAGAGCCGGCGGGCGCCGAGCGACGGCTACTGGAGTCGAACCTACAGACTCCGCCACCGACCGTCGACCCCGAGCGTGGTCGTCGGCCGGCCGCTGCTCGACCCCGAGCACGGGCCCGGCGCCCCGCTCCTGCCGCAGCCCGCCAGCAGCGAGCCGGTTCCCGACCCTCGGTGCCCTCTCGGCTCAGGTCAGCTTGCGCATCACCGTTGCCACCGCCCCCGGCTGGACGTTGTGGGCCCCCTCGTCGACCACCGCCTGGA
>JAHELU010000002.1:0-36089 GCA_024644005.1 Acidimicrobiales bacterium | reverse complement strand
TCTCGTCGGCAGCCATCTTGGCCTGGGTGCCCTCGATGGCGTTGACGTCGTCGTAGTAGGAGGCCCAGAACAGGGTCCCATAGTGGCCGTAGAGGCCGCGAGCGAACATGGTAGGCACCCCCATGGCACTGCCGAACCGCTCGGCCACGTCGGCTCCCCAGTGCATGGCGGCCCGGAGGTGGCCGTTGGTGGCGGTGGCCTGCACGCTGGACACGAACGGAGTCAGCTCGGCCGGTGGGGTGCCAGCGACCGGCTCGATGACGTTCTGGACCGGCGAGCCGATCAGGTACTCGTCGAGCTCGGCCTGCTGGTCCTGGTAGTCAGACGAGCCCATGAGGGTGGCGAAGGACCTGTCGAGCTCTTCCAGGTGCTCGACCCGGGTCGTGAACACCAGGGCCGGCCCGGTGGGGGCGAAGCTCTGGAACCACATCGTGTAGGGCAACCCCGTGAGGTCGCTCATCGTGGCGACGATTCCGGTGCCGGCCTCCATGGCGTCCGAGGAGCGAGCCCAATCGAGGTTCCTGATGCTGGCGAAGATGTACATGGCGGTCCTTCCGTCGTTCGGTCGAGTGTCCTCTGTCGATCCTGGGCGCTGGCCGGCAGCGGCACCAGACCCACCTCCAAGGCTGGGACGAGCACGCGACATCGCCGCGACAGGTCCGGGACAGGAGCTCGGCGCGCCACCGATGCGGCTCGCCAGCACTCACCGGTGAGTCGACCGGCAGCCGTCCTGCCGGCGCCGAGGATCCTCAGAACGGCTCGAGCTCCTCGCCGAGCACGAACCGGCCGAGCTGGTGGTGGACCCGGTCCCTGTGGGCGTTGATGTGGAGGGGCATGGCCTGGAAGTCCCGCCACCGTCGCTCGAAGCTGCCACCCTCCCGGAGGCCGTTGCCCCCGAGCGAGCGCAGGATGAGCCCCATCGCCTGCTCGAGCTGGTCGAGGGCGGAGGTGGCGAGCGCCATCTGGCGCAGGTAGTCGGCCTCGTCCGGAACCCGCTCGAGGTCGAGCCTGCGATCGACCTCCCGGCAGGCGCTCTCGACCGTTGCCTCGGCCGCCGCCACCAGCGCTGCGGCGTTGCCGAGGTTGACCTGCACGGTCGGTCTGGTGACCATGGCCTTGCCCATGATCGATCTGCGGTCCCGAACCGATTCGACGGTCTCCTGCAGGGCGGCCTTCACCAGGCCGACCCCCATCCAGCCGAGCCAGATGTCGGACAAGCCGACCCAGTCCTCCCGATAGCGGGGGGCCACCACCGGGAGCTCTCGCAGCGACTCGGCCCGGTTGGCCCCGTACCAGCGGACGCAGCGATCGAGGGGAATCGCCACGTCGGTGTAGTGGATGTCGTCGGTTGCCGACGCCCTGACCGCGCTGCCGTCCCAGGTCGGGTCGATCTTCACCCCCTCACCGTCGATCGCCACGATCGAGAACCGGATGTCCATCGGCTCCCGCCGCCGACCGTCGTCGTCGCACATGCTGAATGCCGTCCCGGCCCAGTCCGCGTAGCGACCGCCCGAGCCGAACGAGCCCCGGCCAGTGATCCTCACGTCCTCGCCGTCCACCACGCCCCGGACCCCCGATCCGGCTCCGGCCGGGAAGCACACCCACTGCCCACCATCGACGATGTCGGTCAGTAGCCCGACATGATCGGGTCCGAGCGTGCCGGCGAACAGGTGGAAGACCGACAGGTGATTCCACAGGGTCCAGGCGGTGCTGGTGCAGTTGGCGGCCACCGCTTCGAGCTCTCGCCCGATCTGGAGGATCGACGCCTCCACCCCGCCGATGCCGGCGGTGGCGGCGAGCTTCATGAGGTCGCTGCCCTTGATGGCGGCTATCAGCTCTGGGTCGATGGTCCGGGTCCGATCGGCCAGTTCTGCCTGGTCCGACATCATCGGCAGCAGCGGGTCCGCGGTCCGGGCCGGTCCTGGCGGGAAGAACGTGGCGGTCATCGACCAGACGATAGTGTCGGTCATCGGGCTCGGTCCCATCGTGGCCGTGTGGGGGAGCTGGCGACGGCAGCGGGAAGCGGCTTCACTCGATGGCATGGAGACGACCGATGCGTTGGTGGTGCGTGACGACCGGGTCGGCGTCAGCACCTTGACCCTGAACCGTCCGGCCAAGCTGAACGCGCTCACGCCGGCGCTCTTCGTCGAGCTGCGAGCCCACGTCGATGCGCTGGCCGGCGACGAGACGGTCGGCTGCGTCGTGCTGACCGGGGCTGGCCGCTCGTTCTGTGCCGGCAACGATCTCGGCGGGATCGCCGAGGGGGTCCGGGCTCCGACACCGCACTTCCAGGCCGAGACGATCGACGCGCTGGAGCGGTTGCCCCAGCCGACGATCGCCAAGATCCGCGGCCACTGCTTCACCGGTGGACTGGAGCTGGCGCTCGGCTGTGACCTGCTGGTGGCAGCAGCATCCGCCCAGCTCGGCGACACCCACGGTCAGTGGGGTCTGGTGGCGTCCTGGGGCATGACGGTCCGGCTGCCGGAACGGGTGGGCCTGGCCACGGCCAAGGAGCTGATGTACACCGCCCGTCGCATCAGCGGCGCCGATGCGGCGGCCATCGGCCTCGTCAACCGATCGACCCCAGACGACGAGCTCGACCGCGCGGTCGATGAGCTCGCCGCCGAGATCGTGGCCAACTCGTGGGACACCAGCCGGTTCGACAAGGCGATCCTGGCCGACACGAGGGACATGGACCGCGACCAGGCGCTCGCCTACGAGCGGTCGACCCCCTACGGCCGCCCCCGGGACATGGCCGAACGGCTGGAGGCCGGTAGGCCCCGGTAGTTGGCCGAACGGCTGGAGGCCGGTAGGCACCGGTAGTTGGCCGAACGGCTGGAGGCCGGTAGGCCCCGGTAGTTGGCCGAACGGCTGGAGGCCGGTAGGCCCCGCTCGGCCCGGTAGCCGGGCGACGGGCGGAAGCGAGCGTCGGACTGTTGTCCCCTCGGATCGGCCATGGGAGGCTGGACCGGTGCCGGAGCCAGTGCTGTACGAGGAGCGGGATGACATCGCCGTCATCACCCTCAACCGACCGGAGAAGAAGAACACCCTGACCGATGCCGTGATCCAGGGGGTGGCGGACGGGATCGACGCCGCCACCAAGTCGCCGGATGTCGTCGCCGTGGTGCTGAGGGGGGCCGGTGACACGTTCACCGCCGGCTACGACCTGAACCCCGATCGTGACGCCGGGCCGGGCGAGCACTGGTCCACGCCCTACGGTGCGAAGGGGCCGGAGCCCCGGGACGGGGCCTGGGATCCGGTTCGGGACTACCAGTTCATGAACAACAACGTGCGGCGGTTCATGAAGGTCTGGGATTGCCCGAAGCCGGTGCTCGGCGAGATCAAGGGTTGGGCGGTCGGCGGCGCCACCGACCTGGTGCTCTGCTGCGATCTGCTGTACATGGCGGCCGACGCCCACATCGGCTACGCCCCCAGCCGCATCTTCGGTACCCCGACCACGATGCTGTGGGTCTACCGGCTCGGTCTCGAGCACGCAAAGCAGTTCCTGTTGACCGGTCGGGCCATCGACGCCGACACCGCCCACCGGATCGGGTTGGTCTCCCAGGTCTGTCCACCGCAGGACCTGGCGGCCACGATCGAGGCCGACGCCAGTCGGTTCCGCCACATCCCGGCCAACCAGCTGGCCCTCAACAAGCTGCTGATAAACCAGGCATTCGAGAACATGGGCCTGCGCACGTCGCAGATGCTCGGCACGTTCTTCGACGGGATGACCCGTCACACCGAGGAGGCCTACCGGTGGGTCGAGGACTTCGAGCGATCCGGGTTCCGCCAGGTCATCCGGGACCGGGACGCCCCGTGGCAGGACTACGGCGAACGGCCCCGCTGATCGGGGCCTGCCCCCAGGTCATGGCGGGTTCGCTCGACCGATGCCCCTCGGTTACCATCCACGGGACCGTGGCGAGGGGGACTCCACATTGACCGCACCCGCAACGATCGCAACCGATGACTGCCGCTCGGTCGACGTGGTCGACGGGCGCCGGCCGACGTTCTCGAATGCCTGGTTGAGCTGACCATGGAGCCCATCACGGACCTGGAGGCCCGGCTGCGGCGACTCGAGGACATCGAGGCGATCAAGCAGCTCAAGGCCCGGTACTGCGCCTACTGCGACGACGGCTACGACGCCGACGGCATCGCCTCGCTGTTCACCGAGGACGCCGTCTGGGACGGTGGGCGGACTTTCGGCCGGGCCGAGGGCCGCGAGGCGATCCGCGCCCACTTCGTCGGGGCCGGTGATCGGGTCACGATCGCCCGCCACCAGGTCATGAACCCGATCATCGAGGTCGAGCCCGACGGGGACGGCGACCGGGCCACGGGACACTGGCTCCTGTTCCAGCCTTGCACCAACGCCGGGCGGGACGGCGAGCAGGCGGTTTGGCTGGCAGCGACCTATGCCGACACCTACCGGCGCGACGGCGACAGCTGGCTGATCTCGTCGACCGAGATCGACGTGGCCTTCTTCACCCCGTTCGACACCGGCTGGCTCGACCAGCGATTCCTGCCCGGTCGCGAGCCTCGTCCACCGACCGAGGACGAGGGCTGATGGTCCGGCTCGGCGACCTCCATCCGGTCGAGGCCGAGCACCTTCTGGCCCGGGCGGCGAACATGCCGGCGATGGGAGTGGAGCGCTGGCTCCAGCCCCCGCCGGTGACCGAGGCCACCGTCGCCATCGTCTCGACGGCCGGGCTCCATCGGCGGAACGACGAGCGGTTCCGGGCCGGCTCCATCGACTACCGGTTGATCCCCGGCGATGTGGACTTCGCCGACGTCGTACTGTCCCACATCAGCGCCAACTTCGACCGCAGCGCCTTCCAGCAGGACCCGAACATCATGTTCCCCCTCGACCGACTCCGGGAGCTGGCCGAGTCGGGGGAGATCGGCGGTGTCGCCAACTGGCACTACTCGTTCATGGGGGCGCTCCCCGATCCGCTGCTGCTCGAGGAGACGGGCGAGGAGGTCGGTCGCCTACTGGCGGCCGACGGTGTCGATGTCGCCCTGCTCGTACCGGTCTGACCGATCTGCTCGGGCGCGGTCGGCGCTCTCGCCCACTTCATCGAACGGGCCGGCGTGGCCACCGCGTCGATCAGCCTGATCAAGGAGCAGACAGAGCGGGTCAACCCTCCACGGGCGCTGTGGGTGCCGTTCGAGCTCGGTCGCCCGCTCGGCTCGGCCGAGGATCCGCAGTTCCAGCGCAACGTGATCAGGGCGGCCCTGGCCATGCTCGAGACGGCCACCGAGCCCACCATCGAGGACTACCCGGTGGAGGCGCCCGACGAGGCCGGTCCCGGGCAGTGGGCGTGCCCGCTGAGCATCGCCCCACCGGACACCCCCGCCACGGCGACCGGCCGGTTGCTCGCCGAGGTTTCCCGGCTGAGGCCCTGGTCCGCCGAGACGAGGCGGGCCAGGGGTCGAACCCTGTTCGGGGCCAGCGGGGCAGCGATCGACCAGGTCGACGAGGTGGTCCGGGCCCTGACGTCGATCGCCGAGACCGGCGACGTGACCTCGATGCCCGCCGGCGACGTGGCCTGGTCCATGCCGCCACCGCTGCTGATCCGTCACCTGGCCGACGACCTGCGCACCCTCTATCACGAGGCGATCGCCGCCCGGCCCGGCCCCGACGCACCCAACCACGATGCCCTCAACCAGTGGATCTTCACCGAGACCGCCCTCGGGGAGGTGCTGCTGGCCGTGGCCGATCGGCTCACCGAGGACGGCAGCCGGCGGGCGCTGCTGGTTCGAGGGCTGCTGATCCCCGAAGGCCACTACCGGGGTGGGAGCGCCTTTGCCTCGGGGGCGGCCCGGATCGAGCCGGACCGCCGGTAGGGTCGACAGCGGCCGACCACGCATCGGCCGAAGCGCTCGGGCCGGCGGGTCGGCCCGGAGCCGGCATCGAGGAGAGAACCATGTGGCCACCCGGGCTCGCCCGGTCCGTAGCCGCGGTGGTGCTCGTGGTGGGGGCCTGCAGCCGCTCGTCAACCGAATCGCAGCCGCCACCGGAGATCGCTCCGGTCGTCGCGTCGAGACGGGCCCCGCCTACGGCCCGCCGATCACCGGTCCCGTCGACGGTCGGCGACAGCCTCGCGACCGATCCCGAGGATCTCCACGGTGGCACCGATGAAGCCAGAGCGGAGCTGCAGCGGTTCGTGGAGGCGGTCCGTCTGGCCTGGGTCGGGTGCAGCGAGCGGCCGTCGGCCTGCCGTCCGGAGCGCGATCTCGGTCACGTCTACGGCGACCCGCTCCTGACGTCGGTGGCGGCCGAGGTGCGTCGATGGGCCGAGCGGGGCTGGGTGGTCCGCCCGCCGCTGGATCCTGCACACGACCGGGTCGAGCTCGTGTCGACCTCAGCCACCGCCGCCTCGATCGGGCTCGGCTCCGAGGCCGAGGTCGTGTACTGCGATATCGACGGCCGGATCCTGGTCCAGGCCGGAACCGGTGCCGACGGTGCCGACGGTGGCGACGCGGTGATCGACGAGACGATCGTCTCCGCCGTTCGCGTCGGCACCGTGCGACGAGCTGCCGACGGTGCGTGGCGGTTGATCGAGCGACGCACCGAGGAGATCTATGGCGATGGGCTGGGGTGCCGGCGGTGAGGCGGTCTCGACACGGTTCGACGGCTGCGGTGGCTGCCGTGCCGGCGGCTGTCGTGGTGCTGATCGTCGTGGCGAGCGTGGTCATCGGGCCGTCCACCCCCGGTGCCGCGATCGGTGGTCACGACGACCCCGACCGCTCCTCGGTGGTCGTATCGACCCCGTCGCCCGAGACGATCGGCGTGGCGGTCCGCAGCGATGGCCGCCGGTCCTCGACCGTGCGGTGCTCGTGGCGGGTCGTACCGATCGACACCCACCGAGGGCGGGTTCCGGCCGACCCGGAGCTCGTCAGGACCCACCGGCTCTACGACCGCCACAGCTGCACCGACCCGGCCCGCAACACCTACGTCTGGGTTCCCATCGCCTCCGTGGCGGGCACGCTCGTTCCCGTCCTTCGGGACGCGATGGTGGCTCGTCTCCCTCGACCCGATCCGGTACTGACGCCGCTACGGCCTCCCGGATGGGTGATCGTGGGGCTGCCGCTGGACATCCGGATCGATCCCGACGACTGGCGGCCCATCCGGATCACCGCGTCGGTCGGGGGACCGGACCCGGTCTACGCCACGGCGACCGCCACGCCGGTGGCGCTCGAGTTCCAGGCCGGCGACCCCACCAGACCCGGCGACGGGATCCGCTGCACCGGGACGGACCCGGTCGCCGGCTACGACCCGGCCCGACCCGGCCGCTGCAGCTACACGTACCGCACTGCCTCATCCGTTGCGGCCGACGGTGCGACGTTCCCGGCCCGGCTGCTGATCCACTGGCGGGTCGAGTACCAGTCGAGCGTCGGCGGCGGGCTGCTCACCGTCGAACCGACCGCCACCACCAGGCCGCTGGCAGTGGCCGAGATCCAGGCGCTGGTCAGCTGCGTCGGCGTCGAGTGCTGACCGGTCGGCTACTCGGTGAGGACCGTGAGGAGTTGATCGGGAATCGTCGGACGGGCTCGGCGGTTTGCGCCTCCGATGGCCGAACCGCTCACCAGTCGCTGGCGCCGGCGGGTCGTGACCGTTCCCACCATGCTGGCCGCCACCTCCGTGGCGCTCCTCGGCCTGCCCGTCGTCCTACCGGCGGCGGCGATCGCCGATGTGGCCCGGGGTCGGTTCCAGCTGCCGACGGTGCGGATCTATCTGTTCCTGTTGCAGTACCTCGTCAACGACAGCGTGGAGATCGTCGCCGCCCCGATCTACTGGGTCATGGCCGGCTTCGGGACCGGGCTCGGGCGGCCGGCATCGCTGGCCCGCCACGAGCGCCTGCAGTGGTGGTCGATGAAGCTCCTCGCGGTCAGGGCCGAGCGGCTGCTCGGCCTCCGGTTCGACGTCGACGACGAGAGCCGCCAGGCCCTGGCCCCGGGTCCCGTCATCGTGATCAGCCGTCATGTCAGCCTGTTCGATGCGTCGATCCCCGGCCTGGTCTATGCCGACATCGGCTTCCGTGTCCGGGGGGTCATCATGGCCGAGCTGCTGGCCGATCCCGGGTTCGATCTCCTGTACGGTCGGTTGGGCTCGGTGTTCGTGCCCCGGGACGACGGCCAAAGGGCCAGAGCGGAGATCGAGCGCATGGCCGCGACCACCACCGCCGACACGGCACTGGTGATCTTCCCCGAGGGCCGGCTGTTCCTCCCTGCGGTTCGTGATCGATCACTGGCCCGCCTGGCCGAGACCGATCCGGAGCGGGCGGCCCGCCTGGCCGGCCTGGCCAACCTGCTCCCGCCCCGGCCGGGCGGGCTGCTCGGCCTGCTCGGCGCCGTGCCCGAGGCCGACGTGGTGTTGATCGACCACCGCGGCCTGGACCGATTCGGCAGGCTGGCCGACCTGGTCGGCGCCGTGCCGGTCGACCGGGCGGTACGGGTCACGGCCCGCCGGATCCCCCGATCCGAGATCCCGGTCGACGTGGCCGAGCAGGTGGTGTGGCTCGACGAGCTGTGGCTGGCGCTCGACGCCCGACTGGGCGCCCCGGCTACAGGATCGTGACTCGACCGGTGTCGCCGTCGACCTCGATCTGGGCTCCGTCGGGGATCTTGCCCGTCGCATTGGTGGCGGAGACCACGCACGGGATGCCCAGCTCCCGGCTGACGATGATGGCGTGACTCAGGGCCGCGCCGACGTCGACCACCACCGCACCTGCGGTGACGAACAGCGGCGTCCATGCCGGGTCGGTCATGGGAGCCACCAGCACGTCGCCAGGTTCGAGCACGGACGGGTCGGAGGGATCGAGGACGACGCGCGCCCGACCGCGGTAGACCCCGGGGCAGCCAGGATTGCCGACCAGGACGTCGCCGGTCGAGCCGGTGGCCACCTCGGCCGAGCCCTTCTTCGGCCACTCGGTGTTCGGCGGCATGACGCCGTCGATGATGAACGGTGGCTCGAGCGTCCTGAGCCAGTCGTGGTGGGCCTTGCGCCGGGCCACGACGGTTCGCACGTCAGGGAGCTCGCCATCGATGTAGCGCTCGATCTCGTCGATGAACAGCATGCACAGGTCCCTGGGCTCGTCGAGGTCCCCCCGCTCGACCGCCCGGCGGCCGATCTCCCACATCGCCATCCGAACCTCGTGGATGACCCTGATGATGGTGGTCTTCGATCGCTCCCGACCGGGGACGAACACCTTGGCCGAGGCGAGGGCGGCCGCGAACTGGCCCTGGGTCTCGGGATCGGCGGCCAGCGCATCGACCAGCTCCCCCGACAGCTGCTCCCGCTCGGCCTCCCTGGCCGCTTGCTCGTCGACGGGAGACCGATCGTCGGCCGTCAGTCGCATCCGATCGACCAGGGCGAGGACCAGGTCCGGCCTCGTCTCCCACGTGTCGGAGTGGATGTCCCACTCGTTCGGGCCCCGGGAGCCGAACTCGACCAGGAAGTCGTCGAGCTCGGCCACGAACCCAACGGCGTCTGGATGGTCGGAGGCCCTGAGCCGATCGGCGACGCCGTCGACGCCCTCGTCGAGCAGAGCGGTCAGCGCCGACGAGTCCCTGACCGTCCGCGAGAGGTGCCACATCGCATAGGACGGGGCGGCCGAGTCGACGCCGCCGAGCCCGGCGACCAGCCGCATCGCCGCGGTCGGCTGCCCGATCGCGTTGCAGACCGTGCCGATCACGCCGGGCCCGATCGAGGCTGCGCCGCTCTGGTTGATGTGCTGGTCGAACATCCGCCGGATCAGCGGCTCGAACGACCTGGCCCTCGCCACCAGCTCGGTGTCGTCGAGGGCGATGAGGTCAGGTCGATCCCGCCGGGCCGCCAGACCGTCGAGGCGATCTGCTTCCAGCTCGTCCTGCTCCATCGTGCCCATGACCCAGGCGAGCCACGCGGCCAGCGTGGCGGTCCCGGCCTCGCTCTCGTGCCAGTCCTCGTGGACGTAGGGCGGGACGTCCGGGTGGTCACCGAAATAGGCGAGGTCGATCGCCTCGGCCGTCATCCCCGGCGTCCTGACGCCGAAGAGCCGAATGCTGGTGGCGCAGAGGTAGGCGTAGCCGCCGAACAGACCGGCGACCTGGGGTCGCTTCTCGTCGAGGCCGACATCGCCATAGCCCAACCGGTTGACCGCGCAGTCGTACCAGCCCGCCAGGGTCCCGTTCTCCCAGACCAGGTCCCATCCGAGCGGCGATGGCGGCTGCGGCAGGACCTCGCCGACGTTGGCCCTGGTCCAGAACGGCCACTTCTCGGTCAGCTCGTTGTCGGCGATCCAGCGCACGTCGGCCATCCCGGCCCCTTCCGTGTCGGGCGCCGGTCGGCCCCGGCGCTCATCTCCGGTCGAAGCTACAGCGGGTGCCCCGGCGCTGTCGATCGGCTTGGCCGAGCGGACACCGGCCGGGCGCCGCCGCAGCGGTCGGTGCAGTCGTCTAGCCTCGACGCATGACCAAGATCGGCTACCAGATCCCCAACTTCACCTACCCGGGCATCGCCACGCCGGACCTCTTCGCCAATGTGGCAGCCCAGGCGGCTGCGGCCGATCGGTCCGGCTTCGACACCGTCATGTTGATGGACCACTTCTACCAGCTCCCGATGATCGGGCCGCCGGACAACGAGATGCTCGAGTGCTACTCGACGCTGTCGGCCCTGGCCCAGCACACCACCGGGTGCCGACTCGGCGCGCTCGTCACCGGCAACACGTACCGGAATCCGGCGATGCTGGCCAAGACGGTGACCACGCTGGACATCGTCTCGGGCGGCCGGGCCCAGCTCGGCATCGGGGCCGGGTGGTTCGAGGACGAGCACATCGCGTTCGGCTACGAGTTCGGCACGTTCTCGCAGCGGTTCGAGAAGCTGGAGGAGGCACTGCAGATCATCCTGCCGATGCTGCGGGGCGAGCGGCCGAGCCTCGACGGCACCCACTACACCGTGGTCGACGCCATCAACTCACCCGCTCCGATCGGTGCTGTCCCGATCATGATCGGCGGCAGCGGCGAGAAGAAGACGCTCCGCATGGTGGCCCAGTACGCCGATGAGTCGAACATGACCTGCGGGCCGGACGAGATCGATCGCAAGCTGGATGCCCTGGCGGCACACTGCGAGCGACTGGGCCGGGACCGCTCGGAGATCACGGTCACGATGCAACGCAATGTGTGTGTGGCCGCCACCCACGCCGAGGCCGAGGAGCAGGCCCGGGTGTTCTTCGCCGACCGCGGGATGGACTTCGACGACCCGGCGACCCGTGAGCTGCTGAGCTCGCTGGTGGTGATCGGTGACGCGGACGAGGTGGGGGAGCAGCTCGCCAGCGTCGTCGACGCCCATGCCATCGACGGCTTCACCTGCAACCTGCCGGCCAACGGCCATCACATCGAGCCCGTGGAGATCCTCGGCCAGACCCTGGCCAAGATCATCGATTAGCAGCAGCAACTAGCCCCCTGGTGGGCCGTTCGGCCTCACCAGGATCTTGACCTGCCGGTCGGGGCTCGCCAGCTCGGCGAACGCAGCCGGGACCTCGTCGAGACCGACCTGGTCGGTCACCATCGGTCGAGCGTCGATGCGTCCCTCGGCGAGGTTGTGGAGCGAAGTGGCGAACTCCTCCGCCGACCAGCCCAGCACGAACCGAACGGTCAGGTGCTTGTAGATGCCCATGATCGGTCGGAACCGGTCGACCGCCATGCACACCCCGGCCACCACCACCTCGCTACCGGCGGGGGCCCCGGTCATGGCGAGGTCGATCATGCCGGGCACGCCGACCGCCTCGAAGATCACCGGTGCGGCCTGGTCGGGCCCGTTGCCGGCGCTGTCTCCGGCAAGGGCGTCGGTGGCGAGGGCGAACCCCGCCTGCCGGTCGCCGGCCGTGCCGGGGTCGATCACCAGGTGGGCCCCCATCGTCGAGGCCAGGGTGCGCCTGGTGGGGGAGTAGTCCGTGGCGATGATCGGCTCCGCGCCGGTCAGTGCGAGTGCGGCGATGATGGCCAGTCCGACGGGACCGGCCCCGATCACGATCGCCGCCCGACCGGCCTCCGCCGATGACTGGTCGACCGCATGGAGCCCGACGGCCATCGGTTCGGTCAGCGCCGCCAGGTGGGGGTCGAGGCCGTTGGGGACCGGCAGCAGTGCGCCGGGATCGAGCAGCATGCGCTCGCTGTAGCCGCCGGGGTAGTCGTTGTGGTATCCGGGGGTGACCGGTCCGTCTGCGGTGGTGAGCATCGGCATGGCGGCCATGGCGGCACCCGGTTCGAGACCCTCGACGCCGGGGCCGACGTCGAGCACCCGGACCGCCAGCTCGTGGCCCATCACCAGATCCCGATCGGCCCGGAACCCGAAGGTGGCGATCCCCGCCTCCCGGGCCGTCTCGACCATGTGGTCGGCGTGGTCGACCGTGTGGAGATCGCTGCCGCAGATGCCACAGGCGATGGTCTCGACCAGTACCTGACCCGCCGCCGGCTCGACGTCGGGGATCTCGTCGACGACCATCGCCCCGTTGCGGAGCACTGCGGCCTTCATGGCCGGGGGCCGCCGTCGGCACTCGCCGAGGTCCGTGCCCGTGGTGTGACGGTTGCCAGCACGGCCACCTCGCTTCCTGACCTCTGGTCCTCGGGCGACGCTCGCCCGGCGGGCCCACCCTATGTCAGCCCGCACGGCAGGCGCACGCTTGCGCTTCCGGGCCGATGTTGTCAGGCCATTACGTGGTCCCGCCGGCCCTCGACCGGCGGGACCACGTCCGCCATGCCCCGACCAGGCGAGCAGCCGAGGGGCCTGCAGCCGTTCGGGGCGCCGCCGACCCGGAGGCGAGGACAGAGCCCCGGGCCGGCGACAACGCACGGGAGCGCGCCGCGTCGCAGTTGTGGCGGACAGGGCGGTGGCGTCGAGGACGACCACGGCGATGGCAGCTACGAGCGAGCACGGCTGATCCCGGATCGGTGGACGTCCGGGACGGACATCCACCGGAGACGTTGAGGACGTGTTGTCGGGGGGCCGCAGCCGCCGAGTGGCCCTGGCACTGCGCCCGCTCGTGCAGCAGGCGGACGGACCGGGACAGCACGATCCTAGGGAACGGCCGTTCGCTCGTCAACCGAGGTCCACCGATCGCCCGCCGGCCGACCACCGATCGCCCGCCGGCCGAGCACCGGCCTGGTCGGTCAGCCGGTGGGGGCCCAGGCTCGGTCCGGCTGGTCGGCGTGGTGGACCTCGCCGTCCGGGTCGAAGATCAGGAAACGATCGAACGATCGGAGGAACCATCGATCGTGGCTGACCGCGATCACGGTCCCCTGGAACGAGGAGAGGCCGGCCTCCAGGGCCTCGGCCGACGCCACGTCGAGGTTGTCCGTCGGCTCGTCGAGCAGCAGCAGCGTGGCACCGCTGAGCTCGAGCTGCAGGATCTGGAACCTGGCCTGCTGCCCGCCCGAGAGGCTGCCCCACGTCTGGTCGGCTTCGTCCTGCAGCTCGTAGCGTCGCAGGTGGCCCATCGCCCGCCCCCTGGCATTGATCTGTGATCGGATGTGATCCTCGGTCAGGATGTCGACCAGGGTCCGATCCTCGAGCTCGGGGTGCTCGTGGGTCTGGGAGAACAGGCCCGGCACGACGTTCGCCCCCAGCCGCCAGTCACCCTCGTGGTCGATCGGCTGCCCGGCCAGCAGGCGCAGGAAGTGGCTCTTTCCCGTGCCGTTGCGCCCGACCACCGCCACCCGGTCCCCGTACCAGATCTCGTCGTCGAAACCGAAGGTGAGGTCGGTCAGCTCCAGCTGCTGGATGATGACCGCTCGCTTCCCCGTCCTCGCGCCGGCGAGGCGCATGTCGATCTGCTGGTCGACGATCGGGGCAGGGGGTCGGTCACGTTCGTCGAAGTGCCGCAGCCGGGACTCGGCCGCCTTGGCTCTCGATGCGAACTTCTCGCTGATGGCCGCCCGCCGCTTCATCTCCTTCATGTGGAGGACGAGACGTTGCCGCTCTGCGGCCCAGTGACGGTTCTCGTCGTCGATCTGGTTCCGCCGGGCCAGTCTGGCCTCGGCCCAGGTGGCGAACGAGTGACCGTGGGTCCAGGCCCCGCTGGTCTCGATGGTGACGACCTTGCGGGAGGTGGCAGCCAGCAGCTCCCGGTCGTGGGAGATGTAGAGGATGGTCTTGTGGCTGGCGTTCATCTGGTCGGCCAGCCAGTCCTTGCCCGGGACGTCGAGGAAGTTGTCCGGCTCGTCGAGCAGCAGCACGTCGTAGTCGGAGCGGAACAGCAGCTCCAGGGCCAGTCGCTTCTGCTCACCGCCGGAGAAGCTCTCGGTCGGGCGGTCGGCCAGCTCGGACCACGGCGCGCCGACCGCCCGGTCGGCGCACTCGGCCCACAGCACCTCGAGGTCGTAGCCGCCGATCGTCTCCCATCGGGCCAACGCGTCGGCGTAGCGGACCCCGGCCTGCTCCGATCCGTCTGCGACGAGCTGTGCCTCCGCCCGCGCCAGAGCGGCCGCCGCATCGATGTACCGGCTCGGCGAGAGCGACAGGTACAGCTCCCTGAGGGTCAGGCCCTCGGAGACGCCGATCATCTGATCCATGTACGTCCAGGACCCGGACAGTCGGATCGAGCCGCCGCCGGGGGCGAGCTGGCCGGCGGCCAACCGCAGGATGGTCGTCTTGCCTGCGCCGTTGGCCCCGACGAGCGCGCTGTGATCGCCGTCGCCCACCTTGAAGGACACATCGTCGAGGACCGGAGGGCCGATCGGGTAGGCGAAGGTCACGTTCGAGAACTCGACGGATCCCATCTCAGGACCCTACTTCGGCCCACCCCGGCATCGTCCGGGAAACAGCGGCACCGATCCACGTTGTCCGACGCCTAGGGTTGGCTGCTGAACCGGCCAAGACCCGATGGCCTGGAGGTGAACGCCGATGCCCAGTGAGAAGCGAAGCCCCGAGACGGCCCGTCGGCTGATCGGTCTCCTCCTGGCCGTCGTGCTCGCCACATCGGCCTGTGTCTTCTCCGGCTCGAGCAGCGAGAACGGCTCCGATGGCGCCGAGCGGCGCAACGACGCCTCCGATCGAGCGGCGAGCGGTGACGAGGCCTCCGATCAGCCCGATGCGGCGAACGGGTCCGAGGCGCCCGATCGTGGCGAGCTGCCGACAGGGGCCGTCGACGATCCCGGTCGGTTCGCATCGATCGAGTCGGTCGGCTGCTCGTTCGACGAGCCGGTGCCGCTGCCGGTCCGGCCCCGCTGTCACTCCCTGTCGGTACCGGAGGACTGGTCCGACCCCGATCCCGACGACCGGGTGGTGCTCCAGGTCGCCGTGTTCGAGGGAGACGGGACCGAACCGGACCCGCTGATCTACTTCGACGGTGGACCGGGCGGACACACCCTCGGCAGCCTCTCGCTCACATTCGGCGACCTCGTCGAGCCCTACTTCGGCGGGCGGGACTACATCGTGTTCGACCAGCGGGGGCTCGGCCTCTCGGAGCCGTCACTGTCCTGTCCCGAGATGACCGAGGTCGCCCTGGCCGACCTGGCGGCGGAGCTCGACCCGGAGACCGCCGCTGCGGCCATGATCGACGCCCAGGGGGCCTGCCGTGATCGGCTGACCGCCGCAGGTGTGAACCTCGAGGCCTACAACAGCATCGCGAGCGCCAACGACGTCGAGGCCATCCGCTCGCTGCTGGGCTACGAGCGGCTGAATGTGATCGGGATCTCCTACGGCACCCGCCTGGCCCAGACCTACATGCGGATGTACCCGGGCTCGATCCGATCCGTGGTGCTCGATTCGGTCTTTCCCACCGGCTATGACCTGTGGACGAACTTCAGCCCCGGGGCCCGACGGGCCTTCGAGCAGTTCTTCGACGGGTGCGCCGCCGATCCGGCGTGCGCAGCCACCTACCCCGAGCTCGAGCAGGACTTCTTCGAGCTGCTCGACCGGCTCGACGACGAGCCGGCCCAGGTGCAGTTGAGGAACCTGCTGGACGGAGCGACCCGATCGGCCCAGCTCGACGGTGATGACGTGATGGGGCTGGTCTTCAACGCGCTCTACAACCGGCAGCAGTTCGCAGCCGTGCCCCCGATGGTCACCGAGGCCCTGGCCGGCGACTACACCACGATCGAGCTGTTCGGGTCGATCCAGCTCACCAACCTCGATTTCGTGTCACTCGGGATGCGGCTCTCGGTGGAGTGCAACGAGGAGATCCCATTCGAGTCCGAGGGCGACTTCCTGGCGAACGAGCCGGACGATCCGGGCTACGCCAGGCTGCAGCGGCTCGACGGTAGCCCGTCGATCTTCGACCTCTGCGAGAGCTGGCCCGCCGGTCGAGCCCCGGACGTCGAGAGCGAGTCGATCACCAGCGAGCTGCCGGCCCTGATCCTGGCCGGCCAGTACGATCCCATCACGCCGCCCGCCGGGGCCGATCTGGTGGCGAGCGGGCTGCCCAACTCGTTCGTCTTCCTGCTCCCGAACGAGGGTCACGGGATCACGCCCACCGATTGCGGGGCAGAGCTCGTCTCGGCCTTCCTGTCCCGACCGGACCGGGAGCCGGACGCATCGTGCATCGCCACCAGTCCCGCCCCCAACTGGGTGCCGGGTGACGACACCGATGCGATCGAACTGGTCGAGTTCGAATCGACGGGCCTCGTCTCGGTCCGCGGTGTCCGCCCCGCCGACTGGACCGACGTCGGCAATGGGGTCTTCGCCCGCCAGCAGACGGCGGTCGATCCGACCACGTTGCTGATCCAGCCGACCGGTGGGCTGAGCGGCCGCCAGCTGCTCGACCTGGTGGGTGGTCAGCTCGGGATCCGCTTCGTCGCTGCCGAGGAGATCGAGGTGAACGGGCAGAGCTGGAGCTCCTTCACCACCTCGGCGGTCGGCACCCAGTCGGCCAGGGCAGCGGTCGAGCCCGGTCCTGCCGGGGTGCTCGTGCTGCTGGTGGCCAGGACCGACGAGATCGAGGCCCTCTACGACGCGTTGTTCCAGCCCGTCGCGGAGGGGGCAACAGCCGGCTGAGCGGCCGGCCGATCCGTCGGGCGCGCCCGTCGCTCGATGACCTCGTCGACCAGGCCGTAGGCAACCGCCTCGTCACCCCGGACGATGTAGTCGCGCTCGATGTCGGTGGCGATCCGCGACTCGTCCCGGCCGGTGTGGAGGGCGAGCAGCCGCTCGATCTGTCGCCGGGCCAACCGCATCTCCTCGAGCTGGATCTCCATGTCGGTGGTCTGGCCCTGGGCGCCACCGTGGGGCTGGTGGATCAGGATCCTGGCGTTCGGCAGGGCGAGCCGCTTGCCCGGTGCGCCGGCCGCCAGCAGGACCGCTCCCCAGGAGGCGGCCTGGCCGACGCAGATCGTCGACACGTCGGGTCGGACGTACTGCATGGTGTCGTAGATGCCGAAGCCCGCGGTGACCGATCCGCCGGGGCTGTTGATGTAGAGCTGGATGTCCCGCTCGTCGTCCTGGGACTCGAGGTGCAGCAACTGGCCGATCACCAGGTTGGCGCTGGCGTCGTCGATCTCGGTGCCGAGGAAGATCACCCGATCGGCCAGGAGCCGCGAGTAGAGGTCGAAGCTGCGCTCTCCTCGCTCGGTCTGCTCGATGACGGTCGGTACGAGATAGCTCATGGTCGCTCCTGTCCTCGAGCCCACGCGCAATCAATCGATTGCGCATGACACCGTAGCAGCGCTCGTCCCGAAACGCAACCGATCGGTTGCGCCTGTGGCCGATCGCGTCTAGGGTCGTGTCGTGAGCGAAGAACCGATCGGTGCATTCGACAGGGAAGCCGACACTGGATTCGACAGGGAATCAGGGAGGGAGTCCGACCTGGATCGCGATCGCGTCGCCCGATCGAGCGTCGACGTCGCAGCGACCGTCGATCGGGTGTGGCGAGCCCTGACCACTGCGGCGGGACTGGAGCCGTGGCTGGGTGCCGGGGCGTCCATCGACCCCGTGCCGAACGGCGAGCTGACCGCTCCCGACCCCGTCGGCGGGCGTCACCGTCACGGCCGGATCGAGCGGATCGACGACCGACGGCTCATCGAGCTCACGTGGTGGCCGGCCGAGGAGCCAACCAGCCGATCCAGGGTCTCGATCACCGTCACGCCGATCGAGACCGGAACCCGGGTCGACGTCCTCGAGCGGCCGCTCCCCACCTCGGGCCGCCTCGGAGCGGGGACGAGCGTGGCATCGGCCCTGGCCGGGGTCCGAACCAGCCTCGTCGGGGCCTGGTCTTGGCGTCTGGCGTTGCTGACGGTCGCCTGCCAGGTGGTCCGGGCTTGAGCGACGAGCGCCCGGCGGCGCACCCGGCCGACCGATCGGTCGGACCGGCACGGGATCGTCCCGATGGCTGAGGTCGACCCGTTCGTGGCGCTGGCCGACCCGACGAGGCGGCGGATCGTCGAGCTGCTCGTCGGGTCCGGGCCGTCGACGGCCACCGTCCTGGCCGGTCGCCTCGCCATCACCCGCCAGGCGGTGGCCAAGCACCTGCAGCTGCTGGCGGGGGCCGGGATCGCCACCTCGGAGCGGGTGGGGAGGGAGACGAGGTTCGAGGCGAGCCTCGACGGCTTCGGCGACATCCAGGAGTGGATCGGCGACGTCGAGCGCCGCTGGGCCACCCGGTTGAGCCGCCTGGCGGCCTCGGTCGAGGACGGTCCCGGTAGGACGTGATGCGGTGGCGGGCCGGATCTCATAGGGTGCTCCCATGAGCCTGAGCGGATCGACAACGACACCCCACCTCGCCGTCTTCGGCATCAACATGGGGGGCGCCGGCGATCCAGAGGCCATGATCAGGGTCGCCAGGGCGGCCGAGGACGCCGGCTACGAGTCGGTGTGGACCGGCGAGCACATCGTGTTGCCCGACCCCCAGGCCCCGCCGTCGCCCGCCCCGCCGGAGACGTCGATGGTCGACACCGTCGTGGCCCTCAGCTACCTGGCCGGGGTGACCTCGTCGATCAAGCTGGGCAGCGGGATCATCATCCTCCCCCAGCGCCAGCCGGCGGTGCTGGCCAAGAGCCTGGCATCGCTGGACCACGTGTCCGGCGGTCGGCTGCTGTTCGGGCTCGGGGTCGGCTACCTCGAGCCGGAGATGACCGCCTGCTCCACGCCGATGGCCCGGCGGGGGGAGCGGGCCGACGAGTACCTGGCGGCCATGCGTCAGCTGTGGATCGAGGACGCCACCAGCTTCGAGGGTGAGTTCGTCCGGTTCTCGGGTGTGACCGCCAACCCGAAGCCGGTCCAGGCCGATGTCCACACGGTGGTCGGTGGCCACAGCCGCAGAGCGGCGCGGCGGGCGGTGGAGCTGGCCCACGGCTGGTACGGGTTCATGCGCGACCCGGAGACGACGGCGGCCGACATCGCCAGACTGGCCGAAGCGGCCGATCGCCACGATCGGCCGGAAGCGCTCGGTCCGCTCGAGATCAGCATCACCCCCCAGCGGCGGCTGGGACCGGGTGACCTGGAGGCCTATGCGGAGCTCGGCGTCGACCGCCTGATCCTCCAGCCAGGTTGGCACAAGGGCGAGGACGAGATCCTGGCCTACGTGGAGCAGTACGCCCCGGCCCGATAGGCGTCTCGGGAGCAGCGCGGACTTGGTGCCCTCCAGCCGGCGGCCATAGCGTTGGGGCGGTACTCGACACAGGGAGCCGGCCGTGGATGTTGGCATGCAGTTGGTGTTCGCCCGATGGGGTTGGCCCGACCACACAGACGAGCAGGTGATGGAGGAGGACCTGCGCCTGGCGAGACAGGCGGAGGGCCTCGGGTTCGACTGCCTGTGGCCGGTCGAGCACCACTTCTTCGACTACTCGTTCTGTCCAGACAACACCCAGCTCCTCGCCTACCTGGCCGGCATCACCGAGCGGATCGACCTGGGTACGGCGGCGGTGATCATGCCGTGGAACGAGCCGCTGCGGGTGGCGGAGAAGATCTCGTTGCTCGACCAGATCTCGGGCGGCCGGGTGCGGTTCGGCATGGGTCGCGGCCTGTCCCGCCGGGAGTACGACCGGATGCGGGGCATCGAGATGGACGAGTCCCGGGGCCGCTTCGACGAGGGGGCCACCATGGTGCTGGAGGCGCTCCGGACCGGCTACATCGAGGGGGACGGCCCGTTCTATCCGCAGATGAGGGCCCAGATCCGCCCGGCCCCGACCAGGGACTTCGCCGAGCGGACCTATGCCGTCGCCAGCTCCGACGACTCCGTCGAATCGGCGGCCCGGTTGCGGGCCAGGATGGTGATGTTCGCCGATCGGTCGTGGACGGCGAGGCTGCCGAGCATCGAGCGGTGGCGGGAGCTGTACCGCGAGTTCAACGGTGAGGAGCCGCCACCGCCGATGACCGCCGACTTCGTGTACTGCCACGAGGATCCCGATGTCGCCACCGAGCGGGCCGTCGAGTACCAGGGCAACTACCTGGCCAGCGTGCTGCACCACTACGAGGTGATGGGCGACCACTTCGCCGGGATCGACGGCTACGAGGCGTACGCCAAGGCCTCCGAGGTGCTGAACAAGATCGGGGCGAGCGGCTTCCTGCAGGGCTTCATGGACGCCTGCGCCCACGGGACCCCGGAGCAGATCATCGAGAGCTTCCGGGCTCGCCGTGAGCTGATCGGGCCCTTCGAGCTCGCCACCTGCTTCCGCTACGGGGGCATCCCGATCGACCAGGCCGAGGCCAGTATGCGGCTGTTCGCAGCCGAGGTGCTGCCCGTCATCAAGGAGTGGGCCTGACGAGTGGGCCGCTCGGCCCGCACGACGGCAAGAGCATCAGGGTGCAGCTCCGGTGACCGTGATCGTGATCGAGCGGTCCGAGGTCCGGCCGGTGGCGGTCAGCTCCCATATCTCGTCGATGTCGCCCGCACCGCACTGCCAGCGGATCGGCAGGGTGCCGGTCTCGTCTGCCTGGCCCTGTCTGAGACCGTCGGCCTGCGGCGAGGTGAAGTCGACGAACTCCTCCGGCGCGAAGTTGCTGATGACAGCGAAGGCCCGACTGGCGCCGTCGCAGCGGAACGGATCCTCGGTCACCGTCACGGCGAGCTCCGGCGCCTGGCCCGGGCCCGGAGCCGTGGTGGAGAAGCTGATGACGGTCGATCGCCTGGAGGTCTGACCGGTTGCGGTCAGCTGCATCGACCGGTCTGCGTCCTCGAGGCCGCACTGCCAGCGGACGGGCAGTTCCCCGGTACCGTCTGCACGTCCCTGGCGAAGGGCTCCGGCCGGTGGGTCTGCCTCGAAGTCGACGAGCTCGTCGGGGGCGAGATTCGTGATGACGGCGAAGGTCCTGCTGCCCCCGTCGCAGACGAACGGGTCCTCCTGCACCTCGACGGCGAGCTGCTCGATCGTCGCCGGAGCCGGCGCCACCCCGACCAGTGAGAACGTACCGGACCGACCGGACTCGGCTCCGGTGGCGGTCACCGTCCAGGAGGTACCGATCGAGGCCTCGTCGCAGGACCAGTTCAGGTCGAGCTCACCGTTCCCGTCGGTCGCGCCGGGCCGCAGGCCGGCCGTCTCCTCCGATGAGAACACGATCGCCTCGTTCGGATCTCCTCCGCTGAGGTGACCGACCCGACGGGTGAACCCGTCACAGACGAACGCCTCGTCGAACACGGAGATCTGCAGCGTGTCAGCGGCCGCAGGGTCCTCTGCGGTACCGGTCACCGTGAAGTCGACCGAACGTCCCGACGCTCGACCGGTGGCGGTGATGTCCCACGTCAGCCGCGACTCGCTGGGCTGGCAGCTCCAGGTCATCCAGAACCTGCCGTCGTCGTCGGCCACCGCACCGCTCAGCTTCAGCGGAAGCGGGGAGGTGAAATCGATCGGCTCGTTCGGATCGGCGTTGCGGATCTCGCCGATCCGGCGCTCCGAGCCGTCGCAGTGGACCCTGTCGCCGTCGGCGGCGAATTGCAGCCCACCGGCCGGGGCGGCGGCCTCGCTCGGCACCGGCTCCGGCCCATCCGTTCCGCCGAGGCCGGATTGCCCGCTGGTGGCGCAACCGGAGAGCAGGACCGCTGCGCCGACCAGGACGAGCGCAGTCGATCGCCGAGGGATCCAGCGCCGCCTCCCCACTGCGCCCCACACCCCGGTGGCCATGGCAGCATCGTAGGGCCCAGGCGGTCCTGACCGGTTGCAGCCTGCCAGATCGGCCTCGGCCGCAGCGACGGCTCACGGATCGGGCGCGGCGACCGGGGCCCGCTCGGCGAACGTCGGCGGGTCGAACGCCGTGACCGGCGGGGGCTCGCCGTCGAACCGCTCGACCTGGACGAGGCAGGTGTGGGCCGATGGGCCCTGGGCCAGCTTCGACGTGCCCTTGTCCCTGGTCAACACGTTCGGGTTGCCGTGCTTGCACATCCCGGTCTCGTCCGGGTCGTACCAGGCTCCGGTCGACAGCTGCACGACCCCCCGCATCAGCGCATCGCTCAGCACCGCACCCGCCAGACAGGCCCCCCGGTCGTTGAAGATCCGGATCACGTCGCCGTCCGCGATGTCGCGGGCGGCCGCGTCGGCCGGATGGAGCCTGGCCGGCTCCCGGCCCGCCACCTTCGTCTCGCGGCTGATCGTGGCGTGATCGTACTGACTGTGGAGCCTCGTCCTCGGCTGATTGGACACGAGGTGCAGCGGATGCCGCTCGGCCGCGTCCGTGCCGAGCCGCTCGTACGGCTCGAGCCAGGTCGGATGGGGCGGGCAGTCGTCGTAGTCGAAGGCCGCGATGACCTCCGAGTACAGCTCGATCAGCCCGGACGGCGTACCGAGCGGGTTGGCCGCGGGGTCGGCTCGGAACTCGGAGAGGAACACCTGGGGGTTGTGGCCCATCGGGGCCATGTCGGCGTGGGCCACCACACCGTCCCGCCAGAACCGGTCGAACGGCGGCGCGTAGTCGTTGTCCTGCTCGAACCGCTCGTAGAGGTGGCGTATCCACTCGTCCGCGGTCCGGCCCTCGCTGTGGCGCTCCCCGAACCCCAGCCGCTCGGCCAGGCCCCGGAAGATGTCGTAGTCGTTGCGGGCCTGGCCCTGGGGGGGAAGTGTCGCCTGCATGGCGATGAGCAGGGTCTCGGCGCCGCCGAGGTCGTTTCGCTCCAGAGGGGTGGTGGCGGGCAACACGATGTCGGCCCGCTTCGCCATCGGGTTCCAGAACGGCTCGTGCACCACGATCGTCTCCGGCCGCTGCCAGGCCCGGCCGAGCCGGTTGAGGTCCTGGTGGTGGTGGAACGGATTCCCGCCGATCCAGTAGACCAGCTTGATGTCGGGGAACGTCCCGGTCATGCCGTTGAAGTGGTAGGTCCGGCCAGGGCCCTCCAGCAGCTCGGTCACCCGCGACACCGAGATGACCGGCATCTCCGCCGGCTGTAGCGGCACCGACGGGCCGGGGATGCGCTTGCGGACCTGACCGGCCCCCGTGTTGCCGTTCGCCCCGAAGCCGAACGCGATGCCGCCGCCCGGTAGGCCGATCTGGCCGAGGGCCGCGGCAAGGGCGACCGCCATCCAGTACGGCTGCTCGCCGTGGTCGGTCCGCTGGATCGACAGGCTGACGCTGATCATGGTCCGCTTCGACGCCATCTGCCTGGCCAGCTCGACGATCGTCGTGGCGTCGACGCCGGTTATCGATGCCGCCCAGGCCGCATTCTTGGCCTGGCCGTCGCTGCGTCCGAGCAGGTAGTCGCGCAGACGGCCCCAGCCGTGGCAGTGGCTGGTCAGGAATGCCTCGTCGGCCGCCCCGTCGATCACCAGCGTGTGGATCAGGGCCGCCATCAGGGCGACGTCGGTGCCGGGCCGGATCGGCAGCCATCGGCTGTCGACGAAGTCGGCCTCGTCGTCGGCCAGCGGTCCGATGCTCACGAAGCGAACGTGACCGCACTTGTGGAGCCACTCCCTCGTGTGGTGGGGACCGGAGCCGCCGAACGTGACCTGGGCGTTCGACAGGCGGAGGCTGCCGAAGCCGACGAACAGCTCGGTGTGCTCGGCGATGACCGACCACGCGGTCTGCTGGCCGACCGCGGTGTTGTACCCCATGCCAAGGACGTGGGGGACGATGTTCTCGGCCGCCGACGCCGAGTAGGTGCCCCTGGCGTCGGTGTAACCCCCGTACTGTCGCAGGAAGCGGTAGATCTGGTTCGACGGCTGGTGGAACCGTCCGGCCGAGCCCCAACCGTAGGAACCGCCGTAGATGGCCTGGTTCCCGTGCGTCCCCTTGACCCTGGCCAGCTCGGCCGCCACGATGTCGAGCGCCTCGTCCCAGTCGACGACGACGAACGGCTCCCGCCCCCGCAGCCCGGTTGCGGTGCCGGGACCGCCCTCCAGCCACGACCGCCGGATCGATGGTTGCGCCACCCGCAGCTCGGTGACCGCGGTCAGGGCCTGGCCGATGGGGGAGGGATCGGGATCGCTCGGGTGGCCGCGCACACCGGTGACGGTGGCGCCATCGGAGTCGACGAGGAACGGGCCCCAGTGGGTGACTGTGCTGGTCGTCTCCGTCACCCGCCCAGTATCGGCGACGGCCGGTCGCCCGGCCACTCGGCACGGAAGGTCGACCGTGCCCCGATTTGACGGTACCGTTCGGCCATGTCGCACCGCAGGCCGGATCGGGATCCCGCCCGTTGACCGTGGCTGACGAGTGGCCGCTGGAGGGTGCCGCCGACCGGACCCCCGATGGGTCCGGAGCGAGCGCCCTGGGCGAGGGCGGTGGCCGCCGCCCGGGCCGGCGGGGCAGTCGGCGGACGACCAACCGGGACCGAGCAGGGAGCGGGGCCGGCGGTGCGATCGAGCAGCCACCGGTCCGGGGTCACCGCCGCTGGTTCGAGCCGACGCGGGCCGTCTCGGACGATCGGCTGGAAGCGATCCACCTGGCATCGCTCGGGGTGCTGCGGGATACCGGCATCGACGTCCTGAACGGGACCGCCCGCCGGTTGCTGGCCGGCCAGGGGGCGGCAGTGGACGGCGATCGGGTCCGGTTCGATCCGGAGATGGTGGTCGAGCTCGTCGGGTCGGCCCCGTCGGTGTTCACCCTCCACGCCCGCAACCCCGATCACACCGTGACCATCGGCGACGACCACGTGGTGTTCGGTGCAGTGGCCAGTCCACCGAACGTCTCCGACCTGGTCGGCGGCCGGCGGAGCGGCAACCGGGCCGACTTCCAGGACCTGGTCCGCCTGACCCAGCAGCTCAACGCCATCCAGATCCACGGCGGCTTCCCGGTGGAGCCGGCCGACCTCCATCCGTCGGTCCGTCACCTCCACGCCACCCATGACCTGCTGACCCTCAGCGACAAGGCGGTCAACGCCTACAGCCTCGGCGCGGTGCGGAACCGCGACTGCCTGGAGATGACCCGCATCGCCCGGCGGATCGAGGAGTCGGTGCTGGAGCGTGAGCCGTCGATCACCACGGTCATCAACACGTCGTCACCGCTGCGGCTCGACGACCCGATGGCCCAGGGCATCATCGAGTACGCCGGTCGGAACCAGGTCTGCATCATCACCCCGTTCACGCTGGCCGGGGCGATGGCCCCGGTCACCATCGCCGGGGCGGTCACCCAGCAGAACGCCGAGGCCCTGGCCGGCATAACCCTCAGCCAGGTGGTCAGGCGGGGGGCGCCGGTGATGTACGGCGGGTTCACGTCCAACGTCGACATGCGCTCGGGATCGCCCGCCTTCGGGACACCCGAGTTCGTGCAGTCGGCGATGCTCGGCGGGCAGCTGGCCCGCCGCTACGGTCTCCCGTACCGGTCGTCGAACGTGAACGCGGCCAATGCGGTCGACGCCCAGGCCGGCTACGAGTCGGTGTTCTCCCTGTGGGGGGCGATCATGGGCGGCGCCAATCTGGTCTTCCACGGGGCGGGGTGGCTGGAGGGAGGGCTCCGGGCCTCGTTCGAGAAGATGGTGCTCGACGCCGACCTCCTCGCCATGGTGGCCGCATTCCTGCAGCCCCTGATCGTCGACGACGCGTCGCTGGCCGTCGACGCGATCGCCGAGGTCGGCCCCGGTGGGCACTTCTTCGGCGTGCAGCACACCCAGGACCGGTACCGCAACGCCTTCTTCGCTCCGATGATCTCGGACTGGCGCAACTTCGAGTCGTGGCTCGAGGCCGGATCCCCGACGGCCGAGCAGCGGGCGGCCGAGGTCTGCCGGCAGCTGCTGGCCGACTTCACCCCGCCGCCGATGGACGACCAGACTCGAGCCGAGCTGGACGATTTCGTGGCTCGCCGTGTGGCGGCCGGCGGCGTCGCCACGGACTATTGAGCGACCACTGAGCGAGCGAAACGGAGCACGGGCCGGACCATGAAGACGACGACGCAGGTGGTGGTGGTCGGTGGCGGTGTCGTCGGCACGAGCGTGCTGTACCACCTGACCAAGAACGGCTGGACCGATGTCGTGCTCCTCGAGCGGACCGAGCTGACCGCCGGGTCGACCTGGCACTCTGCCGGCGGGATGCACACCCTCAACGGCGACCCGAACGTGGCCAAGCTCCAGCAGTACACGATCGAGCTGTACCGGGAGATCGAGCAGGAGTCCGGCCGGGACTGCGGTATCCACCTGACCGGCGGCGTGATGCTGGCCGACACCGCCGAGCGGATGGACTGGCTCCGCATGGCCCACGCCCGGGGCCGGTACCTCGGCATGGAGACCGAGCTCATCTCGGTGGCGGAGGCCAAGCGGCTGATGCCGTTGCTGGAGGAGCAGTACTTCGTCGGCGCCATGTACGACCGCCACGAGGGGCACGTCGACCCGTCGGGGGTGACCCACGCCTACGCCCAGTGCGCCAAGAACCGGGGGGCGGTCGTCCACCGCAACACTTGGGCCAGGGCCATCACCCGCTCCGCAGAGGGCGGCTGGCTCGTCGACGTGTACGACACCCCCTCAGGGGAGGCCGCTGGCACGATCCACTGCGAGCACGTCGTCAACGCCGGTGGTCTCTGGGCCCGCGAGGTCGGGCGGATGGTGGGCCTGGAGCTGCCGCTGCTGGCCATGGAGCACATGTACCTCCTGACCGAGGACATCCCGGAGATCGCGGCCTACAACGCCGAGCACGGCGAGGTGCTCCACTGCATCGACTTCGGGGGTGAGATCTACATGCGGCAGGAGGCCGGCGGCCTGCTGCTCGGCACCTACGAGCGGAACGGCAAGCCCTGGTCCCCGGAGCAGACGCCGTGGGACTTCGGCATGCGGCTGCTGAGCCCCGACCTCGATCGGATCGCCGAATCGCTCGACGTCGGCTTCAAGCACTTCCCGATCTTCGCCGAGGCCGGCATCAAGCAGGTCATCAACGGTCCGTTCACGTTCGCCCCCGACGGTAACCCGTTGCTCGGCCCGATTCGGGGGTTGCCCGGGTTCTGGAGCGCCTGTGCGGTCATGGCCGGCCTGTCCCAGGGGGGCGGGGTCGGGCTGGCCCTCGCCAACTGGATCACCGACGGCGACCCCGGCTTCGACGTGTGGGGCATGGACGTGGCCCGCTTCGGCGAGTACGCCACCCTCGGCTACACCAGTGCCAAGGTCCGGGAGAACTACTCCCGACGGTTCAGGATCCAGTTCCCGAACGAGGTGTTGCCTGCGGGCCGCCCACTGCACACCTCGCCGATCTACGACCGGCTGGTGGCCGAGAACGCCGTGTGGGGCGACGCCTTCGGGCTCGAGTCGGCCCGATGGTTCCAGCGTCCGGGCCTCGAGCCGGTCGAGGACGTGACGTTCGGTCGATCGAACGCCTGGGAGCCGGTCGCAGAGGAGGTGCGGGCGGTCAGGGCCGGCGTCGGGATGATGGAGACCACCGGGTTCTCCAAGTTCTTGTTCAGCGGTCCCGGCGCCAGGGCCTTCCTCGATCGGCTCTTCACCAATCGCGTGCCGAGGCCGGGCCGCATGGCGCTGGCCCCGATGACCAACCACAACGGCAAGCTGATCGGGGACCTGACCGTGGCCTGCCTCGGCTCGACCCCGGGGACCGCCGAGGGGCCGATCACCACCAGAACCGGCGGCGCCACCCAGAACCTCGGCGACGGAGAGCGGTTCGTGGTCTTCGGCTCCGGCATCGCCGAGCGATACTACGAGCGATGGTTCGACCAGCAGCTGGAGGCCGAGCCGTCGGCGGCCGGCGGCGCCGTCGTCTACCGGACGCTGGGTTGGGAGCTGTGCGGCCTGTCGATCGCCGGCCCCCGGTCCCGGGAGCTGCTGTCCCGTCTCACCGGATCGGACGTGTCGGCCGACGGGTTCCGGTTCATGGACTTCCGGGAACTGGATCTCGGCCCGCTGTCGGTCTGGTGTGGTCGGGTGACCTACACGGGCGACCTCGGCTACGAGTTCTGGATGCCGTCCTCGGCCCAGCGGGCGGTGTTCGACCTGCTGCAGGCCGAGGGCGGTGACCTCGGGCTCGGGTTGTTCGGCCTCGATGCCCTCGACAGCCTCCGGCTCGACAAGAGCTTCGGGTCCTGGGCCAGGGAGTTCCGTCCCATCTACGACCCGTTCGAGGCAGGGCTCGATCGTTTCGTCCGGCTCGACAAGGACTTCATCGGCCGTGACGCCCTGGCCGAGGTGGCCGGTCCGCGACGGCGGCTGCTGACCTGGACCGTCGACACCGGCGATCCCTCCGGCGACCACTCGGGCGGCGAGTCGGCCTGTGATGTCATCGGCGACGAGCCGATCTGGCACGACGGTGAGGTGGTCGGGTGGGTCACCTCGGGTGGCTACGCCCACCACAGCGAGGAGTCGGTGGCCCTCGGCTACGTGCCCGCCGCCCTCGAGGGGGCGTCGGACGGCTTCGAGATCGAGGTGGTCGGGGTCCGCCGCCCGGCCTCGCCGGTCGATGGGTGCCTGTGGGATCGTCACGGCGAGCGCATGAGGAGCTGAAGGTCGAACAGTGGAGCTGGGCATGGCAGCCGATCGGGAGAACGAGCGCTACGACGTCATCGTCATCGGGGCCGGGGTGATCGGCGCCGCGGTGGGCTACGAGCTGGCCCGGCGAGGCAGACGAACCCTCAACATCGACAAGCTGCCGGCCGCCGGCTACGGCTCGACCAGCAACAGCTGTGCGATCATCCGGTTCAGCTACTCGACCTACGACGGGGTGGCCATGTCGTGGGAGGGCCAGCACTACTGGGCGAACTGGCGGGACCATCTCGGCGGCGACGTCGACGAGCGGGGGCTGGCCCGCTTCATCCGGTGCGGCACCGCGCTGCTGAAGAAGCCGGGCGGCCACCACGAGAAGGTCATCCCCCTGCTGGGTGAGCTCGGCATCCCGTTCGAGGACTGGTCGGTCGAGGAGCTGGTGGCCCGGTTCCCGGCCTTCGACCCTTCGGTGTTCGGCCCGCCGAAGCGGCCGGACGACGAGTCGTTCTGGGCCGAGCCCACCGAGCGCCTGCTCGGGGCGGTCTGGACCGCCGACTCGGGTTACATCAGCGATCCCCAGCTGTCGGCCCACAACCTCCAGCGGGCGGCCGAGGCGGTGGGCGGCCGGTTCCGGTTCAACACCGCGGTCACGGCGATCGAGCGCGACGGCGGTCGGGTCATCGGGGTGACGGTGGACGGCCCGGATGGCCCCGAAGTGCTCTCGGCGCCGGTGGTGGTCAACGTCGCCGGGCCCCACAGCTTCGTCGTCAATCGGATGGCCGGGCTCGAGGGCACGATGAAGATCGCCACCAGGGCGTTGCGCCACGAGGTCCACCACGTCGCCTCACCACCCGGTGTCGACTACGAGGCCACCGGTTGCCACCTGCAGGACGGCGACACCGGGATCTACATCCGGCCAGAAGCCGGCGACAACATCCTGATCGGCTCGGAGGACCCGGAGTGCGATCCCCGGGAGTGGGTCGACGATCCCGACCACTTCGATCGGGAGATCACCGAGGACCAGTGGCAGGCCCAGGTGCTGCGGTTGGCGCGCCGGATGCCGGACCTCGGCGTCCCCAATCGCCGGCGGGGCGTGGTCGACCTGTACGACGTCGCCGACGACTGGATCCCGATCTACGACCGGACCGATCTGTCGGGCTTCTACGTCGCCATCGGCACGAGCGGCAACCAGTACAAGAACGCCGGGGTGGCCGCCCACTGCATGGCCGAGCTGATCGAGGCCGTCGAGGCAGGGCACGACCACGACGCAGCGCCGCTCACCGTCGAGGGCCGCTACACCGGTCTGGCCATAGACCTCGGCTCGTTCAGCCGGAACCGCGACATCAACGAGCGCTCCAGCTTCTCGGTGAACGGCTGAGCGCCATCCGACGCCAGCGCCCGTCGACGCCTGACCGCCGTCCAGGGCGACCGGTCCCGCACTCCGCCCCCTTCTTCCCCTAACCGAGGGCGGAGTGCGATCCCGTTCGGGTGTGGGCCGTAGCGCCTCACCCACTGCATCAAGCGCAACCCGGACCGGATCGGTTGCACGGCCGTCCCACCGGAGTCGGATCCGGCCGGTACCATACTTATCGACAGTAATGTCTGAATGAAAGGACAGGACCCCGATGGCGCGATCGTCGTCGCCGATGCCGCTCGACCGAGACAGCCCGATGCCGCTGTGGGCGCAGTTGGAGGCCGAGCTCCGGCGCCGGTTGGAGGCCGGCGAGTTCGACGAAGGGTTCTTCCCCACCGATCACGAGCTGACCGAGGCCTACGGGGTGAGCCGCCACACCGTCCGGGAGGCGGTGCGCCACCTGAACAAGACCGGGCTCCTGAAGCGCGAGCGCGGCCGGGGCACCGTCGTCAACCGGGCCGAGTTCGAGCAGTCGCTCGGCACGCTCTACAGCCTGTTCCAGTCCGTCGAGTCGGCCGGGGTCGAGCAGACCAGCGACGTGCTGCAGCTCGAGGTGGTGACGGACACCGTCGCCGCCTCGCATCTGGATCTCGACGAGGGGGCCGAACTGGTTCTGCTGGCTCGGCTCCGGCGGGCCGCGGGCCAACCGCTCGCCGTCGACCGGGCCTGGTTGCCGCTCACCGTCGCCGAGCCACTGCTGGAGGTCGACTGGAGCCATACCGCCCTCTACGCCGAGCTGGCGAAGCTGGGCCGGCCCGTCCCGAACCAGGGCTGGGAGCGGCTGACACCGATCGTCCCCAGCCCGGCCGATCGGGCCCTGCTCGATCTGCGCAAAGGCGATGCCGCCTTCTTCCTGGAGCGGCTCGGCAGCCGCGACGGAACCCCGATCGAGTGGCGGACCACCATCATCCGCGGTGACCGCTTCCGGTTCGTGAGCGATTGGACCACCGGATCCCGGGGCGAGCTGCGGCCCCACGCCGCATAGGTCGAGCGCCGAGGTGCAGCCACCGCCCGGCGATGGCGTGTCGTCGGACGGGTTGCGTCGGCGGCAGCCCGAATGGCTTGACTGGACCTGTCCCTCCTCTAGAGTCGGTGGCGCTAGGAATCGGGGCGACAGGCGTTGACTCCGTCGACGAAAGGAAACAGCACATGGCAGGAACCGGTGAGGTCTACAAGCGCAAGGACGGCAAGTGGGCGTTTCGGGTCAAGGCATCCAACGGTCAGGTGGTGGCCACCGACGGGGGTCAGGGCTACGGCAACAAGGCAGCTGCCACCTCGACGCTCACCAAGCTGTTGGCCGGGTCCTACGACGGCCCGGTGAACGTGGTGACGGGCTGAGCGTGGGCACGCTCGCCGGCCGGTGACGAGCCGCCCGCCGCTCGGACGTCCCGCGCCGGACGTGGCGCTCGTCGATCCGGACGGCGGCCTGTGGCGACTCGCCGACATGCGGGGCCGGACGGTGGTGCTGATCTTCCACCGCCACATCTATTGACTGCCCTGTGCGGCCCATGCCGTCGCCGTCGGCGACCGGCTCGCAGAGCTCGGTCCGGACACCGAGGTGGTGCTCGTCACCTTCACGTCGCAGGAGCAGCTCGATCCGTACCGTCGACGTAACGACGTACCGTTCACCATCCTCCTCGATCCCGATCGCTCGGCGTACCGGTCGTTCGGTCTCGGCCGGGGATCGGTCCGCCGCGTCTACGGATGGCGGGCGATCGGGCGCTACGTGGCGCTGTTCCGCGGCGGTCGTCTCCGCGATCTCCGCCCCGCCACCGAGGACACGTTGCAGCTCGGGGGCGACTTCGTGATCGGCCCCGACGGCATCCTGGTGTGGGGGCACTGGGGGGAGGGGCCGGACGACCGGCCGTCCGTCGATGACCTGGTGGCCGCGGTCAGGCGGGCTGCGTCCGGCTGATTCAGGCGCCAGGCGTCGCCAGGCCGGCCACCGTCACGGGGTCGGCCAGGAGATTGCCGAAGCGGTGCCCGGTCATGCTGACCACCTGTTCCCGCAGGTAGTGCCGCAGCTCGAGCCGCCCCGACAGGGTCACCGGATCGTCGGCCAGGTCCACGTTGGCATCGCCGGCCGCGGTACGAACGAGACCCGGCACCGGGCCCAGGTGGCGGATTCGCTCGACGCCGAGCGATCGGATCGAGCGCGCATACCGGCGGTCGGGCTCGGAGTCGGCCCGGGACTCGATCAGCAGGCATCCGGCCACCGATGCGGCGTGACGGACCCGCTCGACCTCGGCCTCGTCGATCCCGACACCGACCCTGAGGCCGATCCGACCCCGCGACCGGTACCGGAAGACGTTCGCTTCGTAGCGCAGCCCGCTCGGATCCCGGACGGTGCCGTACTCGTCGCGCCACCACCGCCGGTCGTCGACCCTGGCCTGCTCGAGGGTGGCAGCGGTGACCGGCTCGGTGGGATGCCAGGTCCCGAGCTGGTCGACGTAGTTCGGGCCGCCGGCCTTGGCCCCCGGTCCGACCGATGACCGCTTCCACCCGCCGAACGGCTGCCGGCCGACGATCGCTCCGGTGGTCGGCTTGTTGACGTAGGCGTTCCCGACCTCCACCCGCTCGAGCCAGTGCTCGATCTCGGCGGGGTCGAGCGAGTGGATCCCCCCGGTCAGGCCGAAGTCGGTGGCGTTCTGGAAGGCGATGGCCTGGTCGAGATCGTCGGCGGCCATGATGCCGAGCACCGGGCCGAAGCACTCGGTGAGGTGGAACCAGCTGCCAGGCTCGACGAACCGGACACCTGGCGACCACAGGTGGCCGTCGTCGCTCAGGCGGCGGGGGGCGACGAGCCACCGGGCGTCCGGCTCCTGGAGCGCCCTCGCGAGCTTCTCCGTCGGGGGCCCGATCAACGGCCCGACGTCGCTGGCGATGGCGACGGCCGGTCCGGTGTTGAGGCCCTCCACGGCATCGGTCAGCTGTCTGAGGAAGCGGGGGGAGCGGGAGACGTCGCCGACGCAGATGGCCAGCGAGGCGGCAGAGCACTTCTGACCGGCATGGGTGAAGGCGGAGGCCACGAGGTCCTTCACCGCCAGATCGATGTCGGCCCGGGGTGTGATGACCATGGCGTTCTTGCCGCTCGTCTCGGCCAGGAGCTTCAGCCCCGGATGCCAGGACCGGAACCGCCGGGCCGTCTCGAACGAGCCGGTCAGTATGACGCCGTCGACGGTGCGGACCAGGTGACGACCGACCTCGTCGTCCGGAGTCCGCAGGTAGTGAACGGCGTCGATCCCGGCCTCGGCGAGGCACTCGACCAGGAGCTCGCCGCAACGCGGGGTCTCCGGTGCCGGTTTGAGGACGACCTGATTGCCGGCCGCCACCGCGGCGAGGGCACCGCCGCAGGGTATGGCCACCGGGAAGTTCCACGGCGGGATGACCGCCACGGTCCCGAGTGGCTCGAAGCGGGCCATCGGGTCGTCGAGCGCCTCGATCCGATGGCTGTAGTACCGGGCGAAGTCGATGGCCTCGGAGACCTCGGCGTCGGCCTGTTGGAAGGTCTTGCCCGCCTCGTGGGCCATCACCGCGATCAGCTCTCCCCGCCGCCTGGCCAGCACGTCGGCGGCCCGTCGCAGCAGATCGACCCGTTCTGCCGGTGGCGACGGCTCGGCGGCTCGACAGCGGGCCAGGACGGCATCGACCGCGGCTGTCGTGGTGCTGAGCGGGGTGTTGGCTGGTCCGGGATCGGTGGTCAGGACCGACACCGCCCACTCGCGGTTGGCGGCGATGGAGGGGTCGGAATCCGGTTCGTTGACGAAGTCGTCCGTCGGCGCCCCCAGGGTGGCCGCAGCCCGCTCGGCGGGTCTCACCTGGGTCCGCCGGGGCCGGTCGGCCATGCTCCACCGCTTGGCGACGGAGTCGGCGAAGGCATCGGCGTGGTGGGCGAATGCCGACGCGTCGGTGCGGATGCTGAACAGCGAGCGTATGAAGTTCTCCGGCGCAGCGTTCTCCTCCAGTCGCCGGAACAGGTAGGCGATGGCGACGTCGAACTGGTCGTTCGCCACGATGGGGGTGTAGAGCAGGAGCGGCTTGCGGTCGGAAGACCCCCTCACGACCCTCGCCATGGTGGGAGCCATGCCCTGCAGCATCTCGAACTGGATCCGGTCGGCCACCCCCCGCTCGGCGGAGAGGAGGTGCGCCCAGGCCACGTCGAACAGGTTGTGACTCCCCACCCCGATGCGGATCCGCGCCGTCCGTTCCGGGGTGAGCACCCAGTCGAGGCAGCGCTTGTAGTTGGCATCGACCTCGGCCTTCGTCTCGTACGGGGCCTGGGGCCATCCGTGGAGCTCCGCCTCGACCTTCTCCATCGCCAGGTTGGCTCCCTTGACCAGGCGGATCTTGATCTCGTGGTCGGTCTCGGTGGCCCAGTCGGTGAGGTGCTGCAGGGCGAGGAACGAATCCGGCAGGTACGCCTGGAGCACGATGCCGGCCTCGACCGGTGCGCGCTCGGGCTGGGAGAGCACCTCGATGAAGGCGGCGATCGTGAGATCGAGGTCGAGGTACTCCTCCATGTCGAGGTTGACGAAGGTGCCGGTGGCGGCCGCTCGATCCATGATCTCGGTGAGCCGCGCCACCACCCTCGCCCGGCTGCCGTCCCAGTCCCAGTGGTTGAGCTGGGGCACCACCGAGGAGAGCTTGACCGACACGTAGTCGATGTCCGGGTTGTCGATCAGAGCCAAGGTGTCCGCCAGTCGCCGCCCGGCTTCGTTGCGGCCCATCACCGCCTCGCCGAGCAGGTTCACGTTCTGGGCGAAGCCGTCGGCCCTCGAAGCCTGGAGGTGTTGCGCCAGCCGCTTCGGCTCGCTGTCGACCACCAGGTGTCCGACGAGCCGGCGCATCCGGCGCCGGGCCAGCGGCATCACCACCTTGGGGAGGGATGGCCCGAGCAGGGCGCCGGCCCGGAGCAGCAGCCGGTCGAGCGCCGACAGGAATCCCGGCAGCTCGCCTGCGCCGACGAGCGACGCCAGCTGGGCGGCCGCCACGCGATCGTCCTCCGGTCGGATGACCCGGTCGATGAAGCGCATCGCGAAGCCCACCCCGTCGGGATCCTCGATGAGGGCCTGGAGCGGGGCGGTGGTGGCGCGATCGTCGTCGGTCTCGATCTCCGGTCCGCGGTCGAGCCATTGGGACACCAGCTCGATCGACTCACGAACGAGCAGTTGGTCGGACATGGCCCCATGATCGACCTCCGGACCGGCGGGGTCAACGACCCCCGTCGACCGCCGTCTTGACCTCCGATCGAAATAGCCGTACATTTGGACTTTTACTGACCGACGCCGGGACGGCACGCCGGAGCGGGTCCCCTGCCCACCGCTGCGCCGGGCCTACGATTGTCCAACCAGGGTGAAACGGCCGGGCCGGCGGTCGGCCGTCGAGACACGAGAGTACGGGAGTGGCCAATGGTCCGAATGGGGTTCCTGCTCGACAGCGACAACTGCATCGGCTGCCATGCCTGCACCGTGGCCTGCAAGAGCGAGCACGACGTGCCGCTCGGCGTGAACCGGACCTGGGTCAAGTACATCGAGACCGGCACCTTCCCCGATGTGGCCCGCAAGTTCAACGTGATGCGGTGCAACCAGTGCGACGATGCGCCGTGCATGACGATCTGCCCCACGTCTGCCCTCTACCGGGCCGACAACGGCGTCGTCGACTTCCAGGACGACGACTGCATCGGCTGCAAGTCGTGCATGAACGCCTGCCCTTACGACGCCCTGTACATCAACCCGGAGACCAACACCGCGCACAAGTGCAACATGTGCAACCACCGGCTCGAGGTCGGGCTGGAGCCGTCGTGCCAGATCGTGTGTCCCACCGAGGCCATCAAGATCGGCGACCTCGACGACCCGACCTCCGAGATCAGCCGGATCATCGCCCGCGACGATGTGGCGGTCAGGGCTCCCGAGCAGAACACGAAGCCCAAGGTCTAC
>JAHELU010000109.1 GCA_024644005.1 Acidimicrobiales bacterium | reverse complement strand
CACGCCGCCCCGGAAGCGCTGGAGGGTCAGGAACCGACCGGCGCGGCCGACATCTACTCGCTCGGCTCGACCATCTTCGAGCTCCTCACCGGTCGAGCCCCGTACTTCGACCCGAGCGACGAGACGGTGTGGCCGCTGATGAAGCGGATCCTCTCGGAGCCGATGCCGTCACCGGAGTCGATCGGGATGAGCCGCCAGCTCGGCTGGGTGTTCGCAAGGGCCACCGCTCGCAGCCCGGCCGAGCGGTACGGCCACGCCGATCAGCTCGTCGAGGCCCTGATGGCCGTGGCCGACGATCCGGCGGCGCTCGTGTTCTCGCCGCCCGATCATGCGGTCACCGGCGTCGCGCTGGCCGGCGGCACGACGACCCGCCGCACCCCTGTCGGCGTCGGCCCGGTCCCGCCTGGCCCGATGTCGGGTCCATCCGGCCGGACCGCCGGTCCCGCCGGACCGCCGCCGGTCACCAAGCCGGACCTCACCTCATTGCGGCGAGCCGAGACCGGGCTCCTGCCCGTCATCGGGATAGAGCAGACGGTGGACGCCAGGCCCGCAGTGCGCCCCACCGGCGGCTCACCCACCAGCGGGACGGTTCCGGGGCCGCAGCGCTCGGCACGGGCAGGCACGACCGATAGCGACCTCCGGCTGCCGCTGGCCGGTCTCGCCGCTGCGGCGCTGGCCGCACTGCTGATCGCAGGCGGGATCTGGCTGCTCCTGGGCGGCGGGGAAGAGACCGGGGCCGAGCGGGGATCGATCGCCTCGGCCACCGTCTCGACGGCGGTCGCCGTCCTGGACGAAGCAACCAGCGGGCCGCTGGAGGCCGGCCGACCGTACGAGGTCCGGGTGGTGGACGGCCCGGCCGCCGCCCGGTTCCGGCTCGTCATCGACGGTGAACGGGTCGGTGTGCCGACGACAACCGTCCCGGTCCTGACCCCGGCCGCCGGCCGTCACTCGGTGGCGCTCGAGATCACCACGCCGGGCACCGTCGAGCTCACGGCACCGATCGAGCTGTACGCGATCGGTGACCCGCCCCCGGCCGGCTATCGGGTGAACCTGGCCTCGGTCAGCGTCGAGGACGATGGGTGGGAGGTGGCGCTCGCCGCCTTCGATCGGCTGGTGTCGGACGGACACGCCGATCTCGAACTGCTCACCAGCGCTGTCTACGCTCAGCTCGTCCCCGGATTCTGGAACCTCTACGTGACTGGTTTCGGCGAGGATGTCGACGCCGCCGAGGCGTACTGCCGGCGGTTCGATCTGGCCGTCCCGGACCGGTGTTTCGCCAGCTACTTCGAGCCGGATCAGGGTCCCGATTCCTAGCCGAGCGGCAGTGCTCGATCCGTCACGACCCGGGCCCTGTCGTGATTTGTGCGGTGCCACTCGATCTACAAAGCTCGGTCGATGGACTTCGACCTGCCACCCGATGACGATCCCCGTCGCCTGGCGGTCCGTCGGTGGCTCTACGACAATCCGAACCCGACCGGTGGCGAGCTGGCCGAGGCCGGCTACGTGGTCCCGCACTGGCCGGCTCCCTACGGGCTCGACGCGTCACCCATCCACCAGCTGATCATCGACGACGAGCTGGCGAGAGCCGGGGTGTCCCGGCCGTCCAACGCGATCGGTATCGGCTGGGCCGGGCCGACGATCCTGGCGGCCGGCACCGAAGCGCAGAGGGTCCGCTACCTGCCGAAGATCATCTCCGGTGAAGAGGTGTGGTGCCAGATGTTCTCGGAGCCCGATGCCGGCTCGGACCTCGCTGCGTTGAGCACCCGGGCCGAACGGGACGGTGACGTGTACGTCGTGAACGGCTCCAAGATCTGGACCAGCGGCGGCCATCACGCGAAGTTCGGGATACTGATCGCCAGGACCGACCCCGATGTCCCGAAGCACCGAGGGATCTCGTACTTCATCTGCCCGACCGACATCGAGGGCCTGTCGATGGAGCCGATCATCGACATGACCACCGCCCACTCGTTCAATCAGACCTTCTTCGACGACGTTCGTCTGCCGGTCGAGATGCGGGTGGGGGAGGAGGGAGACGGTTGGCGGTTGGCCAAGGTCACCCTCTCGAACGAGCGGGTCCAGCTCTCCTCGGCCGGCTCGCTGTGGGGGTCCGGTCCGTCGGCCGAGGACCTGCTGACGCTGGTCCGCCGGGCTGGCGGCACGGACGACCCGCTGGTCCGGCAGCGGCTGGCCCGGCTCCACTGCGACGCCGAGGTGCTCCGGCTGAACCGGCTCAGGACCCTCAGTGCCACCCTGTCCGGCAAGACCCCCGGCCCTGAGGCCTCGATCCAGAAGATCATGGCCGACGAGCACGGGCAACAAGTGATGGAGACGGCGGCAGCGCTGGCCGGAGCGGACACGATGCTGTCCGGGTCCGGCCCGTCCGGGACCCTCCGGCCAGAGGCCCGAACGGGGGCCACGGAGGTCAAGATCGACGGCTCCGGGTTCCCCGAGGTCGACCCGATCTGGCACTACGGCTTCCTGTTCTCCCCGGCGCTCACCATCGGCGGAGGCACGTTCGCCGTCCAGCGCAACATCGTGGCCGAGCAGGTGCTCGGTCTGCCCCGCGAGCCCAATGTCCAGAAGGGGATGACCTGGGCCGAGACGATGCGGTCTCGGACTTCCACCGGTTGATGGGGCGGAAGCCGCTCTTCCACGGTTGGAAGCTGGTCGGTGCCGGAGCGGCGATCCAGGCGTTGCAGAGCGGGCTGATGACCCAGGCATTCGGCAACTATGCGGTGCTCCTCGAGCGCCAGTTCGGCTGGAGCAAGACGAACTTCTCGTTGGCCTTCTCGCTGATGCGGGCCGAGAGCGGACTGCTCGGCCCGGCCCAGGGCTGGGCACTCAGCCGCTACGGCTCCCAACCGGTCATGCGGGTCGGGGTCGTATTGATGGGCCTCGGCCTCGTCGGCTTCAGCCAGATCCAGTCCCTGCTGCACTTCTTCGCCGCGCTCGGCCTCACCGCCGTCGGGGCCAGCCTCGCGGGCTTCCTCAGCATCACGTCGGCCACCGTCGGCTGGTTCGAGCGCAACCGGGCGAAGGCACTGTCCCTGTCAGGCACCGGTTTCGCCATCGGCGGCATCGTCACGCCCGGTGTGGTGTGGGTGCTGCGGACGATCGGCTGGCGCTGGACCGCGGCACTGAGCGGGATAGTGGTCATCGCGGTGTCGTACCCGCTGACCTCGCTGTTCGGCCAGACCCCTGACGACAGAGGCGACCACGTCGACGGCATCGATCCCGAATCGGTGGTCATGGACAAGCCACGAGCCGAAGGCGTCTCCGACCTGCACTTCTCCGCAAGGGACGCTCTGCGGACCCGTGCGTTCTGGATGATCTCGCTCGGTCACGCCACGGCGCTCCTCGTGGTGGGGGCGGTGATCGCCCACCTGGCGCTCTACCTGACCAGCGAGCAGGGCTTCGATCTGCAGGAGGCCAGCTTCGTCGGCGGCGCGATGCCGCTGCTCCAGTTCGTCGGTCAGATCGGCGGCGGTGTGCTCGGCGATCGGGTCAACAAGCGGCTGTTGGCCTCGCTGGCCATGGTCGGGCACATGATCGGCCTGCTATTGCTCACCTACGCAATCTCCAGGTGGATGATCTGGTTGTTCGTCCCGTTCCACGGCCTGGCGTGGGGCGTCCGGGGGCCGCTGATGCAGGCCCTGCGGGCCGACTACTTCGGGGCGACCTCCTTCGCCAAGATAATGGGCCTCTCGTCGATGATCGTCATGCTCGGCATGATGGGCGGTCCGCTGGTGGCTGGCGTCCTGGCCGATCGGACCGGCAGCTACCGCCTCGGATTCACGATCCTGGCCATCCTGGCCGGGGCCGGAATGGCGTTCTTCGTGCTCGCTACTCCTCCGAAACCGCCCCGGACGGTTGTCGAATCCCGGCCGGTGGCGGCCCGGGTCTGACCGGCGGTCCCGGCGCCGTCGTCGGCTCGGCCCGGGGGACCGCACCGAGGATGCCGGCGACGGTGACGAGCCCCAGGATCGCCGAGCCGACGAACGCAGCAGCGTTCGACCGGCTGAACACCGGGACCCACACCAGCGGTCCGACGGCGTGGCCGACGAAGCGGAACGACAGGACCGCAGAGAGCGCGCCACCACGGTTCTCGGGCACGATCGACGCGCCGACCTTCTGGAGGACGACGATGACGAAGCCGAACAGCGACCCGGCCATCGCGTAGAGGATCGCGGTGACGAGCCGACCGTCGGTCACCCCGAGTGTCGCCACGAGGAGGCTGACCGAAACGGTGGCCCACACACCGCACGGTCTGGCCCCGTACCGGTCGAGCGCCCGCCCGAAGACCGGGCCGAGCAGCGCGGCCCCGAGGTTGCCGCTGGCCAGGAGCAGCCCGGCGGTGGTCGGTTCCATGCCGAGCACGTCCCTCGTCTTGAAACCGACCAGCACCCCGGCGCCGATCGGTCCCGCAGCAGCGGCGAACGATCCGGCACCGAGGGCGAGGAGCCGTCGACCGAGGAGGGGGCGGATCGGTGGGCGGTCGGCTCCGACCCGCCGCTCGCCGGGCGGGACGAAGAACAGGACCACCAGGGCCACGCCCGCAGTGCCCCAGAAGGCGTATCGCCAGTCGACCTCGGCCGCCAGCCCGCCGACGAAGGGGGCCAGGCCGCCGCCGACGGCCTGGAAGCTGGTGTACATCCCGACCCGGCGGCCGAGCTGGGCCTCCGGGGTGGCGTCGGCCAGACCGGCGACGAGCAGTGGCGTGATGAAGGCGTTGGCGGCCCCCTGGGCGGCCCTGGCCCCGAGGAACAGCTCGAGCGTCGGAGCCACCGAGACCAACAGCGAGGCAACCACGTAGACGACCAGGCTGGCCTGCAGCACCCGTTTCCGGCCGAGGCGCTCGCCGATGGTGCCCGAGACCAGGAGCAGCGCCGCCATCGGGAAGAGGTAGGCCGAGAACCCCCAGCTGATCGTGGCGGAATCGACGCCGAAGTGGGTCCGCAGCTCCGGCAGCATGGGGATGATGACCATCGTGCCGAACGGCCCGAGGAATCCGCCGAGGTAGAACGGCAGCGCTCGCAACCCGGTGGCGGGCGGCCGGTCCGCTGGCGCTACCTGGCCGGGGGCTGTCATCCGGCGAGTATCGGCCGGGTCGCCGGCCATCCGCCACTCCTGGTCGCCCGCCTAGCCTGGGACCCACCGGCCGGACGACCCGAGGAGGACGAACCCCATGACCGTCACCGACCAGGCACTGCTCGTCGATCGGGACCGACTGTGGAGCCGGCTGATGGACATGGCCGCCGTCGGGCCGACAGCGGCGGGCGGCAGCAACCGGCAGGCCCTGAGCGACGAGGACGCAGCCGGGCGTGCGCTGTTCCTCGGCTGGGCGACGCAGGCCGGTTGCACGACCGAGATCGACGAGATCGGCAACCTCTGGGTCCGCCGAGCGGGAGCAGACGGCACGGCGGACCCCGTGCTGATCGGGAGCCACCTCGACACCCAGCCGACCGGTGGCCGCTTCGACGGGGTGTACGGCGTCCTCGGGGGACTGGAGGTCATCGAGCGGCTCAACGACCTCGGCCTGGTCACCGAGCGCCCGATCGACCTGGTCGTGTGGACGAACGAGGAGGGATCGCGCTTCCAGTACTCGATGATGGGCTCCGCGGTCTGGGCCGGCAAGCTCGATCTCGCCGAGGCGCTGGCGCTCACCGACATCGACGGCATCACGGTGGCGGACGAGCTGGAGCGCCTGGGATGGGCCGGGGATCGACCGGCGGCGCCGACCCCCCATGCTGCGGCGTTCGAGCTCCACATCGAGCAGGGACCGATCCTGGAGGCCGAGCGGATCGAGGTCGGTGTCGTCACCGGCGTGCAGGGCCTCCGGTGGTACACGATCGAGCTCGGCGGGTTCCCCGCCCATGCCGGGCCGACCCCGATGGCCGGCCGCCGGGATCCGGCCAGGGCCATCGCCGAGGTGGTGGGAGCGGTCTATGGGGCGACCGAGCGGAAGGGGGAGTGGGCCAGGGCCACGTTCGCCCAGTTCCGCTCGTCCCCGGTCTCGCCGAACACCATCCCCGAGACGTTGCGCTGCACCCTCGATCTCCGTCACCCGGACCAGCGCGTGCTGGACGAGATGGAGGCCGAGATGCGCTCGATCGTGGCCGACCGCTGCGAGACGATCGGCGTCAGCCACAGCATCCAGCTCCAGAACGAGTCGGCTCCCGTGGCATTCGCAGAACCGCTGATCGAAGCGGTGGAGCGGGCGGCATCGACCCTGCGGCTGTCCAACCGCCGCATGATCTCCGGCGCCGGCCACGACGCCTGCTACGTGGCCCGCCACTGCCCGACGGCCATGATCTTCGTACCCTGCGAGGACGGGCTCAGCCACAACGAGGCCGAGGCGATCACCGCAGACGAGGCGGCGAACGGTGCCAGCGTGCTGCTCGGCGCCGTTCGTGAGCTGGCCGGGAGCAAGCTGTCATAGGACCCAGCGAGTAGGCTCGGCCGCTCGCTTCGCCACGGTTGGATCTCGGCTCCACGAGCCGAGATCTCGGCGCTGTGTATCGGGAGGATCCGCCTACCGGCTGATCCTCTTGGGACCTCGGCGAGTAGGCTCGGCCGCTCGCTTCGCCACGGTTGGATCTCGGCTCTACGAGCCGAGATCTCGGCGCTGTGTATCGGGAGGATCCGCCTACCGGCTGATCCTCTTAGTGGCGGTGATGATCGCTGTGGGGACCGTGGTCGCCGCCATGGTCGCCATGGTCGTGATCGTGGTTGCCGTGGTGGTCGCCATGGTCGCCGTGGGCGTGATCGTGGCCGGCGGGGCGGGCCGCCAGCACCGCGGCCCGGGTGCCGACCTCGGTTGCCGTCACCACACCCAGCTCGTCGAGCAGGCCTTCGAGCGCCCGTTGCCAGCAGCCCCAGTAGTCGTAGTCCGCAGTGCTGTGGTCCGGGTCGGCCGTCAGCGCCCGCTCGTGGTGCCCGATCTCGCCGATCAGTCCCCGGCGGAACCGCTCCCAGTCGATCCGATCGGTCTCGTGGAGCCGCATCGTGGTCGCGAACAGACGGGACTGCCAGGGTGCGGTGAAGACCAGCTCACCGTTGGCCCGTGGCGGTGCGGCCGGCCCCTCGACGTCGAGCGGATCGGTGGCGTCGGTCCCGCCAGCCGAGCGGCGATCGGTCACCGGCCGAAACCCGATCCGGTGAGGGGCTGGGCGACGCCGATCATGGAGTCACGGGTGACGAGCCCCGCGAGCTGCTCCTCGGTCAGGTCATCGGTACCGGCCGGACGTTCGGGAATCACCAGGTACCGGACCTCGGCGCTGGAGTCCCACACCTGGATCGTCATGTCGTCTGGGAGCTCGAGTCCCATCTCGCCGAGGACCGCTCTGGGCTCCCGCACGATCCTCGACCGGTACTCCGGTGACTTGTACCAGCTCGGAGGCAGCCCGAGCAGGGTCCAGGGGTAGCAGGAGCACAGCGTGCAGCAGACGACGTTGTGGACCCCCGGCTCGTTCACCACCACCTCGAGCCGTTCCAGCCGGCCGGGGTTGACCCCCACCTCCGACACGGCGCTGGTGGCGTCGGTCAGCAACCGCTCCTTGAAGTCCTCGTCGATCCAGGCCCTCGCCACCACCTTGGCCCCGATCATCGGGCCGATCCGGTGGCTCCAGGTCTCGATGAAGTGGTCGACCTCGCTGTCGGTGAGGATGCCCTTGTCGACCAGTAGCCCCTCCAGCGCCTCGGCCCGCACCGCCTGGGCCGCAGCGAGGTCGCCCGGGGAGCTGTCGCCGTCTGTCGTTGCCGATGTCGTCACGTCGGTGCCTCCTGATCGTCGTCGACCGGTCGGAGATAGGGCTCGAAGAGATCGAGATGGCAGACCTGGTTCGGGTCGCCGCTCGGTCCCCACAGCTCCGTTCCGGAGAAGGCCACGGCGTACACGTAGTGGGGTTGCTCGCCCTCGTTGTGGGCCATGGCGTCCGGCAGGGTGAAGGCCGGGTAGCAGCGAGCGATCGTTCCGAGCCGCCCCCTGGCGTACCGAGGCAACCGGTGGTGTCCGACCCGGGGGGCGTCCGCCAGGGCCCTCACCTTGTCGCCGACCCGGAAACGGGGTGGTCGATCGACCGTGCGGATGAAGCCGGGCTCGTTCTGCCTCGACTCGAGTGCCGTCACCGGGTGCATGCGCGGCGGCGGCGCGGTGGCGCCTGGATCGTGGCCGAGGGCGCCGATTGCGGCATCGATCTCGGCCTGGTCCGCGATGCCCTGGTCGACGGTGGCCGATTCCACCGCTGCGAGCCACCGCCCCCAGTACGAGATCGGCAGGTACCGGGTGGGGTCGAGCCGCTCGATCCGGTGGCGGTGGGCGTCGATGTTGGTCTTGCCCGAGCGCATCAGAGCGAGAAGGGCGGCCCCTGCGAGGGCTTCCCACCTGGTCCCGATCTCGATCGGTTCCTCGGGAACGTAGGGCACCGGCCCGTAGCCCTCGATCCCACCCATGTCGTGGATGCCGTCCATCGCCGCGATCGTAGTTCGGGCGGCTGCGCTCCGGCAGGTTCGGCCACAGGTGAGCAGGGCCGCCCGGCCGATCAGCAGGTCAGGCCGCCGTCGACGATGAACTCGGAGCCCGTGCAGTACGAGCTCTCGTCGCTGGCCAGGAACAGGGCCAGGTTGGCCACGTCGTCGGCCGAGGCCTCGTGGCCGAGCGGGATGCTCTGGCGGACCTGCTCCCTGAGCCCGGCCGTATCGAACACGTCGAGCATCGGGGTGTCGATGATGCCAGGGTGGATCGAGTTGACCCGGACCCCCATGGGGGCCAGCTCCCGGGCCACGCTGCGGGTCATCCCCCGCACGGCCCACTTGGTCGCGGCGTAGGCCAAGGCCACGCTGGCCCCCCGGATGCCGGCGACCGACGAGATGTTGATGATCGAGCCGGACGAGTTGTCGACCATGGTGGGGGCCACCGCCTGCATCCCGAGGAAGACCCCGGTCTGGTTGATGGCGACGGTGGTGTCCCACAGCTCCCGCTCTGTGTCGGTCAGACCGCCCAGCCGGAAGATGCCGGCGTTGTTGACCAGGATGTCGATCCGGCCGTGCTCGGCCACGATCCTCGTGGTGACGGCCTCCCATGCCCCGGCATCGGTCACGTCGTGCTCGAAGAACGAGCCGCCGATCTCATCCGCGACGGCCTGTCCCTCGGCGAGCACGTCGCTGAGGCACACCGTTGCCCCCTGTTGGGCGAAGAGCCGGCCCTCGGCTGCCCCCTGACCTCCCGCCCCGCCCGTGATCAGTGCGACCTTGCCTGCCAGTCGTGTCATGGCGAGATGCTAACGGACCACCGTGGCGCCCTCCAGAAGCGCCGAGACGGGCCGGAGCCGCTCATAGGCTCCTGAGCAGCAGGGCGAGGCCGCCGGCCAGGGCGACCGACAGCACGGCGGGGCGGAGGAACGCCTGGTCGAGCCAGGGTCGGACGAGTCGGGCCACCACCAGCCCGCACAGGACGAACGGGATCAGCAGCGCCAGGAGCCGGAGCTCGTCGCCGCCGAAGCGCCCGACGACGGCCAAAGACGCCACCGAGGCGGCGATCAGGACCAGGCTCGTCGCGGCGATCGTCGGCCGCATGACGGGTCCCGGCGTGTCGTGCAGGGCCATGGCCAGCGGTGGTCCCGGGAGGGCGGCGGTCATCGCCCCGAACGACGCCGCCGCACCTCCCGCCACCTCGTAACGAGAGCTGCTCGGCGCCTCGAGCCCGGCGAGCAGCGCAAGGGCGGCCACGATCACGAGCCCACCGACGCCGATGGCCAGGAGCCGCTCGTCGACAGCTGTCAGTACCAGGATGGCGGCCGCCACGCCGATCGGCAGCCCCAGCAGAAGCCTGCGCAGCGTCGACGGGTCGACGTGGTGGCGCTCGACCAGCAGGTGCCGGCAACCGATGATCGTCGAGGATGCCAGGATCGGGCCGGGCACGAACGCCGGTTCGATCGAGAGCAGGACCGGTCCGGCCACGAGGCCGAGGCCGATACCGGTCGAGCCGTGGACCACCGAGCCGAGCATGGTGACGGCGCCGATCATCGCCACGTCGACGAGGCTCAGCTCGGCCAGGATCACCCCGCTCACGGTAGACGGCCGCTCGGTCCCCGGGGACTGGAGGCCCCCAATCTGGTGTCAGGCGTTCTCGCCATAGATCTGACGCCAGTCCAGCTGGTCGTCCGGCGGCAGGACGGCCACCAGTCCCGCCATCAGTTCGTGGAGCCGGGCGCACCGCTCCGATCCCAACCGCTCCCACCGGCGACCGTCGAGCGAGTCCGTGAGCTCCTCGATGGCCCGACGCTCCCGTCGACCCAGTTCGGTGGCGGTGCCGTCACCGTCCACCCAGCCCCTGGCCTGCAGCCGTTCGACGGCGGCCCTGGCGTCCTCGTCTCGCCAGCCGGCCTCGTCGGTGATCCACGCCCTCGGTGCCTGGTCGACCGCAACGTGGGAGACCACCGATTCGCAGCCGTCGAGACCGGCCGCAGCCAGGGCGATCAGGTGACAGCCGCTGCGATACTCCCGCTGCAGCGTCGCCAGGTGCCAGAGCAGCAAGTGCGGCTCGGTCGGGGGCTCGAGGCTTCGCCACCCGGCGAAGAGCGGCCGACCGAGCAGCTCGGTCCACTCGAGCGACCGCTCGTGCAGCTCGATCGCCTCGGTCACCGCCGCTGCGTCGATCAACGGTCCCAGCTCCCGGCGGAGGGCGGCATCCATCGCTTGGTAGCGGGCCGCCAGCACGCGTTCCGGCGTCGAGAACCGCCACGCGTCCGGGATGGCCCGATGGACCCGATCCGGGCCGTAGTAGAAGAAGACCGCCTCGACGACCTCCGGTCGGACCGGCCCCATCGGCGCTGATCTGGTGGCGAAGTAGTTCATCCAGAAGCCCTTGAGCCCGGCGTCGGTGCCGGCCTCCCGGACCTCGGGCGCCACGTAGCACAGCTGGTGGTAGCGCTCGGTCACCTCCCACAGATCTCTGGCCACGGTCATGGCGGTCACGATACGTCGACGACGCCCGCTCCGACCTCGTCGCTACGCTGTTGGGCCGTGGCAGCAGCGGCAACCGGAGGACGTCTCACCAGGCTCGGTCTGCTGCTGGTCGTCGCGACGACGTCGCTCCTCGCCGCCTGCACGTCCGACGGCGGAGAGGGCGCGCCCGACCAGACCGACGGGACAGCCGCCGACGGCCGCCCCGCATCGAGGTCGGAGCGCAGGCCCATCGTGGAGATCGGGGTCACGGACTGGACCGGCGCCCGGTTGAACGTGGCGATCGCCGAGCAGCTCATCGAGCGACGGCTCGGGTACCCGGTGGAGCAGGTCGAGGTCATCGACAACGGCCGCATGCTCGATGACCTCGCCCGGGGTGAGCTCGATGCGGTGCTGGAGATCTGGCCGTCGGCCCTGGAGCAGTCGGCTCGCGAGGTGCTGGCCTCGGACCGGGTGGCCGACCTCGGCCCGCTCGGCGTCGTCGGCAAGATCGGCTGGTACGTCCCCCGCTACGTGATCGACCAGGACCCGGCGGTGGCCGACTGGCGGACGCTGGCAGACCCGGCCGTGGCGTCCAGGTTCGCCACCCCCGAGACCGGCAGCAGGGGCCGATTCCTCGGCACGGATCCCGGCTACGAGCAGTACGACGAGGAGATCATCGCTGCGCTCGGTCTTCCCTTCGACGTGCTCTTCAGCGGCTCGGAGGCCGCCACCGAGGCCGAGCTGGCCCGGTCCGTCGAAGCCGGCGAGCCGGTGCTGCTCTTCTGGTGGACGCCGACCGCCCTGATCGCCAAGTACGACCTCGTCAACATCGAGTTGCCGCCCGTGACCGACGAGTGCCTGGCCGAGGTCCGATCCGGCGAACCCCGTAGCTGTGACTACCCGGACGACACCCTGGTCAAGGCCGGCTCGCCGGCGCTCGAGGCAGACGAGCCGGCGCTGCACCGGTTCCTGACCCGGTTCGAGCTGACCACCGAGGACCAGCTCGGGATGATCGACCAGGTGGAGAACGGGGGCCGCCCGATCGATGCGGTGGCCGCCGACTGGATCGCCGCCAATCAGGACCGGTGGGAGGCCTGGCTGAGCTGAGCGGTCCGGGTTCGTCTCCGGTGCCGGTCGATGGACGGATCGTGACAGTTGGGCGGCCGGTGGGTTACCGATGTAGACAATCTCCTCGGATTGACGCTAAGGTACTCGCCCGTAGCCAAGCGGGTCAGGGGAGTCCCGGGGGAGAGTTCGCGTCCGCGCGCGGTACACGATATTGACAACGGTCGAACCGACGATGTCACCGCGTTGGATCAGGGCTACACGGCCAGAGGAGGCACCCAGACATGAACTGGAATCTATTCGATCGTGCACGTCGACAGGTCGGACCCGTCGAGCGCGATCTGATCGAGGCGTACGCGCAGAACCGGGTCACCCGCCGCAGCTTCATACGGCGGGGCGTGATCCTCGGTCTGTCGGCACCGCTGATGTCGGCGGTCATCGCCGCCTGCGGTGACGACGATGGCGACGAGGCGGGCGAGACGAGCGATACGACAGCCGCCGGTGAGGGCGGAGACGAGGGCGCTGCCCCGACCCAGGGCGGTTCGTTGAGCGCCGCCATCCAGTTCGGTGATGCCAATTCCGGCCTGGATCCGTTGAACATGTTGGACCTCGGCACCTACAGCGTGCTGTCCCAGAGCTTCGAGTACCTGGTCGGACTCGGCCCGGACGGCAACATCGCCCCGACGGCGCTCGCCACGGGCTGGTCGCCGAACGAGGACGGCTCGGTGTGGACGTTCGACCTCCGCGAAGGCGTGATGTGGCAGGAGGGCACCGAGTTCACCTCGGCCGACGTCGCCGCCACCTTCGATCGGATGGCCATTGCGGGCGCCGGTGTCGCCGGCGTGCTGAGCGAGGGCTCGACGGACTCGTCCGACCCCCTCAAGGCGGTCGTGACCCTCGACTCGCCGAACGGCAACTTCCCGGTCCTGGTCTCGATCTTCAACCCGCAGTCGCTGATCACCCCGGCCGATTACACCGACGGCACGACACTCGACGCCAGGAGCACCGGAACGGGTGCATGGATGCTGGACAGCTTCGACGCCACCACCTTCACAGTCGTGTTCGTACCGAACCCGAACTGGTGGGGCGGCTCGGTCAACCTCGACAGCATCACGCTGCGAGGCTTCGAGTCGATCGGTACGGCGGTGGCCGCCATGCAGGCCCGCGAGGTCGACATGGTCCAGCAGTTCAACGTGATCGACGGCTCGGCTCTGCTGAACGATGCGAACTTCACCCTGTTGAAGCCGCCGGCCGCCAACCACCGCCAGCTCTGGTTCAACACCCAGGACGGCCAGTACACCGATGCGCTGGTCCGCCAGGCCCTCGCCTACACCCTCAACCGTGAGCAGATGGTGGCCACCCTGTTCGAGGGCCAGGGGATCGTGGCCAACGATCACCCGATCTACCCGACCCTGCCCTTCTTCGACGAGACGGCGGTGCCGCAACGGACCCGGGACATCGACATGGCCAAGCAGCTCCTGGCCGATGCCGGGTTCCCGGACGGCATCACGGGTGACATCCAGGTCGGCAACCTCCAGGAGATCCCCGACATGGCGGCCATCGTCCAGCAGAATGCGGCCGAGGCCGGGTTCAACCTGAACGTCAGCGTGACCGACAACTCGGACTTCTACGGCGCCTACTGGTGCCCCGGCGGCGACGAGCCGACCAAGCCCTGTGGCCCGTCGGCCGAGATCGGCATCGTCGACTACGGCCACCGGCCGACGCCCGACATCTACTTCGGGCGGGCCCTCGCCACCGGCGGCGACTGGAACTCGTCGAACTACGCGTCAGACGAGTTCGACCGCCTGTTCGGTGAGTACCAGGCCTCGATCGATGTCGAGGGTCAGACCACGGCGGTCTCCAGCATCCAGCAGCTGCTGCATCAGGACACGCCGGCCTGCTACGCCTTCTACTTCGATTATCTGAGTGGCCACGATCAGTCGGTGAGCGGCGTCGAGGTGACAGCGCTCGGCCACATGCAATTCCAGAACGCGTCGAAGTCGGCGTGATCGCAGGGCCGACGGCGGAGATGGGCGCCAGGTGAACCCGTCTCCGCCCGGCCGACTGCGCGAGACATTGAAGATCGGGAGGTAGCGAGTGCTGCGATACGTGTTACGTCGGCTGGCTCTGTCACTCGTGACACTGCTCATCCTGCTGATCGTCATCACCCTCATCCCCAACCTCGCACCGGGGGACCCGGCCCGCAAGATCGCCGGGGCGTTCGCATCGCCGGAGCGATTGCAGAGCGTCACCGAGTCGCTCGGTCTCGACGATTCGATACCCGAGCAGTTCATCGACCTCATCGGCGACGTCGTCACACTCGACTTCGGCGACTCGTTCACCAGGCCCGGCCAGTCGGTGTTCGGGCTGGTCCGGGCGGCGCTGTGGAACTCGTTCAAACTGGTGTTGTTCGCCCTCGCCATCACCCTACCGATTTCGATCGGGGCGGGCATCTGGGCCGCCTACAAGAAGGACAGCATCGCCGATCGGTCCATCGTCACCGTCGGGTTGGCGCTCTCGTCGATCCCGGAGTTCGTGTCCGGTGTGATCCTGCAGGCGTTCCTGGCGGTACCGATCGCCTTCTTCAAGGTCTCGGCCGACCCGCCGCCCGGCGCGAGCCTGGCCACCAATCTGAACTTCCTGCTACTGCCGGCCCTGTCGGTCCTCATCGTCTATTTCGGCTACATCGCCAGGATCACCCGGGCCGGTACCATCACGTCGCTGGACGCCGACTACACCCGGACCGCGTTCATGAAGGGGCTGACCACCCGCCAGGTGTTCCGCAGGCACGTGCTGCGCAACGCCCTCCAGCCGACGGTGGCGGTCACCGGAACCCAGCTCGGATACCTGTTCGGCGGCCTCGTCGGCTTGGAGTTCGTGTTCAACTACCCGGGTCTCGGCCGCCTGATCCTCGACGCCGCTCGAGGAGCAGACTACCCGGTCCTCCGGGGCGGGGTGGTGACGGTGGCGCTGATCTACATGCTGGCCACGTTGGGGGCCGACCTGATCATCGCCTGGATGAATCCCCGGGCCCGCTTGGCGCAAGGAGGCGAAGGGTGACCGATCTGCCGCATGCAGAGGACCTGACCGCAGCGACGGTCTTCGAGGCCGAGATAACCGATCCCGATGAGCTCGGTGGCGCCACCCGCAAGCAGATTCGCCGTGAGCAACGGCGGATCCTGTTTCGGAGCCCGGCGTTCATCGTCGGTGTCCTGATCGTCGGGTTCTGGATCTTCTCCGCCCTGTTCCCCGGGGTGCTGTCCACCTGGGGCCCCAAGGACTTCGTGACAACCGATGACGGCGCCGCACTTGTTCGTGAACCGCCGAGCAGCGACGCCTGGTTCGGCACCGACCGGGTCGGCCGGGACGTGTACTCCCGGGTGATCCACGGCGCTCGGCCGGTCCTGATCGTCGCTCCTGTGGCCGCGGCGATCGCCGTTGCTGCCGGAACCCTTCTCGGGCTGGTGATCGGTTACTACAAGGGCTGGGTCGACGAGCTGGTGAGCCGGATCATCGAGGGCTTCCTGTCCGTCCCGGTCATCCTGCTGGCCATCATCGTGCTCTTCACCTTCGGGTCGTCGAGACCGGTCATCATCGGCACCATTGCGATCCTGTTCACTCCGGTGGTGGCAAGGACCATTCGGGCCGCCACCCTGGCCGAAGCCCAACTCGACTATGTCACATCGGCCAAGATGCGGGGTGAGAACGGTTTCTTCATCATCACCAGGGAGATCTTGCCCAACATCACCAACATCATCGTCGTCGAGCTGACCGTCCGACTCGGTTTCGCCATCTTCACCGTTGCTACGCTGGCCTTCCTCGGCATCGTGGCCGACGACCTGACCGACGCGGACTGGGGGGTGGACGTCTCGGAGAACTACGAGCAGATCGCGAACGACGTCTGGTGGCCGACGGTGTTCCCGGCGCTGGCCATCGCCAGCATCGTCATCGCAGTGAATCTGATAGCCGACTCGATCGACAAGGCGACGCGGGCATGACCACCATCGAGGATCCGACCGTCACCGACACGCCTGCACTGTCCATCGAGGATCTGCAGCTGGCCTACATCGTGCGGGACGTTCCCCGGGCGGTGCTGCGGGGTGTCACCTTCGAGGTCAAGGCAGGCGAAGCCTACGGCCTGGTCGGCGAGTCCGGCTGCGGGAAGTCGACAACCGCATACGCCGCGTTGCGCTACCTTCCGGCCAACGGGAGGATCCTCGGCGGCACCGTGACCGCCAGTGGGATGGAGCTGACGCAGATCTCGGCCAGCGAGCTGCGGGAGTTCCGGGCCAACCACGCCTCGATGGTCTACCAGGAC
>JAHELU010000108.1:10645-16400 GCA_024644005.1 Acidimicrobiales bacterium | reverse complement strand
CCGGCTGACGACGACCGACGCCGGTGCTGCGCTCCCGCTCGTCATCGACTCGCTGAAGCAGCGTGGCCATGAGCTGGTCGACTCCGAAGAGGTGCTGCCGAGCTTCGACGACGTGTTCGTGAGACTCGTCAGCGGCCAGGGCTCCCGGGTCACGGCTCCCGACCAGGAGAGAGCCGCATGGTGATCCCGACCACCCGGAGCCCGCAGCGTGAGCCAGCGCCGGCGACCGAGCCGCCCGATCGGGGTCCCGCCGCCCAAGGGTCCGAGCCGATGCAGGCCAAACGCCTGAAGGCGCTCGTCCACGCCAGTGCATTCCTCCGCAAGGAGACCGTGGCGGTCGTGCGGCAGCCTCGCCTCGTCGGGGTGCTCGTCATCGGACCGTTCCTACTCCTGCTGTTCTTCGCCCTCGGTTACGACCAGGAGCAGACGGTCCTTCGCACGGCTTTCGTGGGACCCGACGACCAGGCCTACGTGGATGCGATCGATCGGTTCTCGGAGGACCTCGACGCCTACATCGAGCCCGAGGGGTATTCCAGCGACGTCGTCGGCGCCCAGCAACGACTGGTAGACGGCGAGATCGATCTCGTGGTCATCTTCCCCGAGGATCCGGCCCAGACCGTGCTCGACGGCCGCCGCGCCGAGATCACCGTGCTCCACGACAAGTTGGACCCGATTCAGCAGACGGCTGTCGAAGTGTCGGTCGAGGTCGCCGTTCGGGAGCTGAACGCCATCGTCGTGGAGGAGGTCATACGGCAGACCCAGGATCGGGTCGAGAGCGCCAGCACCGCCGAGGTCGCCGACGAGGTCGATGCGGCGAGCGATGGTCGGGCTCGCCCGCTCGTCGACTACGGCGAGGCGCTCGCCACCCTCGAGCCGGCCGTGATAGCCAGACCGTTCAGCAGCGACACCGAGAACCTGCTGCGGCTGCCGACGACGTTGAACGACTTCTTCGCCCCGGCGGCGATCGCATTGCTCGTCCAGCACATGGCCCTGACCTTCGCTGCGCTCAGCTTGGTCCGCGATCGACAGCTCGGGCTCTTCGAGCTTTTCCAGGTCGGATCCCTCAAGTCCGGGCGCATCCTGTTCGGCAAGTACGGCGCCCACCTGCTGATCGTGTCGGCAGTGGCCGCAGTGCTCCTGGCTGCGGTGACATACGGGATCGGAGTGCCGTTCCGTGGCCCGGTTCCCTGGGCCGCAGCCGGTGTCTTCGGACTGGTCACCGCCTCGGCGGCGCTCGGCATGGTGCTGTCGCTCTCGGCGAGGTCGGATTCCCAGGCCGTCCAGTACGCGATGCTGGTGCTGCTGGCCTCGCTGTTCTTCGGCGGATTCCTGCTCGATCTCGATGCGCTGAACTACCCGGTCAAGCTGATCTCACTCGTCATACCGGTCACCTATGGAACGTCACTGCTACGAGACGTCATGCTCCGGGGGTCGAGCCCCGACCTCTGGGACGTCGTCGGGCTCGCGTCGACGTCACTCGTCTACTCGGTCGTCGCATTGCGGCTGATGGCTCGCCGCCTCAAGCAGCGATAGGTCGGTGCAACACGGTCCTGCCGGGCGCCGGCGGGTTGGGGCCAGATAGCATTGCGCGGCACGTCGAGCCGCTCCATCGTCCCGACCTCGTCGACTTCGGACGGGAGCTCGACGGGAGCGAGGACGTCCACTGCCTCGCCCTGTTGTCGTGCGGCGGACTGACCGACGTCTGTGTCCACTACACGTTCGTCGACGGACATCAGTCGGACTACTTCTGCCGAGTGATAGAGGACTGCGTCGCCGGTTCGAGCGAGCACGCTCACGAGGGCGCGCTCCGCGCAATGGAGTACCTGCAGACCGGGGCGCGCCGCTCGCTGGCCGAGGTTCTCCACGCCATGGACGGGCATCGGGAGCGGCCCGCGACCGCCGGTTCGGCCATGGACGCGTGATCGCACAGCGCACGTATCGCCCGGACGGTGCTCGAACCAGCCACCGCATCGGCTGCCGGCCCCATGGCGTGTTCGCCCACGGCATCAGCTACTTTGGAGCGGACAGGAGGAACCGAATGAGCAGCGATGCGCTTGCCGACTATGTCGCCTTGGATCCGACGATGGGCCTCTGGGACCGGGTCTTCACGGTTGCCCCGCTGGTGCTCATCGGTACGCATGGGCCGGACGGTGAGCTCGACCTGGCGCCGAAGCACATGGTGACGGCGATCGGCTGGGGACCGTACTTCGGCTTCGTGTGCACCCCCCGGCACGGCACCTACCGCAACATCGAGCGGGAAGGGACGTTCGCAGTGAGCTACCTGCGGCCGGACCAGGTGGTGCTGTCGAGCCTCACCGCAGCACCCCGGTGCGAAGACGACTCGAAGCCCAACGTCGCCGTGCTCGACACGTTTGCCACCAGCAACGGCCGTGACGGCTTCATCCGGGGCGGGTACCTGTTCCTCGAGTGTCGTACCCACAGCATCACCGACGGATTCGGCGATCACAGCCTGATCGCCGGTGAGATCACTGCGGCCTACGCCGACCCGGCGGCGCTCCGGGCGTCCGACGGCGACGATCGAGACACCGTCGAGCGGGCACCCCTGCTGGCCTACCTGTCACCGGGACGCTGGAGCGAGATACGGGCCAGCTTCTCGTTCCCGTTTCCCGCTGGGTTCAAGCGATGACAGGGGGCCGAGTAGCGGAGGGAATGGCGGCCGAGCTCGGCCACTACGTCGAGGAGAATCGGGACGCACAGCTCGAGCTCCTCCAGCACCTGGTCCTCGCCGAGTCGCCGTCGCTCGTTCCAACCGCTCAACAGGATGTCCTGACCATGCTCCGTGCCGAGCTCAAGGCGCTGGACCTGGAGGTCGAGGACATCCCGGGGGAGCAGACCGGCGGCCACCTGCTCGGCCGGACCAAGCCGAAGAGCGGCGACGGAGCCCAGCTGCTGATCGGTCACTGCGACACGGTGTGGCCACTGGGCACGCTGGATCACATGCCGATGGAGATCAAGGACGGTCGCATGACCGGACCCGGTGTCTACGACATGAAGGCCGGACTCACCCAGATCATCTTCGCCCTCCGAGCGCTGCGCGACATCGGGATCGAGCCCGCACTGCAGCCGATCGTGTTCATCAACTCCGACGAGGAGATCGGCAGCCGCGAGTCGAAGGTCCACGTCCGGAGCCTGGCGCAGGAGGTCGATCGGGCGCTCGTTCTCGAGCCGTCGCTTGGCACCGCGGGGAAGCTGAAGACGGCCCGCAAGGGCGTCGGGCGCTTCACCCTGACGCTCAAGGGGCGGGCGGCCCATGCCGGACTCGATCCGGACGCCGGGGCCAGCGCGATCCTCGAGCTGTCGTTCCTGATCCAGAAGCTCTTCGCCCTGAACGATCCCGAGCGTGGCATCACGGTGAACGTCGGGACGATCGATGGCGGTCTCCGGCCGAACATCGTCGCCCCCCAGAGCACGGCGACGGTCGACGTACGGGTGCTCCACCAGGAGGATGTGGCCGCCATCGAGGAGGCGATACGCAGTCTCCAGCCGAGCACCCCCGGCGTCGAGGTGGAGGTCGTTGGTCGGATCGGCCGCCCGCCGCTGGAGCACAACGACCGGAACCGCTCTCTGTGGCAGCTGGCCTGCGACTGCGGCGGTGCGCTCGGGATCGAGCTGGAGGAGGGCACCGCCGGAGGAGGCTCCGACGGCAACTACACCAGCCTCTACACCGCAACGCTCGATGGTCTCGGTGCAGTCGGCGACGGCGCGCACGCAGAGCACGAGTACATCGAGATCGAGCAGACCCTCCAGCGCACCGCACTGCTGGCGCTCCTGCTCGCAAGTCCGAGATGAGCACTCCACACGCGTTGTCTGCTAAGAGAATGCAATGGACGAGAAGCTGTTCCTGACGTCGCTCACCAGAATCAGCCCCTTTGCACGAACGACGCCGGGCGTCGAGCAGCGTCACCGATCGGAGTGGAAGACCGGTGACTACGTCGTGATCGAGCTCCTGGAGGGCGATCGGGGCCAGAACGTGGAGCTGGCCGATGGTCGCATGGCCGAGGCCTACGCCGGGGCCAGGATCGTCGGCGCACTGGGCGAGCGGGCTGCAACGCTGGAGTCGGTCGGGAGCTGGCAGGCGATCGGCGAGGACGGCGTGGTCAACATGATGACAGCCGCCGGTCTGGTCGGCCGGATCACCTCGCGGTCGAGCCTGATGCCGTCGCCGATCCCGGCCCGCTACCTCGGCCACGCCACGGTCGACGGCCGACCGGTCGCCATGCAGGACTTCGTGCCCGCGCCGACGGGGGCCAAGCTGACAACGCCCGTGGTGCTCATCATCGGCACGTCGATGTCGTCCGGCAAGACGATCGCAGGACGGGTCATCGTCCGCCTCCTCAAGCAGCGGGGTCTGAAGGTGGTGGGCGCCAAGCTCACCGGAGCGGGCCGGTATCGCGACGTCCTGAGCCTCGGCGATGCGGGGGCCGACGCCGTCTACGACTTCGTCGACGGCGGCCTACCATCGAGCATCTGCGACGAGGACGAGTACCGTCGTGGCCTCGGGGTGCTGCTGGATCTCATGGCGGGCGAGGAGGCCGACGTGGTGGTGGCCGAGGCCGGCGCATCGCCGCTCGAACCCTACAACGGGACGGTGGTGCTGGAGGAGCTTCGCCCGGTCATCGGCTTCACCCTCTTGGCCGCCTCAGACCCCTATGCAGTGAGCGGCGTGATGAGCGCGTTCGAGCTCCGCCCGGACGTCGTCGGCGGGGTGGCAACCACCACCAGCGCCGGCATCGACCTGATCAAGAAGCTGTCCGGTGTTCCAGCGGTCAACGTCCTGAAATCGGAGCAGCACGGCGAGCTCGACTCGCTGCTGGCCGCCAAGCTGGCCCTCTGAGCCAGCCGGGAGCGGCGACCGGCGCCGAGCGCCACCTCGGTCGAGCCGTTCCCGAGGCGGCTCACATCGGGAGCGACGTCGGCGGGGGCGCCGAGTGGAGCACCCACTTGCGAAGGGCCGTGTCGGCGATGACGTACCCCCAATTGACGAGGTCGCGCCGGGTTCCGGCGTCGAGCTTCTTCAGGCGCGTCTTCACCCGACGGGCGTTGTCCCGACTGGCACCGCTGATCGGGAACGGCTGGGCCAGGTGGTAGTCGGCCACATCGGATCTGATCCCCCAGTAGGTGCCGGCCCGGAAGTTGCGCTCGTAGAGGCCGATGACCTGCCGCTTGCGGAGCGCTCGGACCTGCCCGTCGACGATCTCGGCGACGCGGATGCCGTGCTGCGCCCAATCGCGCTTCGGCTTCTCCTCTGCACCGATCAGCCCACCGCCATCGCTGACCAGGATCGTCCGATATCGCTTCAACGACGTCTCGAGGCCCAGGTTGTCGTACACCCCACCATCGGACAACCAGTGCTTGGCGGTGAACGCTGACCCCGAGTTCGGGCCGGCCGTCGTCTGGTCGAACTGCCCGGAGGGCTCGACCGCGTGCGGCGAGAGCACCGGGGGGAAGGCGCTCGAGGCCGCGACCGCATCGGCGAGGCTCGTCGCCGGCTCCTTCCACAGTCCGACCGTCCAGTCGCCCTGGTACGGCCTCGAGAACCGGAACAGCTTGCCGGTCTGGACATTGGTGGCGTTGATGACGAATCTCGGGCCGTCGCCGTCGCCGTCGGCCGGCAGGTCGCGCAGCGTCGCACCGTCGAAGAGGTGCTCATCGTAGGCCCGAGCGATGTTCTGGCCGACCGACCGGCCCGGTAGCAGGATCCCCCCGATGATGGAGCGTCTGTCAATCGTGGTGC
>JAHELU010000108.1:0-10635 GCA_024644005.1 Acidimicrobiales bacterium | reverse complement strand
GGGCCGGAGCAGGAGGTCGTCGAGGTTCGTGGCCACCGAGCTGGCGTCCCACCGAAGGTCCGACCAGGCTCGCCCGAGCACTCCCGCCGTGATCTACCCGCCCGAGACGCTCGACACCCGAGCGAGGGTCTTCAACCCGCCGAGCTCGTTCAACCGGATGATGGCACCGAGGTGGAAGAGCATGGCGCGGTACCCGCCGCCGGAGAGGCAGAGGGCAACACCCTCGCTGAAACCCCGGTCATCGGGAGGCTGGGCCGTCTCGTCGTCGACGACGGGGAGCAGACCCTCTGTCGGCCCGAGATCTTCTGTGGGCATGGTGATCCTCCTGCACGCTCGCTCTACCACCGAGACGAGGGACGGTGCCGCTGTCCCGAGTGTAATCCCCGCTGGCCTCGGCCGACCGCAGATCGGCCGAGCCCATGCTGCAGCACCGGCGTGGTCGATTGGCGGGTCTTTGGTCCCTTCACGGTGAGTGCCTTGCGGTCTAGAAGGATGATCATGGTGACACCCATTGGCAGGAAGCAGGCGGTCACGATCTACCGGATCGCCGAGAGCCTCGACGGGGTTCCCGTCACCGAGTACGAGCAGGCGCTCGCAGGTGGTCCGTCCGTCGGCAGTGTCACCGTTCGCGACTACAGCGGCGACGACTTCGAGGCCAGGCTCTTCCTCGCCGTTCCCGATGCGATCCGCCCGGGTTGGGTGGCGTTTCTCGAAGACGGTGTCGGTCCGTTGCCGGCCGGTCGATCGGTGGCCAACCGGGCCGTTCTCATCGTGAAGGTCCGCTACTACCGAAAGGATCGGTTCTTCGCACTGACCTTCGGCTTCGGGAGACACATGCTCCGTCGGGACGCCTATGAACCCGAGTACGGCCTGCGGGTCGCGCTGAACATCATGTACGAGCACGACGATCTCAGCCTGGGGTCCGACCCGTCCCGGGTCAGACGGGTGAACGCGAAGACGGTCTCCTCGAACACGATCCTCACCGGACGACAGTCGAACCGGCCGACCACGTTCGACGAGTTCGGCGTCGATCCCTACGCCGATCTGCTCGGTTCGGTCACCGGTCTCCCGGCCGACGAGTCCTGGGGTCGTCGGATCACCGGCGGTGACTCGTTGAGCCTCAATTGCATCACGAGCTTCGATCAGATCGGCCGGCTCTGTCGTGACATCCTCAAATATCACAACCGGCACGACTACGAGACACGCTTCAAGTGGATCGACAGCATCTGTCACGAGACCGACCCAGGTGTGGTCACCGCACTGGAGAACGAGACGATCCAGATGCTGGTAGCCGGCGAACCGAGCGGGCTCGAGCTGGCTCCGCCCGGCCTGGTCGACTGGGAGGACATCGACCACTTCGCCCACTCGTTCAGCACGGCGCACCGCTTCGCGGATCTCCGGATCGCCGACTATGTCGAGCTCCTGGCCGACGCCGGCAAGCTCGCGGAGCTGTCGGTGGACACGATTCGCCACCAGCACCGGGTCCATGCCGAGGACACGAACGGCAACCCTGCCGGCTCGTGGTCGGTGTTCGAGTGCCTCGACGGGGAACTACGGGTCGGCGGTGAGACCTACCTCCTCGTCGGCGGTCGGTTCTACAAGGTCGCCGAGTCATACAGGAAGGAGCTCGACGAGTTCATCGACAAGGTGAACGAGTGGTCCGGCGTGCTGCCGGACTCGACGACCGACGAACCGGAGGGCGCCTACAACGAGCGGGCGGCCGACAGCTCGGTGGAGTACCTGAACATGGACAAGGCGCTCGTTCGGGTCGGTCACCACACGAACGCCATCGAGTTCTGCGACATCTACACCAGCGATGGCGACTTCGTTCACGTCAAGCGGCACCTGAGGTCCAACATGTTGAGTCACCTGTTCGCCCAGGGAAGCGTGGCCGGCGATCTCTTCTTGATGAGTGCGGAGTATCGGGAGAAGTCACTCGCTGTCGTTCGCGAGAAGGAACAGGATCGGGCCACGAGGACTGGTGACCCGTCCTACGTCGGTCGCTTCTCGACGTTCGACACGGGGGAGATCGTGCCGGCTCGATTCGAGGTGGTCTATGCCGTCGTGGCCGAGTGGCGGGGACGCCCCTACCGAGAGGCCTTGCCGTTCTTCAGCAAGGTGAACCTGCGCCGGCGGGTGAACGAGCTCACCCGCATGGGCTACCGGGTATCCCTGAAACGGGTGGAGGCTCGCTGAGCGCTCATCGAGCGCTCGGTCAGCGGCGGTTCGGACCGGCCGATGAGGGAGCTACGACCAACCGGCCCCGGACCAGGTGGCGCCCGACCAGGTCGCCCCGGACCAGGTGGCGCCCGACCAGGTGGCGCCCGACCACGTGGCGCCCGACCAGGTGGCGCCGGACCACGTCGCTCCTGACCAGGTGGCGCCGGACCACGTCGCCCCGGACCAGGTGCCTCCCGACCAGGTGGCCCCGGACCAGGTCGCCCCGAACCATGTGGCGCCGGACCAGGTTCCACCGGACCAGGTCGCCCCGGTCGGGGCCATCAGTCCCGAGCCCGGCCCGGCGGCCCGGGGATGGGCCTGGGCATCGACATCGTAGTGGGGCCGCTCGTAGGCGTCCTCGGCATCGATCACGCCGGTGCCGATCGCGCTCTCACCGAACCCGAGTTCCGTCTCCGTGTTGCGCCGGAGGGTCTCCTTGAGCTCGTCGAGGTCCATGTTCGGGAAGTGGTCGAGCATCCGAGCCGCGACGCCGCTGACGACCGCCGCCGACTGCGAGGTGCCCGACCCGAGGAACAGGTCCTGCCCGTGGCGGGCAGACGGGTTGACCTGATCAGCGGTCGAGCCCGGAACCCGGTAGGACGCTATCGAGCGACCGGGGGCCACCAGATCGGGATTGCGGACGTTGCCGCCCCGTGACGACCACGAGGTGACCGGCTGGAGCTCCTCGTCGAACCCGCTCGTCGAATCGGCGCTCCCGACCGTCAGCACGTACGGATCGATGGCCGGAGAATCGACATGGCCCTCGGCGCTGCCCCGGTTGCCGGCGGCCACCACCACGAAGATCCCGGCGTCCCATGCCCGCTCGACGGCCGCCGACAGGGGATCGCCCACATGGCTCGAGACACCGCTCTGGCCGAGTGAGAGGTTGAGCACCCGGATGTTCAGGCCGTCGGTGTTGCGATGCTCGACGACCCAGTCGATGGCCGCCACCACCTGCGGCACGGTCGTGACCCCGTCATGGCCTGCAACCTTGACGCTGACGATCCGAGCGCCGGGAGCGATACCCTCGTGACCGGCCCGGTCGCCGGCGATGATGCCGGCCAGGTGCGTGCCATGACCGTAGGTGTCGAGGAATGCGGCGTCTGGCGACCCAGCCTCCATCGAGAGATCCGGGCCGTGGCGGACCTTGTCATGCCCGTCCAGCCCGTCGACCGGGGCCACCCCGGTGTCGATCAGGGCGACATCGATGCCCGTGCCGTCACTGCTGTGGAACCCGAAGTCCTCCAACACGTCTTCGGCCAGCTCCGACAGCTCGACGGGAAGCGCCAGATCATTGCCACCGAGCGCCTCGACCGTGGACACACCGACCGCTCCGACCTCATCCGGTGAGTTGTGCGGGATCGGTTGGATACCGGCCGTGACCAGGGCGAGTGCGCCAATGGCGGCGGTCGAGGTCAGCCGGCGCCAGGCGGCGCCGGTCGGACGGCACCAGCCGACTCCTCGCCGGTGCGGTTCGTTGCGACGTGTGTTCATCGGTGGTGGCTCCTGCGTGTCGTCGTCAGACGCGAGACGCCGGTTTCGCCACTAGCTCCCCGGGCGGTCAGGCGACCAGATTGCGACCGACCGCATCAACGCATTCATCCGCTGCAACCGAGGTCATCGGCAAGAACCGATACGGAGTTGAGCCGATCGGGCAAAATCGGACCGAATGGTCCACAGGGCCGCCAGCCCCTGGCCGCCGGTGACCCCGCACCGAGCCGACTGGCTTGGGAGACCGCAACCGTGGCGGTCTAGAGTACTGACACGTGGTGCCAGCTCATGTGCCGTGCGCCGTCGCCCTCCGAGCGGAATGAGGGACGTGTGAAACGTGGATCGTCGGTCGGCATCATTGCGAACCCGGCGTCGGCCCGCGATATCCGGCGGCTGGTCGCCCATGGCGCCGCCGTCACCACCAACGACAAGATCACCATCCTGCGGCGGGTCCTGGCCGGCCTCGCCAGCACCGACGTGACCCACGTCCTGTCGATGACCGATCTCGCCGGCATATCCGCCGGGCTGTGGGCCCTGGCCGACAAGCCATCGGCGGCCTGCTGGCCGAAGCTCGAGTTCGTGGATCAGGTGGTCGAGCAGACTGCTGCCGACACGGTCGCTGCAACAGAGGCCATGGTGGCGGCCGGTGTCGGAGCCATCGTGGTCCTCGGGGGAGACGGGACCAACCGCATCGTCGCGTCGGTCTGCGATGACATCCCGCTCGTCTCGATCTCGACGGGCACCAACAATGCCTTCGCCCGCCGGATCGAGCCGACGGTGGCCGGCATCGCCGCCGGTCTCGTGGCCACCGGCAGGGTCGATGTCGGTGCGGTGGTCAGCCGGGCCAAGGTCCTCACCGTGGAGAGCGGGAGCAGATCCGAGCGAGCGCTCGTCGATGTCGCCGTCATCGACGGCGACGTCGTGGGGGCCGGAGCGGTGTGGGACCCGGCCACGATCTCCCAGCTGTTCCTCTGCTTCGCAGAACCGGATGCCATCGGCCTCTCGTCGATCGGCGGACAGGTCTGTCCGACCGACCGCTTCGACCCGGCTGGCCTCGTGGTCGACATCGGCCGGCCGGCGGTGCGCACGCTGCGGGCGCCGATCGCCCCCGGTCTCGTCGTCGGCGTCGACGTCGCCTCGGTGAGTACCCTCGCGCCGGGCCAGGCTGTCGTCGTCCGCGCCTCGTCCGGCGTGGTTGCACTCGACGGCGAGCGCCTTTTTCGCTTCGGGCGCCACGATCGCCCTATTGTCACACTCGGTTCGGACGGGCCGCTGGAGCTCGATGTTCGCGAGACGCTTGCTCAGGCAGCACGAACTGGCGTGATGTCTGTCCCGGGCCGACGCTGCGCCTGATCAGTTCGACCCTCACATCCACTCAGGCTCGAAGGGAATGTCATGCAACAACTGAACCGACTCGATCTCTATCGGGAGATGGTGCGGATCCGCCAGTACGAGTCCCGGATCCTGCAGGAGTACCACGCGGACAAGAAACCGGCGTGGGACATCGGGGCCGGCCTGATCCCGGGTGAGATGCACCTGTCGGCCGGTCAGGAACCGGCTGCGGTCGGGGTGTGTGCCCATCTGAAGCAGGGGGACGCCATCACCGCCCCCCACCGGCCGCACCACTTCGCCCTGGCCCACGGGGTCGACATGAAGGCGATGACCGCGGAGATATACGGCCGCACCACCGGACTGTGTCAGGGCAAGGGCGGCCACATGCACCTCTTCGACCCGGAGAACCACTTCTCCTGCTCGGGCATCATCGCTCAGGGGTACCCGGTCGCCTGCGGTCAGGCGATGGCGATGAAACGCAAAGGCACCGACAACGTCGCTGTCGCCGTGGCCGGCGAGGGTGCGGCGAACCAGGGTGCCTTCCACGAGTCGCTGAACCTGGCTGCGGTGTGGAACCTGCCGGTCGTGTTCGTCATCGAGGACAACGACTGGGCCATCTCGGTACCGCGCTCGCACTCCACCGCCACGGCATCGAACGCCGACCGGGCCGCCGGCTACGGCATGCCCGGTGTGAGGGTCGAGGAGAACGACGTCGAGGCGATCTTCGAGGCGGCCGGTGCTGCGATCGATCGGGCCAGGGCGGGGGAGGGGCCGAGCCTGCTCGAGATCCACACGCTCCGCCTCTGGGGCCACTTCGAGGGCGACGCCCAGGCCTACCGGGGGGCCGAGCTCGACACGGTCGACGAGCGGGACCCGATTCCACGGTACGCAGCCAAGCTGGTCGAGCTCGGCGAGCTGACCGAAGACCAGACCGAGTCGATCGCCGCCGAAGCAGCCGCCGAAGTCGACGCAGCCATCGCGTTCGCTGTCGACAGCCCCATACCCGCCCCAGAAGACGCTCTCCTCCACGTCTTCGCCTGACAAGGACCAGTGACTGCGATGACCGCAACAGAGACCCCCACCCGTCGTATCACCACCGCAAAGGCCATGGCCGAAGCCATAGGCCTCGAGATGCGCCGTGACCCGAACGTGTTCGTCATGGGCGAGGACGTCGGCGCCTACGGTGGCATCTTCGGCTCGACGACCGATCTGTTCGCCGAGTTCGGCGCCGATCGGGTCATCGACACGCCGATCTCCGAGACCGCCTTCATCGGCGCTGGAATCGGCGCCGCCGTCGAGGGCATGCGGCCCGTCGTCGAGTTGATGTTCATCGACTTCTACGGCGTGTGCATGGACCAGATCACGAATCACATGGCCAAGATCCACTACGAGTCGGGTGGCGCCGTCACCGTCCCAATGGTGCTCATGGCAGCCACCGGGGCCGGGTACTCCGACGCCGCCCAGCACAGCCAGTGCCTGTGGGGCACGTTCGCCCACCTCCCCGGCATCAAGGTCGTCGTCCCCTCGAACCCCTACGACGCCAAAGGTCTGATGGCCGCTGCGATCCGGGACGACAACCCGGTGCTGTACCTGTTCCACAAGGGGGCGCAGGGCCTCGTGTGGATGGAGAAGAACCCGCGCTCGATCGCCGCCGTCCCGGAGGAGGCGTTCACGGTGCCGATCGGGGAAGCGGCCGTCGCCAGGGAAGGCACGGACGTCACGATCGTCACGCTCTCGCTGTCGGTCCAGCACAGCCTCGACGTCGCAGAACAGCTCGCGGCGGATGGCATCAGCGTGGAGGTGGTCGATCTTCGGAGCCTCGTTCCCCTCGATCGGGACACGGTGCTCGAGTCGGTGGCCAAGACCGGCAGGTTGCTCGTCGTCGACGAGGACTACAAGAGCTTCGGGCTCACCGGCGAGATCGCCGCAATCGTGGCCGAGACCGACCCGACCATGCTGACGAAGCCACTGATGCGGCTGGCGGTGCCGGACGTACCCATTCCCTATGCCAGGACCCTCGAGTACGGGATCCTCCCCACACGGGAGAAGATTGCGACGGCGGTCGAGAACCTGATGTCGTGATCACCGAGGTGCCGTTCCCGATCATGTCGGAGGATGACCCGACGGCCGAGGGCGTCGTCGGAACCTGGTTCGTCAATCACGGCGAAGCCGTTGCGGCCGGCCAGGTGATCGCCGAGGTCCAGGTGGAGAAGGTCTCCCAGGACGTCGAAGCCCCCGTGGCCGGGGTGATGTACCAGTACGTCGCCGAGGGCGTCGGCATCGCGCAAGGCGCCGCAATGGCCCGAATCGATTCGTGAGACCGCGGCCGTGGTGGCGGCCGGTCGGCAGACGGGTACCGTTCAGCTCGAGCGAAGCCGACCATCTCGGCTCCCGGACCGGAGGAAGACCGTCTCGTGTTCACGTTCCTACTGTGGCTGCTGCTGCTCGTCGTGGCCTGGCCGCTGGCGCTCCTGGCCCTGATCCTGTACCCGTTCGTGTGGGTCCTCAGCCTCCCGTTCCGCCTGCTCGGGTTCTCGGTGAAGTCGCTCCTCGGTCTCGTCCGGGCGCTCATCGGCCTACCGGCCCGGGTGCTGCGGGGGCCGAAAGGGATCCGGTCCGGCTCTTGATCCGACGGGAGGGCTGATCGGGGCGGATCGCCCGTCCGCGCTGAGGCCTCCCACTGCGCTCGAGTGTTGCCGCCAGTCGCCGCCGGTTCATCGCGCCCGCTGCCGGTGCGCTATCAACGGGGCATGGCCAGTTCATCCGATGCAATCGCCGACAACGGCAAGCCGATCGAGTCGGTGTGGGACTACCCCCGGCCGCCCAGGCTCGAATCGGTGCCGTGGCGCATCCGTGTCGTCCACAACGGTGAGACCATCGTCGATGCGCCGGAGGCGTACCGGGTCCTGGAGACGAGCCAACCGCCCGCCTACTACGTGGACCCCCGGTACGTGAACCACGCGTTGCTCGCCCCGTCGGACGCCACCACCCTCTGCGAGTGGAAGGGCAGGGCCTCCTATGTCGACGTGATCGTGGGCGACCAGCGGGTCCCCGAGGCGGGTTGGCGCTACGACCGGCCCAGCGAAGCGTTCGCCGACCTCATGGGTCACTATGCGTTCTACGCCCAGAAGCTCGACCGGTGCCTCGTCGACGACGAGGAGGTCCAGGCCAACGAGGGCATGTTCTACGGCGGCTGGATCACCGCCAACGTGACCGGACCGTTCAAGGGCGGGCCCGGCACGCTGGGCTGGTGACGGACCGTGCCCGGGCCGGGGGAGGAAGGGATCAACCGAACCGGTTGATCAGCAGCACGTCGCACGACGTCACCCGGTCCGGGTTGTCCACCCACCAGCCGCGATCCACGACGGCCCGCTCACCGGGCCGGAGATCACGGACCCAGTGGGACCGTTGGCTGATGCGGGTGTCGTTCTCGTAGAAGGCGACGACGACCTCGTAGCTGGCCGTCGTCGGCGAGTTGTTGACCAGTTCGGCGGAGGCCCGCCACTGGTCGAGGTCACCTTTCTCGCAGCCGTCGAACGACGCCAGGTCGAGCTGGGGCGGATACTGGTCGTCGCCGGTACGGGTACCGATCCCGTTCAGCTCCGAGTACTGGCACGCAGCGAGGAGCAGAACGGTCACCGCACCGGCCGCCAGGTGCCGAACCGGTTTTCGAATCATCGTGAGCAGTCGCACGTTGCCTTGTCGCAACGAGCGGTCACCGCGGTTCACCGTGCGGCGAGAAATCCTTCGAGGAGGAACGACGTCAGTTGTCGTCCCCCAGGAACACCGACAGCGCCCAACTGACGAGGCTGATCACGACCCCGCCCCAGATGGCGGTCCAGAATCCGTCGACGTTGATACCGCTGGTCAGGGCGTCGGTGATCTGGAGCATCACGGCGTTCACCACCAACGTGAACAGCCCGAGGGTCAAGATGATCAGCGGGAAGCTCAGCACCTGGGCGATCGGCTTCAGGAAGGCGTTGACGAGGCCGAAGACGGCCGCCACCACCAGCACAGACACGACGTCCGAGCTGAGGGTGATGCCGTCGATCAACGTAGCTGCGGCCCACAGGGACACGGCGTTGATCAGTATCCGGATGATGATTCTCATGGCTCGTGCATCCCGCCCACCGCTCTGCGATCACTCTGCATTCCCTCGGGCATCGTAGCCCACGGCCGAGGCCGCTCCGTCGAATCGAAACCCGAGCGGTCACGCACTACCGTCGACCGGAGCCGAAGGGTCCCCAGCGCGAACCCGTCGAGGAGCAGCCATGAACGTCGCCCAAGCCATCGCCCGCATCCTCAGGGCCGAAGGGGTCGAGATCCTCTTCGCCTATCCGGTCAACCCGTTGATCGAGGCCGCAGCCGAGGTCGACATCCGGACCGTCATCGTCCGCCAGGAACGGGTCGGGTTGCACATGGCGGACGCCTACAGCCGGCTCAGCTCCGGCCGGAAGCTCGGCGTCTTCTGCATGCAGCACGGTCCAGGGGCGGAGAACGCGTTCGGTGGGGTGGCCCAGGCCTACGGCGAGTCGGTGCCGATCATGGTCATCCCGATGGGCTACCCGACCAGGCTGATGAACGTCGACCCGAACTTCAGCTCCTGGCGGCAGATGGCCGGCGTCGCCAAGCTGACCGACCACATCTCCGATCCGAGAACGGTCCCGGAGACGATGTTGCGGGGCTTCTCGGCGCTGCGGAACGGCCCACCCCGCCCGGTGGTCATCGAGGTGGCGGCCGACGTCTTCAGGGCCGAGGCCCCCGACCCGACCGACAGCTACCGGCCGACCTGGCGGGCCCGGTCGGGACCGGACCCGGCTGCCGTGGCGTCGGCGGTCGAGGTCCTGGCCGGTGCCGATCGTCCGGTGATCTATGCCGGGCAGGGCGTGCACTACGCCGAGGCGTGGGATGAGCTGAAGACCCTGGCAGAGACGCTGCAGGCCCCGGTGACCACCACCCTGGCCGGGAAGTCGGCCTTCCCCGAGGACCACCCGCTCGCCCTGGGCACCGCAGGCAGGACGATCGGCAAGCAGGTCCGTGACTTCCTCGACGCCGCAGACGTCGTGCTGGCGGTGGGGGCCAGCCTGACCAGGACCGGTTTCGGCCAGGCCATGCCGGCCGGGGCCACCATCATCCACGCCACCGGCAACCCGTCGGATCTGCAGAAGGACGTTGCGGTCCAGCACGCACTGCTCGGCGACGCCCAGCTCACGCTGGCGGCCCTGATCGACGCCGTCGGCCAGTCCGCGGCGGCCAAGGCCGGCGCCAGAGCCGACCGCGTCCCGGCCGAGATCGCTGCCGCCCGCCGGTCCTGGCTCGACGACTGGCGACCGAAGCTCACCAGCGACGCCACCCCGATCGACCCCTACCGGGTGGTCCACGAGCTCGACGAGCTGGTCGACAAGGACGCCTGCATCGTCACCCACGACGCCGGCAGCCCCCGAGACCAGATGACCCCGTTCTTCTCGGCCACCGCACCGCTGAGCTACCTCGGCTGGGGCAAGACCACCCAGCTCGGCTACGGCCTCGGGCTCGCCATGGGCGCGAAGCTGGTCCACCCGGACAAGCTCTGCATCAACGTCTGGGGCGATG
>JAHELU010000107.1 GCA_024644005.1 Acidimicrobiales bacterium | reverse complement strand
ACCGCCATGTACCGGTCGAGTCCCCCAGCAGCGAAGAACTCGACATCGGTCGGCGTGAACCAGTCTCGCCAGTCCCCCGCTCCCTTCCGCCGGGCCACCCGCTCGAGGCCCTCGGCCACCTCGGCGTCGGTCGCCACCTCGAACCCGAGATAGCGGTTCAGCCGGTCATAGCGACCGGCGACCATGTCCTCGTATCGATACACGAGCCAGCCATCGTCGACCTCCCGGCACCGGAGCTCGGCCACCGCGTCGAGGGTCTCGAAGTAGTCGGCGGGCTCCAGGTCGAGGAACGGCACTGCGCCGGGATCGGCCTCCTTGGCCCGGAGCTTGGCCAGGACCCGATCGAACCACGCCTCGTCGATCGGCTCCGGTGGATCCGGCCGGTGCCACCGGTACAGCGACTGGCTGACCAGGAAGTCCCGTGGGTCGCGACAGATCCAGATCCTGCGGTCGTAGTCGCGGTAGTCGGCCAGGGTCGTCGTTTGGCTGCCGACCAGCTTCTTCGTGACCAGGTGGCGGTGCTCGGCTCCCGCCGCCGGGTCCGGGCCGTCGACCGGCTCGAACTCGACGAAGACGTCGTCGAGGGCGGCCGCGATCCGGTAGGTGAGAATGGTGGTCCCCGACTTCGGGAGTCCGACGATCAGGATCTTCATCGACGACGACCTCCCACTGGCGGCGCCCGTCAACCCCGGAGGTGGGCGTGGGGGGCCGGCCATGCCCTGGCCCGGAAGTCGGCCTCGGCGAAGTGGTCCCGCACGTCGACGAGGAACGTCGATGTCGGCGGGTACTCCTCGACCCCGTCGGCGGTGTGGTTCGGGTTGTCGTACGGGTCGGCAGCGAGGATCGGTCCCCACCGCCCGAGCAGCTGATCGAGCTCCCAGTCCTCGACCGACGGGTCGCGGGAGCTCGACTCGTGGTGGACGACCTGTGTCACGCAATCGACCGCCGTCCGGTAGCCGGAGCGACTCAGCTTGAGGCAGAGGTCGACGTCGTTGTAGGCGAGCGGGAACATGGTGGCGAACCCGCCGACCTGGTCGAACTTGCGCCGCTCCACCGCCAGGCAGGCGGCGGTGACGGCCAGGCAGTTCTGGGCGGTGGCCAGCGCAGCCAGGTAGCCCGGGTGATCTGCCGGGTAGCCAACGTAGCGGTGGGCCGGGTTGCCGTAGCGGGACCAGGTGCCGGCGTGCTGGATCCGACCGTCTCCGTACAGCATCTTGGCCCCGACCGCCCCGATGTCGGGCCGGGTGGCGTACATGACCAGCCGCTCCATCCAGCCCGGCATGACGATCTCGGTGTCGTCGTTGAGGAACAGCAGCACCTCGCCCCGGCCCCTGATCGCCCCAAGGTTGCAGGCGGCCGCGAAGTTGAACGGCCGATGGTCCCCGACGAAGTGGATCGGCACCGGGCCCGCGGCTGCGGCCAATCGGGCCGGCAGCCCTTCATCGCTGCGGCGATCGAGGACGACGACGATCTCGTAGTTCGGATAGGTCGACACCGCGGCGACCGAGCGGATCGCCTGCTCGACGAGCAACACCTCGACACCGGCGACCACCCGGCAGGCTCCGCCCGTGGGGACGACGATGCTGATCTCGGGGTGGTCGACCAGGTCCGGCTCGAGATCGATGATGCCGGGCCAGTCCCGGTTCCTGCTGGCGACGGCCGGGAAGCCGGTCCGCTCCAGGTGGGAGGCCACCACCCGGACCCCGGCCTCGTACGCCCAGTCCTTGGCCCCGGAATCCAGTGCGGTGGACGTCGGCGACTCGCGCCAGTGGTACAGCAGCTTCGGGACGTGGAGGACCCGGCGGGCCCGCTCGATCGCCCGGAGGGCGAGGTCGTGGTCCTGGGAGCCGTCGAAGCCCGGCCGGAAGCCGCCGACTTCGACGGCCAGGGTCCTGCGACACACGATCAGGTGGCCGAGATACATCTGCTGGCGGAGCCGCTCCATCGAGAACCCGGGCTTGTAGAACGGGTTGATCCGCTCGCCGGTGGTGGGATGGAGGTGGTCCTCGTCGGTGAACACGAAGTCCACGTCGTCGTAGCCGGCGATCTCCCACGCCACCGTGCCGAGTGCCTCGTCGGCCAGGGTGTCGTCGTTGTCGAGGAGGGCGATGAACTCTCCCCGGGCCATGGCCAGGGCGTCGTCGGTGGCGGCGGCGATCCCGCCGTTGACCGGCCGGCGATGGACCCTGATGCGGTCGTCGTCGAGGTCGAGCAGCCGCTCGACCTCGGGCGGCTGCGGGCCGTCGGCCACGATGCACAGCTCCCACTCGGCCGTGGTCTGGGACCGGACGGATTCGACGCAGGCCAGCAGGTGGTGGGGATCGGGGTGCCACACCGGCACGAGGACCGAGAAGATGGGGGCGTCGCCGGACCAGAGGGTCGTGCTCATGGCGATGGCCGCTACGTGGTGCGCTTCGCCGTTCGGGCCATCAGCGGGCCGAGCCGTCTGGCCACCGCCCCCGGTCGGTCGGGCGCCGGGTCGTCGTCGGCGGTGAGCGCCAGGACCTTCTGCTGCAGCTCTTCGACCTCGACGGTCCGGACGTGGAGGTGCTGCTCGAGCTCGGCCACCCTGGCCCTGGCCACGCCGAGCTCCGCCTCGGCGCCGATGGCGGCGTCACGGGCCTGGAGCAGCTGCTGTGCGAGGTGATCGACCCTGGCCTGCAGCTGATCGAGCCCGCCCTGGTGAGGGGCGAGCGCGGCGGAACGTTCACTGGTGGTCGGCGGCACAGGCCGAGCCTACACCGGAGCGGAGCGACCGCCGAGACACCCCAACGTTGGCCACCGGGGTCGGTGCTTGGCCCTCAGTCCGGGTCGACCAGTTGCTCTGGGCCCTCAGTGGCCGCCACCCGCTCCAGGATCCTGGTGAAGGTCTCCGCCGGTTGGGCCCCCGGCACCGCCACCCGTCGATCGAACACGTAGGTCGGCACGCTGACCAGCCCGTTGGCCGCCGCGAACTCCAGGCTCTCGGCCACCTCGGTCCGGCCCGCCTCGCTCTGCAGCCAGCCCCTCGCCAACTCGGGGTCGAGGCCGACCTCGGCGCCGTAGGACACGAGGGCGTCGAGGTCGCCGATGTCGGCCCCCTCCGTGAAGTAGGCCTGCATCAGCCGCTCCTTCAGCTCGGCCTGGCAATCGTGCTCCTCGGCGAGGACCAGTAGCCGGTGGGCGGCCAGGGTGTTGGCCCGGATCGCGATGTCCATCCGGAACTCCAGGCCCTCGCCGGCGGCCTCGGTGGTGACCCGGTTCAGGACCTGCTCCGCCGCCTCGGGACCGCCGAACTTCCGCTCGTACACCTCCCGCACCGGCTGTCCCGACGACGGAGCCCCGGGGTCGAGCATGAACGGCCGGTACCGGATCTCGACCGTGTCGCCGGTGGCCGCGGTGTACTCGCTCAGCCCGGCCTCGAACCGGCGCTTGCCGATGTAGCACCAGGGGCAGACGACATCTGACCAGACCTCCACCAACATGTCGGATCACGGTTCCTTTCGTGCCGGGCGGGCGCCCGGATGGCCGCCGCTCGGCCGTTCAGGCGGTCTCGACCTGGTACGCGCTTCGCAGGTCGAACAGCTCGATGGCCTCGTCACGCAGCTTGAACTTCTGGATCTTGCCGGTCACCGTCATCGGGAACTCGCCGGTGACGGCGACGTACCGGGGGATCTTGTAGTGGGCGATCTTGCCCTGGCAGTACTCCCGGATGTCCTCGGCGGTCAGCTCGGCCCCCTCCTCGGTCTGGAGCCAGGCCATGATCTCCTCGCCGTACTTCAGATCCGGGACGCCGACCACCTGTACGTCCTTCACCGCCGGATGGCCGTAGAGGAACTCCTCGATCTCGCGGGGGTACACGTTCTCCCCTCCCCTGATGATCATGTCCTTGATCCGGCCGACGATGTTGGCGTAGCCCTCCGCGTCCATGACGGCCAGGTCGCCGGTGTGCATCCAGCCGTCGGCGTCGATGGCCTCCGCGGTCCGATCCGGATCGTTCCAGTAGCCGAGCATCACCGAGTACCCGCGGGTGCAGAACTCGCCGGAATGGCCCCGCTCCACCGTCTCGCCGGTCTCAGGGTCGATGATCTTGATCTCGACGTGGGGGTGGACACGGCCCACGGTCCCGACCCGCTTGTCGATGGGGTCGTCGACCGCGGTCTGGGTCGACACCGGCGACGTCTCGGTCATGCCGTAGCAGATCGTGACCTCGTCCATGTTCATCCGCTCGACGCACTGCTTCATGATCTCCACCGGGCACGGCGAGCCGGCCATGATCCCGGTCCGCAGCGAGCCGAGATCGAAGCGCTCGAAGTCGGGGAGGCCCAGCATGGCGATGAACATCGTCGGGACGCCGTAGAGGCTGGTACAGCGCTCGTCGGCGACGACCCTGAGGGTGGCCTCCGGATCGAATGCGTCGGCCGGGACCACGATCGTCGACCCGTGGGTCGAGCAACCGAGCACGCCCATGACCATGCCGAAGCAGTGGTAGAACGGCACGGGAACGCAGACCCGGTCCTCGGGGGTGTAGGCGCAGCCCTCGGCGACGAAGAAGGCGTTGTTCAGGATGTTGCGGTGGCTGAGCGTCGCACCCTTCGGATAGCCGGTGGTGCCCGAGGTGTACTGGATGTTGATCGGGTCGTTGCGATCGAGGCCGGCGCCGATCTCGCCGATGCGGGCCTCCGGCACATCCTCGGCCCTGGCCAGCAGATCGTCCCAGCCGGCGGTGCCGAGGAAGTAGACCTGCTCGAGTTCCGGTAGGGCCGGCCGGACCTCGTCGACCATCGCCACGTAGTCGCTCGTCTTGAACGTCTCGGCCGCCACGAGCCCTCGGCAGCCGGACTGCTCGAGGGCGTACTGGACCTCGTGGGTCCGGTAGGCCGGGTTGATGTTGACCAGGATCACCCCGATCTTGGCGGTGGCGAACTGCACGAGCACCCACTCCGCACAGTTCGGGGCCCAGATGCCGAGCCGGTCCCCCACCTCGAACCCGCTGGCCACGAGGGCCCTGGCCACCCGGTCGACCTCGGCCGCCAGTTCGGTGTAGGTCCAGCGGATGCCCTGGTGGGCCACCACCAGTGCCTCCCGATCGGGATGCGCGGTCACCGTTCTGTCGAGGTTCTCCCCGATGGTCTGTTCGAGCAGCGGCGGCTCCGTCACGCCGGCGGCAATGCTCTGCTGACGACTCCCGGCCATGTGTCCACATCCTCCCCGGCTCGGGCCACTGGCGGGACCGGGCCGATCGACCGCGACTTCGCGAAGTCCTTCCTCCCAGAACCCTATCTCAGCTGCGGGCCAAGGCTTCAGCCCGGTCCTGGGCCCGTTGCAGCTGAGCTGCGAGGTCGGTCGTGAACGCCTGGAGCTGCTGGCGGTTCGCCCGCCTTCCGTCTGTGCCCACCGGCGGATCCATCGGCTCGCCTGGGACGATGGCCACCGGCGACCGGTGAACCCACTTCGCCCCCTCGGGGAGCGCCTCGCCGGTCCCGGCGATGCCGACCGGTATGACCCGAGCCCCGGTTCGGGCCGCCAGCCAGGCCGCGCCGTCGTACAGCTCGGCGATGGCCGATCCCCGCTGGCGCCCGCCCTCGGGGAACACGATCATCGTCTCCCCCCGCTCGAGCAGCTCCTTGGCGGCCTTCAAGGCGTCACGATCGGCCTCGCCGCGCCGTACCGGGATCGCCCCGAGGGCGGCGCAGAGATAGCTGACCCCTGGGGTGGTGAACAGCGATTCCTTGCCGAGGGCCCGGATGCGCCGGCTGCTCTGGGTGGCCAGCAGTGCACTGTCGAGGTTCGAGCGGTGGACCGGGGCCAGGATGGTCGGGCCCGGCAGGTCGAGGACGTCGGTGTTCTCCGACCGGACCCGCAGGTAGGGGTTGACCACGAAGCGCAGGAAGCCCCGCAGGAACCGGTAGAGCAGCAGCGATGACCGGCGGTCGCCGCGGGCGAGTGCGGTCGCCCGCAGCGCGGCGCTCATCGCGGACCTGCCCGGCCCGCGCCCTGCCTCGGTCCTGGTGTCACGGCCGACCAGTACAGCAGATATCTCGGCCCGTCGATACCCTGCGTCGCCCACTTCGCCACCGGTCCCGATCGGTCAGCCGAGCATCGGCCGGCCCCTGGCCACCCGGTACACCGCGAGGTAGTAGCAACCGCCGGCGACCGATAGGACGAAGCGCAGGAGCACCGCCCCGGTCGAGCCCTCCACCACGGCCGTGGCCGTCCACCACGATCCGAGGGCGACGGCGACCAGGAGACCGGTGGCGGCCGCAACGACCACCGCCATCGAGTTGTCCCCTGGTCGCGCCATCGCCGTTCCTCCACAGTCGACCGATCGGTACCGTCCCCCATCGAGGGTATGGAACCGCGCGGTGCCGTTGAAGGGCGGATCTGACCGGCCGCCGGGGCCGTTCGAACCACCGGGCTCGACGTCTACTCTGGTCAGAACGGCACGTCCGTGGCTTCGCAGAGGAACCGCATGAACGGCACCGACCGGCGGCAGTAGTCCTCGACCAGGGGCATGAAGCCGGTTCCGGTCACCTGTCGTTGGGTCAGCGTCGTGACGGCGATGAAGTCCTTGCGCCGGAGATCGTCGATCAGCGGGTGCTCGGCGTCGAAGCCCTTCGGCGGGCGCTTCAGCGAGTCGCCGGACAGCTCGAACACCTCGGCGAAAGCGGAACCGGTCGTCGCCTCCTGCCACGCCTGCGACCGGTCGGCGATGTGGCGACGGATGTCGTAGGCCACGGCGGTCTCCGGATGCCACAGGCCGACCCCCATGAAGCAGTTCCTCGGCTCCAGGTGGACGTAGAAGCCGGGCGCATGGGCGTCCTTGGCTCGCTCGTGGCGGAAGTGCATGCCGGTGTTGCTCTTGTACGGCGACTTGTCCTTGCTGAAGCGGGTGTCCCGCTGGATGCGGAACAGCGACCCGCCGACCGTACGGGCATCGGCGACGAAGTGATCCGAGATACCGGCCAGCGGTCCGGCGAAATCGGTGATGAAATCGAGGGCGGGCTGGCGGATCACCTCCTCGTAGCGCTGCTGATTGGCCTTGAACCAGGTCCGGTCGTTGTTGTCCTCGAGCTCATGAAGGAATCGGAACAGCTCCGGGGTGAAGTATCGTGCGGCCATCGGTCAGACGGTACCGCCGCGATCCGACCGCGGTCCATCACCAGCTCAGCTGGCCAGGAACGCCATGATCCGTTCGGTCCAGGTGGCCAGCTCCGCTGCGGTCGATGCCACCGAGAGCTCCGCCCTCGGCAGCAGCTCGGCCAATCGGTGGGCCGTGCTCACCGGATGACCGATGTCGCCCGACCAGGCCAGGATGAGCGCCGGTGCGCCGATTGCGGCCACGGCGTCCGGTGACGGCAGGTCGGCGGTGGCCGCACCCCGGAACACGCGGGCGAGGCGCTGCGGTTCCACCGCCCGCAGCCTGGCCGCCCGCCGCTCCAGGTGAGCCGGATCTCCCACGAACGGATCGGGCGGCGGCAGCTCGGCGCCGGCCGCGACCAGCAGCTCGACCCCCCGCCTGTCGATGATGTCGGCCATCTGCAGGTAGGCGTCGGTCTGGGCGGCTCTCGTCTCCCACGCTGTCGGCGGTATCAACAGCACCAGCGCCTCGACCCGCTCGGGGGCGATCACCGCGGTGTGGAGGGCGGTGGCGGCCCCCATCGACGCCCCACCGACAGCGAAGCGCTCGATGCCGAGATGATCGACGAGGGCCAGTTGATCGAGGGCCAGCGCCGACCACCGGTAGTCGTCCGGGTCGTCCGTCGAGCCGGATCGGCCGTGGCCCCGTGCGTCGTAGCGGAGGGCCCTCACGTGGTCCGTCAGCCGATCCCAGTCGACCAGGACCGGTGGCAGCGCCTCGTCGGCCCGGCTGGAGGTGAGCCCGTGACCCCACACGAGGTCCCGGCCGGTCCCGAGCTGCTCGTGGTCGATGTCGACGCCCCGCAGCCGTACCCCCATCAGTCCGGGGTCTCGACCATGACCAGGATGGCTCCCGCCTCGACGGGCTCTCCCGGCGACACCGGAACGGCCGAGACCACCCCGGACGACGAGGCGGCGACGGCCAGCTCCATCTTCATCGCCTCCATCACGACCAGCACGTCGCCCTCGGCCACGACGTCGCCCGGCTTGACATTGACGGCAACGACCGTGCCCGGCATCGTGGCCACCGTCGAGCCCGGGTCGACCGACGTCGTCGGTTCTGCGAACCGGGGCAGGACGTCCAGCGTGATCGTCCCCGCCGTTCCGGTCACCGACACGGTCCGATCGCCGAGGCGCACGTCGTACTGCTGCCGCACCCCGTCGACGGCCAGGTCGACCCGGTCGGTGCCGGCCGAGAACAGCCGGGGCCTGTCGAGTGTCACGCCATCGACCGCCAGCGCCGTCAGCGAGCCCCGCTGGAACAGGTAGTCGACGTCGATCCGCCGGCCGGCCAGCCCGAGCGAGGTCCGCTGGGGGTCGGTGACCACGTTGCGGAACCCGGTGGCGACGTGTGCGGTGTGAGGGTCGGCGGCCCGGTGCCGGACCTGGAGGGCCATCGCCGCCGCCGCTGCCGTAAGTGCCAGGTCGGCGCCCTCGACGAGGCGGCGGCCGAGCTCGGCCGGGTCGTTTCGAACCAGGAAGTCGCTGTCGCCACGGTCGCCGAGGAACTCCGGGTGGCGGAGGATCCTGACCAGCAGGTCCCGGTTGGTGGTGATGCCGTCGATCACCGTCCCGGCCAGCGCCGAGGCCAACCGCCTGGCAGCGGCGGTCCTGGTCGGGGCGTGGCTGATGACCTTCGCCATCATCGGGTCGTAGAACTGGCTGATGTCACCACCGTCGTCGAGCGCGGACTCGAGGCGGACACCGGCCGGCACAGCGAAGGCCCGGACGAGACCGGTCGACGGCAGGTAGTCAGCCGTCGGGTCCTCCGCATAGAGCCGGGCTTCGACCGCGTGGCCCTCGACCGGCCCGATCTCGTGCTGGGCCGGGACCGAGCCACCGGCCGCCACCTCCAGCTGCAGCCGGACCAGGTCGACGCCGAGCACCGCCTCGGTGACCGGGTGCTCGACCTGCAGCCGGGTGTTGACCTCCAGGAAGTAGAACTCGGACGCAGCGCCAACCGAGCCCCCGAGGAGGAACTCCACCGTCCCGGCATTGGTGTAGCCGATCGCCTCGCCGGCGGTGACCGCGGCGGCGTGGAGGGCCGCTCTGGTCTCGCCGTCGAGCGATGGGCTCGGAGCCTCCTCGATGATCTTCTGATGCCGCCGCTGAATCGAGCACTCCCGCTCGCCGAAGTGCACCACCCGACCGGAGTCGTCGCCGAAGATCTGGACCTCGACATGGCGGGACGGTGCGACGTACCGCTCGGCGTAGATCGTGCCGTCGCCGAACGCAGAGGTCGCCTCCCGCTCGGCCCCCGAAACGGCGTCGGTCAGCGCGGCGGCGGAACGCACGATGCGCATGCCCCGGCCGCCGCCCCCGGCCGACGCCTTGACCAGCAACGGATAGCCGATCTCCGCTGCCGCGTCTGCCACCTGGCCGGCGCTGAGCCCGGTCAGCTCGGCCGACGGCAGCAGCGGCACCCCGGCGTCCGCCATGCGGCGCTTCGCCTCCAGCTTCGAGCCCATGGCGGCGATCACCCCCGGGCTCGGGCCGACGAAGGTCAGGCCGGCGTCGCCGACAGCAGTGGCGAATGCTGCGTTCTCGGCCAGGAAGCCGTAGCCGGGGTGGACGGCATCGGCCCCCATTCTCGAGGCCGCCTCCAGGATGGCATCGACCCGGAGGTAGGACTCGGCCGGCGTGTTGCCACCGAGGGCGACCGCGACGTCGGCATCCTGTACGAAGGCCGCCCCCGCATCGGCGTCGGAGTAGATCACCACCGTCTCGACCCCGAGGTCCCGGCAGGTCCGTATGATGCGACGGGCGATCTCGCCCCGGTTGGCGATGAGCAGTCGTTGGATCGTCATGTCGACCGGGTCCTACATCCGGAACACGCCGTAGCCCCGTTGGCCACGGCACTCGTTCGTCAGTGCGGCCGAGAGCGCCACCCCCAGCACGTCCCGGGTGTCGCGTGGATCGATCAGGCCGTCGTCGTACAGCTGACCCGACATCACCGTGGCCTGCTCCTCGTGGGTGATCTGGTCCTCGATGGCCTTGGTCCGTGCGGCGTCCTCCCCCTCGTCGAAGGCCAGGCCCCGGTCCTCCGCCGATGCCCTGGCCACGATCGAGAGCGTGCCCGCCAGCTGCTCGGCGCCCATGACCGCCGTCTTGGCGTTCGGCCAGGCGAACAGGAACCTCGGGTTGTAGGGGCGGCCGGCCATCCCGTAGTTGCCGGCCCCATAGGACCCGCCGATCTGCACGGTCAGATGGGGCACGGTGCTGTTGGTGACGGCGTTGATCTGGTGGGAGCCGTGCTTGACCATCCCCCGCCGCTCGTAGTCGGTGCCGACCATGTACCCGGTCACGTTCTGGACGAAGAGGAGCGGCGTGTCGACCTGGTTGGCGAGCTGGATGAACTGGGCCGCCTTGTTGGCGTCCTCGTTGAGCAGCACGCCCCGGTCGTTGGCCAGGATCCCGACGGAGTAGCCGTGGAGGTGGGCGAATCCGGTGACCAGGTTGGGCCCGTATCGAGGCTTGAACTCGTCGAGCTCGGAGTCGTCGAGGATCCGGGCCAGCACCTCCCGGACCGGGAACGGGATCTTGAGATCGGCCGAGACGATGCCGAGGATCTCGTCGGGGTCGTGGCGGGGAGGCGCAACCGCCCGATCGGGTCCCGGTCCGAGCTTGCGGTAGGTCAGCCCGGCGACGATCTGACGGCCGAGCCGGATGGCGTCGTGCTCGTCGAGGGCGAAGTAGTCGGACACGCCGGACACCGAGGAGTGCATGGCGGCGCCGCCCAGCTCCTGCTCGTCTGCATCCTCGCCGGTGGCCATCTTCACCAGCGGGGTCCCGCCGAGGAAGACCTTGGCCTGCTGGTCGACCATGACCACGTAGTCGCTGGTCCCCGGCAGATAGGCACCGCCGGCGGTCGAGTTGCCGAACACCAGCGAGATGGTGGGGATGGCGGCGGCCGACAGTGCCGTGATGTTGCGGAAGATCTCCCCCGCCGCCAGGTAGAGCTCGAGCTGGTGGGGCAGGTCGGCGCCGCCGGACTCCACGAGGAAGACCATCGGCAGCCGGTTCTCGGCGCAGATGTCGAGCGCCCTGAGGATCTTGCGGACGGTGATCGGGTTCATCGAGCCGCCCCGGACGGTGGGATCGTTGGCCAGGATCACGCACTCGGTGCCGGCGATCTGGCCGATGCCGGTGACGACCGCGGCCCCCACCGCGAACTCGGTGTCGGCCCCGGCCGTGACCGACAGCTCGAGGAACGGGGCGTCGGCGTCCACCAGCAGCTCGATGCGCTCCCGGGCCAGGAGCCGACCCCGCTTGTGGTGGCGCTCGACGTACTTGTCGCCTCCGCCGGCCACCGCCTGGTCGACGAGCTCCCGGTATCGGGCCAGGTTCGCCTCCATGGCAGCTCGGTTGGCCAGGTAGGTCTCACTGCGCACGTCGATGTTGGATGCCAGGATCGTCATGAGTCCCCTGGGAATGTAGTGGCTCGATCGGCCGGGGGCGAGAACGCCGGCGGTGATCCGACGACGCCGATTGGGTAGGGTGACAACCATGGTCGACATTGCACAAACCCTCCACTGGCACGACACAGACGTCGAGGTACACAAGGTGGTGGTCGGGCCGGTCGACAACAACGTGTTCGTCATCCGTTGCCGCCACACCGGTGACGCCGTGCTGCTCGATGCGGCGAACGAGCACGAGCTGCTGCTCGACCTGTGCAAGGCGCTCGGGGTGCGCACCGTCCTGGAGACGCACGGCCACTGGGACCACATCCAGGCGGTTCCTGCCGTGCGTGACGCCGGCTACCTGGTCGGTGTCACGGCCGCCGATGCCGCGATGCTGCCGAGCTACGACTATCTCCTCGAGGACGACACTCGGATCGAGGTCGGGCGGTCGAAGCTCCACACGATCACCACCCCAGGGCACACCCCGGGCTCGATATGCTTCGAGCTCGTCGACAAGCCGCTGCTGTTCAGCGGTGACACGCTGTTCCCCGGCGGGCCGGGGGCGACGAGCTTCGAGGGTGGCGACTTCGATGCGATCATCGAGTCGATCGATTCTCGGCTCTTCACCCTCGCCCCGGAGACGATCGTCCTGCCGGGCCACGGCGACGACACCACGATCGGTACGGAGCGACCTCACCTCCAGGAGTGGATCGACCGGGGCTGGTGAGCGAGCCCCGCTCCGGCCCCCTCCGGTTCAGCGGCGATCCGGGAGCACCAGCGCCTGGGCCACCAGCGGTCCGTCCGGACCGTGACTGATGGCCGGCGACCCGTACAGCTCGTAGCCGTCGTCGAGCGCCAGGCTGATCCGCTCGCAAAACGCCCGGTCGTCACGGCCGGTCAGCAGTCGGTAGCGGAGTCGATCGTCTCGATCTGCCATGGCGTGAACCTGTCCCCGCAACCTATCGCCGCGCCGGTACCGGCTCGGCGGCCAGAGCCCGGTGCAGGTCGGCCAGGAGATCCTCCGGATCCTCGAGGCCGATCGACAACCGGACCATCGAGTCGGTGACGCCGAGCTCCTCCCGCAGCTCCGGTCCCAGCCGCCGATGGGTCGTGGTGGCCGGATGGGTGACCAGGCTCTTGGTGTCACCCAGATTGTTGGAGATGTCGAAGACCTCCAGCCGATCGAGGAAGGAGAACGCCTCCTCCTTGCCCCCCTCCAGCAGGATCGAGACCACCGTCCCGCCCGCGCTCAGCTGGCGACGGGCCAGCTCGCATTGCGGGTGGCTGGCGGCAGTCGGGTAGAGGACCCGCCGCACCCCCGGTGCGTCCTCGAGCGCGGCGGCGATCCGAGCGGCCGCGCAGGACTGGGCGTCGACCCGCAGCCGGAGCGTCTCCAATCCTTTGCAGAGCACCCAGGCGTTGAACGGGCTGAGGCTGGGTCCGGTGTGGCGGACGAACTCCCGCAGGTGATCGCTGTCGAAGGCCTCGCTGCACAGCACCGCCCCGCCGAGGGTCCTGCCCTGGCCGTCGATGTGCTTGGTCGCCGAGTAGACGACGACGTCGGCTCCGAGCTCGAGCGGCCGCTGGAGGATCGGCGTGGCGAACACGTTGTCGACCACCACGAGGGCGCCGGCTTCGTGCGCCATGGCCGACACGGCCTGCAGATCGACCAGCTCCAGTCCCGGGTTCGACGGTGTCTCCAGGAACACGGCATCGGCACCACGGTCCAGCGCCGCCTCCCAGGCGCCGAGGTCGCGGCCGTCAACGGTCTCGGTGTCCACACCGAATCGGGGGAGGATCTCGTTGACGATCACCGAGCACGAGCCGAACAGCGCCCGTGACGCCACCAGCCGATCGCCTGCGGTCAGGAACGAGGCCAGTCCGGCGAAGACCGCGGACATGCCCGAGGCGGTGGCCCGGCACACCTCGGCCCCCTCGATCAACCGCAGACGCTCCTCGAACACGGCGACCGTGGGGTTGCCGAACCGGCTGTAGAGGAACCGCTCGTGCTCGCCGGCGAATGCGGCCTCGGCCTCGGCCGCCGATCCGTAGACGAAGCCCGAGGTGGCATAGATCGCCTCTGCGGTCTCGTCGAAGCCGGAACGGGCGAGGCCTCCCCTGACCAATCTCGTGGCCTCGCGCCACCCGTTCCGGCCCCCGTCGGCACTGTGCCCGCTCATCACTGCCGCCAGGGCAGGCCGGCGTGGCGCCAGCCCGAGGTGCGGTGGCCTTCCGGGTCCAGGTCACCCTCGAACCCGGCGGACACGTTGTAGGCCCTGGTGTAGCCGCTCGAGGTGAACGCCGCTGCGGCCGCCGCAGACCGGACCCCCGACCGGCACAGGAACAGGATCGGCTGGTCCCGGTCCAGGTCGGCCGACGCCTGCTCCAGGAATCGGCTGTTGGCGGCGCCGTCCGGATAGGTGGACCACTCGACGAACCGCGGTCGCTTGCCGAGCTCGTCGAGCACGGGCACACCTACGAAGGCCCACTCCGGCTCCGTCCTCACGTCGATCAGCACCGATCGCTCGTCGTCGCGGAGCAGCGACCAGGCCTGTTCCAGGGTGAGATCTCCTGCGTACTGCTGCATGTGCGGCCTCTCGTTCAGTGGTCGGGCGGGTGGTGGCTTCTGGCCGGATGTCGGGACCGGGCTCCAAACCCAACGAATCCGGTCATGTTTATCAGGTATCGGCTGCGATCGCAGCGAGAATCGGCTCGAGGCCGGAAATTCGCACCTGATTTACACTACGCGGATTGTCTAATTCCGCCGCCGACTTAGACTGGAAGGCATGACCGACGCACCGCTGTTCGAGATCGACGACCTCCACGTTTCGACCCCCGACACCGACCTCGAACCGGGCGTCGAGATCCTCAAGGGTGTCTCGCTGACCGTGCGCGCCGGCGAGGTTCACGCCCTGATGGGGCCGAACGGGTCGGGCAAGTCCACCCTCGCCACCGTGCTGCTCGGCTCGCCGGAGTACGAGGTGACATCCGGCACCATCCGCTTCCAGGGAGACGACATCACCGAGTGGGACACCGACGTCAGGGGCAAGGCCGGGCTGTTCCTGGCCTTCCAGTACCCCCAGGAGATCGCCGGGGTCTCGATCCTCAACTTCCTCCGCCAGGCCCTCAGCGCCCGCAAGGGCATCGAGATGAGCGTGCTCGAGCTCCGGCTGTCGCTCATGGAGTGGATGGACAAGCTCGACATCGACCCGTCGTTCATGGAGCGGTACGTCAACGAGGGGTTCTCCGGCGGCGAGAAGAAGCGGAACGAGGTGCTGCAGATGGCCGTGCTCGAGCCGGAGATGGCGATCCTCGACGAGACGGACTCGGGGCTGGACATCGACGCCCTCCGCACGGTGGCCACCGGCGTGCAGGCCGTGCGGGCCGAGCGACCGAACCTCGGTACCCTGGCCATCACCCACTACCAGCGGCTCCTGGAGCACCTGCAGCCGGACCATGTGCACGTGCTGGTCGACGGCCGTATCGTGGCCTCCGGCGGGCCGGAGCTGGCCCGCCAGCTCGAGACCGAGGGCTACGAGAGCTTCAAATGACCACAGAACCCACTGGCTCCGTGCCGCCGCCGGCCACCGGCTTCGATGTCGCGGCGATCCGCAAGGACTTCCCCATCCTCGATCAGCTCCAGGACGGCAAGCGCCTGGTCTTCCTCGACTCTGCGGCCTCCTCCCAGCGACCACAGCAGGTGATCGACGCCATGGCCGAGCTGTACCAGCACAGCTACGCCAACGTGCATCGCGGGGTCTACCGGGTGGCCGAGCGGGCAACGAGGGAGTTCGAGGGGGCGAGGGTCAAGGTGGCCGAGTTCATCGGCGCCCCCAGCAGTGACGAGGTCATCTTCACGAAGAACGCCACCGAAGCCATCAACCTGGTGGCGGCGAGCTGGGGCCGGACCAACCTGTCGAGCGGGGACGCCATCGTGCTGTCCCTGCTCGAGCACCACGCCAACATCGTGCCGTGGCAGATGCTGGCCGCCGAGCGAGGCTTCGAGATCCGCTGGATCCCCGTCACCGGGGACGGCCGACTCGACCTGACCGATCTCGATCGCCTGATGGACGGGGCCAAGCTCTGCTCGATCACCGCCATGTCGAACGTCACCGGCGCCCTCACGCCGATGGACACGGTCATCACTGCCGCCAGGGCGGCCGGCGCCCTCACCCTCGTCGATGCCTGCCAGTCGGTGCCCCACATGCCGACGGACGTGGTCGACATGGGGGCCGATTTCGTGGCCTTCAGCGGGCACAAGATGCTCGGACCGACCGGCATCGGCGTGCTGTGGGGTCGGGAGGCGCTGCTCGACGCGATGCCCCCCTTCCTGGGCGGCGGCGGCATGATCCTCAACGTGACCACAGAGGGCTTCATCCCGGATGGGCTGCCGGCCAAGTTCGAGGCCGGCACTCCCCCGATCGCAGAAGCGGTCGGGCTCGGGGCGGCCATCGATTACCTGGGCGACATCGGCATGGACGCCATCCGCCGGCACGAGGTCGAGGTCACCGCCTATGCGCTCCGGAAGCTGACGACCGACCTGGGCGACTCGATCACGATCCACGGACCGGCGGAGCCGAGCGCCAGGGGTGCGGTGCTGTCGATCGTGCTCGACGGAGTCCACGCCCACGACGTCAGCCAGGTCCTGGACGAGGACGCTGTCTGCATCCGCCCCGGCCATCACTGTGCCAAGCCGCTGATGCGGGAGCTCGGCGTGACGGCGACGGCCAGGGCGAGCTTCTACCTCTACAACGACGACGACGATGTGGACGCCCTCTCCGATGCCCTGATCAAGGCCCGCGACTTCTTCGCCATCTAGCAACCGACCGAGCATCGCGCCATCCCGGCCACCGGCCCACGAAACCGGCCGGCCACGCGATCGAAGAAAGGTGACAAAC
>JAHELU010000001.1 GCA_024644005.1 Acidimicrobiales bacterium | reverse complement strand
GGCCACTATCAGGTCGGGCCTCGCCGCTCCGTCGGGCCGGCCGTCGCTCGCGATGTGGGCCAGCAGGCGCCCGGTCCGCCTGCTGTCCTCGCAGATCACGCCGTCGGCCCCGGCCAGGATTTCCGCGGCGCGGGGGCTCAGGTCCGACAGGTTGCCGATCGGCGTGCCGACCACGTACAGCCGGCCACCGGGACTCGCCGGGGTGGTCACCGTCGGCTCTGGCGGTAGCCGAGCTGGGCTGGGTGACACCGAGCGGCGGCGGCCATCACGGGTGCTCGTCCACCGGCCGGATCTCGAGGACGTCGCCCACCTTGAGCTCCCAGTGGCCGAAGGCGCCGGCCTCGGCCTCCAGCACCGAGCGGGCCTGCCACACGGGCAGCGTGATCCGGTTGCGGCGGAGGCGTAGGGTCCTGATGACGGTGCCGTCCCCGTCGAGGAACGCCACGTCGAGCTCGAAGCCCATCGAGAAGCTGTGGACGGACCGGCAGCCCTCGATCACCAGTGCACCGTCGATGTGGTCGCGGCCGAGGAGCCCCCACGTCTTGGCCACCCTGCCGACCGCCACCTCGACCGAGGCCAGCACCCGGTCGTCGCGGACCAGCCAGCCCTTGGTCGGCCGGTCGGGACTGAACGAGGATCGCTTCATGGCGTGACTCCGATCGAGTTGCCGAGCGGGCGACGGCGATCAGACGTTGAAACGGATCTCCAACACATCACCGTCCTCGACAACGTAGTCCTTGCCCTCCTGTCTGATCTTGCCGATCTCCCTGGCCTTGGCCCACGACCCGATCTCCAGCAGCTCGTCCCACCGGATCGTCTCGGCCCTGATGAACCCCCGCTGGAGGTCGGTGTGGATGAGACCGGCGCACTGCGGGGCGGTCGAGCCGACCTTGAAGGTCCAGGCCCTGCTCTCCTTCTCACCGGTCGTCAGGAACGTGCGCAGCCCCAGGGCGTGGTAGGCGGCCTGGATGAACCGGACGAGCGCGCCCTCGCCGAGCCCGAACCCGTCGAGCATCTCGGCCCGGTCGTCGGGATCGAGCTGGGCCGCCTCGGCTTCCAGCTGGATGCACGCGCCGAACACCGGCGCCAGCTCGCCCAATTCCTCCTGGACCGGCTTGATCACGGTCTCGACGTCGGTCAGCTGGTCCTCATCCAGGTTGACGATGGCCAGTACCGGCTTGTTGGTCAGCAAGAACCACGGTCGCAGGGCCTCGATGTGCTCCGGCGGCAGGTCGGCCCGGTAGAGGGGCGTTCCAGCCTCGAGGTGGGCCAGGGCGGACTCGGCGGCCTCGACCTCGGCGCGCAACGACGGGTCGCCCTTGAGCGCCTTTCGCTTCTTCTCGATCTGGCGCTCGACGGTCTCGAGGTCGGCGTACGTGAGCTCGAGCTCCACGATCCGGAGGTGGTCCAGCGGATCGTGGGAGCCGGGAACTTCGTCGTCCCGAAAGGCCCGGAGGACGAAGACGATGGCATCGACCTCCCGAATGCCGGCCAGGAACTTGTTGCCGAGACCCTCGCCCTTGCTCGCCCCCTCGACGAGCCCACCGATGTCGGTGAACTGCACGCTGGCCGGCACCACGCTCTTCGAGCCGCTCATCTCGGCCAGGGCGTCGAGCCGGTGGTCGAACACCTTGGCCACACCGATGTTGGGATCGGTGGTGGCGAAGGCGTACGGCGCAGCCAGTGCGCTCCCGCCGGTCAGGGCGTTGTACAGCGACGACTTTCCGGCGTTTGGCAGGCCGACGAAACCGAACTTCTCCATATGATCCCCAGGCTAGGAGACTGCTGAGCAATACATGCCGGGGTTTCGACGGTCATCCGTCCACCCTGGGCGGCGAGGCCGAGTCGCCCCACCCGCCGCCGCTGTCGGGCATGCGAGCCCTGCGGATGGTCGAGCCGGTCACTGACGGTGAACTGTGGGGGAGAGGCGACCGATAGGACATCATGCCGACCTCCGTGGCCATTATCGTCATGGTTCTCGCGATCGCCGGAGCAGCTCTGATCCTCACCGAACCACGGCGCCGTTCGCGGAAGCTGGCCGGTGCATTGTTCGAGGCCGTGGGCCAAGCCCTGGGTGCCGGTCAGTATGGCCGCGTGCTCGAGGTGGGAGCGCTTGCACTGGAGGGATTCAAGAAGGGATCCGAGCCCTGGCTGCTGACCCACTGGATGATGGGACAGGCCGCGGTCATGCTGGCCGATACCACGTCGGCCGAGCACCATCTGAGGACGGTTCGATCCGCACTGGACGCCGAGATGACGGGCGGGCCGCTCGACGTCGAACCTGGCCGGCTCCACTGGTGGCTCGGCCACGTTGCATTGCTGCAGGAGCAGCACGACGAGGCCGCCCACCTGTTCCAGCGCTCGTTGGCGGCGGGCGACGATGGTGGTCGTGCCCATACCCTTCGGGTGCTGGGTCAGGTCGAAGCGAGCAGAGAGCGCTTCGACGTTGCACATCGCTTGCTCCGAGAGTCTCGGGAGCACTCGGCCGGTCCTCTCGACGACCATGGCTACCATGCTGCCCTCGGCGGAGACGTGCTCCTGCCCCAGGGGCGGATCGACGAAGCTCTCGATCACCTCGATCGCGCAGAACAGGGGTACCTCGAACTCGGCGAGGTCATCGATGCCGGTCGGGTGAGGGCCCATCGGGGCCAGGCCGCACTCGAGCGAGGAGATTCCGACGAAGCCGTGCGCCTACTCCGCGAAGCACTGGGCTTCGTCACGACCAGATCCGACAATGCCGCAGGTGAGCTGTTCGTCCTCCCTCGACTGGCAATGGCCGAGATCGGGACTGGCGACCTGACCGAAGCAGGGCGCAGGATCGAACGAGCGGACCAGCTCAACGACGTCGTCCGATCGCCGGAGACGGGCGCCCGGATCCGGTGGGCAGCGGGACGGCTCGCGGCGGCGAAAGGCCACGACGCCGAGGCGCGTGACCAGCTTGCGCGGGCGATACGGGAGTTCGACGCAGTGGAGAAACCGAGCGTCGCCCGCGTGGTGGACGCGGACCTGCAGGGCCTGCCCGGATAGGTGGCTGCCCTCGGCTCGAGCACCGCCTCACCCGGCCCCGGCAAGGCGTAGGAACAGCTCGACTGCAGCTTCCGCCTGGCGGCGGCAGTCCCGACGTGGCGGCGGAGCTTCACCGAGTCGCACCCGGATCGCGCGGTCCGGGATCTCCACCGGTGCCGCATCGAGAGCGCACTACGCTTGGAGCTGTGGCGCAGACCGCATCGGCCGACTCCTCTCCCGCCCCCTACCGGCAGGCCCTGGACCGCGTCATCTACCTGCTCGACCGCGACCTCGCACCCGTCCAGAAGGTCAGGGCCTTCCTCAGGGGCCGGACGATCCTCGACGGTCTCGACCCGGGCGACGTCGAGCGGCTGGCCCTCGCCGGTCGGCTGAGCTCCCTCGACGGCATCGGCCCGTCGATCGATGCCGTGGTCCGGGGGGCATACGGGGCGGGGCCGACCGCCTACCTCGACGGGCTGGAGGCGTCGACCGAGGTCCCGCTCGGTCCCGGGGCCGAGCTGCGGGCACGCTTGCAGGGGGACTGCCACTCCCACTCGACGTGGTCCGACGGTGGCGCCGAGCTGCGGGCCATGGCCGAGGCGGCGATGGCCCTCGGTCACGAGTACCTCGTGGCCACCGACCACTCGGCCCGATTGACGGTGGCAAAGGGGCTGTCGCCGGAGCGATTGGCCGACCAGCTGGTGGAGATCGAGGCCCTCAACGAAGAGCTGGCCCCGTTCCGGATCCTCACCGGGATGGAGGTCGACATCCTGGCCGACGGCACCCTCGACCTGCCGGACGAGCTCCTGGCCCGGCTCGACGTGGTGGTGGCCTCGGTCCACTACAAGATCCACCAGCCCGAGCGTGAGATGACCCGCCGGCTGGTGACCGCCGTGGCCAACCCGCACGTGGACATCCTCGGTCACTGCACGAACCGAAAGGTGCTGAACAAGCCCCGCAAGCCGTCGACGTTCGACGCCGACTACGTGTTCGCCGCCTGCGCTCGGTTCGACACCGCCGTGGAGATCAACTGTCGACCCGAGCGGCAGGATCCGCCGGACGAGCTGCTGGCACTGGCCTGCGAGTGGGACTGCCGGATCAGCATCGACTCCGACGCCCATGCGCCGGGCCAGCTCGAGTGGGTGAACTACGGCTGCGACCGGGCCGCCGAGCTGGGGATCGAGCCAGAGCGCATCATCAACACGCGCACCGCCGACGACCTGCTCGCCCTCTGCAACCGCTGACAGCCGACCACCGGCCCCCGGGGACCGAATCGACCGGTCGGCCGCTACCCTGGCACCCATGTCGAAGCGCAGACGCAAGAAGCGGCTCCTGGCCCGCCGCAAGAAGGCCAACCACGGCCGCAAGCCGACCGTCGGCCGCAACTAGCAGGGTGCTGAAAATCACATGTCGGATTCTCGGAGGCCATCCATCCGCCCACTCTGCGTCCTCGAATTCGCCATAGCGCTCACAAGCTGTGGCGAATCCTGCGTCCTTGACTGGGCGGCGCCTGGCCTCCGAGAACCTCAACGGCGATCTTCAGCACCCTGCTAGCCGTACGGCCTCGCAGCGCTCGGCGCCTCAGCTGCCGAGCAGTCCGGTCACCGCAACCTCGAGATCCCGAAGCCGGAGCCCGGCCCGTCGCCGGGCTTCGCTCGCGTAACCCGGTGGGCCCCCCGGCTCCACCACTTCCAGGTAGGCCTTGATCTTCGGCTCCGTCCCGCTGGGGCGGACGATGACCCGGCTGTCGTCTTCGAGGCGGAGCACCACCCCGGCCGTCGGCGGCAACCGCTCCCCCTTCGACAGGTCCTCCCGCTCGACGACCCGTGTGCCGGCGATGTCGCCAGGGTCGAGATCGACCGCTCGCTGCATGACGGCCACCCGACGGGCGTCGTCGAGGTCACCGATCCCCACGGTCACCTGGGCGGTTGCGTACAGCCCGTGGCGCTCGATCAGCGAGCCGAGCCGTTGCCAGACCGTGGTGCCGGTGGCGATGCACTCGGCTGCCAGCTCGGCCATCACCAGCGCAGCGCTGATGCCGTCCTTGTCCCTGACCCGATCGCCGATGCAGTAGCCGAGGGCCTCCTCGTAGCCGAACAGGTAGCGATCCTCCGGCCGATCGACGATGGGCCGGGCCACCCACTTGAATCCGGTCAAGGTCCGGATGCTCTCGGCCCCATAGGCGTCGGCCAGGCGGTCGATGAACCGGGACGAGACGATCGACGACGCCACCAGAGACGTTCCGCCGGCCCCCTCCTCGGTCCCGTCGCCCCCTTCCTCGGTCCCGTCGTCGGTCGGGTCGCCCCGACCGGTTCGGTGGCGCAGCACGTGATCGGCCAGCAGGGCCCCGACCTCGTCGCCGCTGAGCCGACGCCACCGTTGCTCGTCGTCGAGCACGGCGACGGCCAGCCGATCGGCATCCGGATCGTTGGCCAGGATGATGTCGACGGGCGATCGAGGGTCGCCCTCGGCCATGCTGGCGGCGCGCTGGTAGGCCAGGTCGAACGCGCCGGGCTCCTCGGGATTGGGGAACGGAGCCGTCGGGAAGTCGGGATCCGGCTCGAACTGATCGGCGACCACCGCCGGGGGCGGGAACCTCGCTGCGGCGAAGCACGACAGCAGGTGGCGGCCCCCGACCCCGTGCATGGCGGTGTAGAGCACCGAGACCTCGCGGTGACCGGTCAGCAGGGCCTCGACGGCCACGGCTCGATGGCGCTCGAGGCTCTCGGCGCCGATGTCGATCGGGGGCTCGCCGTCGCCGTCACCGAGAGCGGGGGCAGGGCCCGCCGCCACCTGGTCGATGAGGGCGGCGATCTCGCCGTCGGACGGGTCGACCAGCTGGAGCCCGTCCGAGAGGTAGAGCTTGTAGCCGTTGTCGGCGGCCGGGTTGTGGCTGGCCGTGATCATGACCCCGGCGTCCGCAGCCCGATCGAGCACCGCCCTGGCGAGGACCGGCGTCGGGGCCGGCTGATCGACGAGCTCGGCCCGGCCGCCGGCCGTGGCCACCATCCTCGCCACATCGTCGGCGAACCGCTTCGAGTGGTACCGAGCGTCGTAGCCGATCACCACGGTCGGCTCCGGGGGGAGCCAACGCAGCAGCCCGGCCGTCGTCTGCTGCACCACCAACCGGTTCATCTGCCGGGGGCCCGGCCCCATCGCCGCCCGGAGTCCTGCGGTGCCGAAGGCGATCCTGCCGTCGAACAACCGCGCCGCCTCGGCCGGATCCTCCTCCAGCAGGCGCCGGAGCTCGTCGCCGTACTCGGCGTCCATGCGGATCCACCGCTCGATCTCGTCTCGCCGCTCGCGATCGATCATGGCGCGGCCGCCCCTGGCCCGGTCCCGGAATCGGATTCCGGGTCGGGCCCCAACTCCCCGGCGATCGCCCCGACCCGTAGCTCGCCCTCCACCGTCTGGCCGCCGGCGGCCAGGAACGCCCGCATCCGCTGGTGGGCCGACGGGAAGCGCAGCGTCTCCTGGAACAGGAAGGCCTCGGTCAGCAGGCCGTCGGTCGGGTCGGCGGTGGCGGCCAGCACCGAGGCCTTGGCCCGGGCCACCGCTTCCGGCGGGAAGCCGGCGATGCGGGCCGCCAGGTCGTCGACGAAGGCCCGAAGCTCGCCGGCCGGCAGCGCCCGGTTGAGCCAGCCCCACTGGGCCAGGGTTGCGCCGTCGATGTCGTCGCCTGCGAGCACGATCTCCATCGCCCGACCGAGGCCGACCAGATGGGGCAGTCGCTGGGTGCCCGTGCCACCGGGCAGGATGCCGATCGGGACCTCCATCTGGCACAGCACGGTGCCAGCGACGGTGCCGAACCGCATGTCGCACGAGGCCGCCAGCTCACCCCCTCCTCCCCCGACCCGGCCGTCGATCTCGCAGATCGTCGGCACCGCCATGGTCCGGTAGCGCTCGCACATCCTGTGGAAGCCCCGCAGCTCGGTCCCCCGTCGCGGCGTGCCGTCGATGGGGGCGGCCAGGATCTGCTCGACGTCGTAGTGGGCGATGAAGAACTGCGGGTTGGCGCTGCGCAGCACCAGTACCCGGACGTCGTCGTCGTTCTCGACCCGGTCCGGCAGGGCCCGGAGGTCACCGAAGAGCTCCGGGGTGATGAGGTTGATCGGTGGGTTGTCGATCTCGGCGACAGCCACCCCGTTGCGCACGGTCAGGTCCACCACCGAGAACCGGTGGGGCTCACCGGCTCCTCGCGACCTCTCGGATCGAGCATCCTCGCTCACGTTCTGCCTCCCTCTGCAGCCGTTCCCCCTCTGTCCTAGCATCTCCGGCCCCGGCCCGGTATCCGTCGCCGGGCTCCCGGCCCCCACCGCACCACCGAAGCCGGACGGGACCGGACCATGGGCTACACTCCCCAGGTGCCTCTACCACGTCGGTTGCCGATCGCTGACCCGGCTGCGGCCCGCTCGCACGGCCGATAGATCGTGCTCGATCACGTCTTCACCGACGCCATCGGGGCCCTCCGGGACGCACTCGAATCGGCGTTGCTGGAGCGCCAGGCCCTCGAGGAGCGGTTCCAGACCGACGTGCTGCTCGGCGACGTCAGCTGGGAGACGATCTACGGCCTACCGGGCGAGGGCCAGCCGCCCCGGGTCCAGGTGGACCTGACGCTCGAGTGGCCCACCTGGGCCCAGACCGCCTACCGGACCTGGTTCCTCGACGAGGAGTTCACCGAGGGGCCGGTGATCGAGATCGAGGTCGTCTTCCGGGTCCAGCGACTGTCGGAAGCCCCGGATCCTGCCGTCATCATGCAGGGCCTGCCGGCCCACTCCCCCCAGATCGGCGACGAGGAGCTGACCGGTCTCGGCCCGACCGTCGAGACGGTCTACGACAGCGACCTGCACATCCTGTCCCATGCCGTCGAGATCACCTATACCGGCGCCTACGAGCTCGACGAGAAGACGCTCGAGGACGGCTCGGCACTCGACGAGCACTTCGGCTCGATCGGCGGCTGGATCACGGCGACCCTGGTTCGCCTCGGCGACCTGCCCCTCTCGTTCGAACCGCCCCAGGAGGTCTGAGTCGGCCCGGATCGGGGCGTGTGACCGGGGTCTCGGCACGGATCGTCCGGCGAGAGTACGCTTGGAGCGGTGAGAGCGGCAGAGCGGACCTTCGAGCTACCGGGCCCGGAGCCCATGCTGGTGTTGCTCGGCTCGGTGGACCCCGGGGTGGTGAACCACCTCGACGAGTCGTTGATCGCCCAAGCCGAGACCGTCGACATCAGATCGGGCGTGGTCTGGCTGGAGGTCTCGGACTGCCGGTTCTTCCTCCACCGACTGGTCGAGGCGCTGTCCCGAAACGGCGACACCGCAACCGACGTCAAGGTCGCCGTCGCTGATGTGGACTCCTCACCCCAGGAGCTGGTCCAGAAGGCGCTGATGGCCGCCACCCTCGGCGAGGTGGCCGACCTGCTGGAGCAGGAGCTGCTGGCCAGCGCCGATCTCGACTACGAGGTCCGCTACCAGCCGATCGTGCGGCTCGCCAACCGATCCGTCGTCGGGTTCGAAGCCCTCATCCGGGCCCGGGTCTCCGGGGAGATCCTCGGGGCGGACGACCTGATCGCCAGAGCCACCAAGGGAGGTTGGCTGGCCGACCTCGACCAGCTGAGCCGGCAGCTGGCGGTCCGGGGCGTCGGGCCATGGCTGGGGGCGGGCCTGCTGTTCCTGAACATCATGGCCCCGGATGGCACGTTCGACCTCGCAGCGGCTCGCCGGACGATCCGCCACGCAGAGGACATCGGCCTCGAGGCCGACCAGCTCGTGTTCGAGACCGCGGAGCGCAACCGCTACAACGACATCGACCTCGCAGCGGCCCAGCTGACGAAGCTCCGCAACGCCGGCGTCCGGATCGCCATCGACGACGTCGGCGACGGCTATTCGAGCCTCCGGGTGGCCACCAGCTTCAAGCCTGATGTGCTGAAGCTGAGCGGCGACCTGATCGCGGCGCTGCCGAGCACCGAGGCCACCGCCATCATCAGGGCGGTGGTCGACCTCGCCCACCGCACCGGGGCCTGGGTGGTGGCGGAGGGAGTGGAGACCGAGGCCCAGGCCAAGGCGCTCCGGACCCTCGAGGTCGACTGGGGCCAGGGCGTCCTCTTCGGGCCTCCTGAGGCCCGACCAGCCGGATAGCCGACCGGTCCCCTCGGTCGATCCCGCCCGATCGGGCCGGTCAGAGGAAGCTCGACAGCGGGCGCTGCGGGCGTGGCCCGAGATGGGAGATGACCTCGCCGGCGGCCAGCGAGCCGAGTCGACCCACCTCGGGCAGGCTCATCCCCCTGCTGAGGCCGTAGAGCACACCGGCTGCGTACTGGTCGCCCGCACCGGTGGTGTCGACGACCGGGCCGACCCGCTCCGGTGCGATCTCGATGATCTCGCCGTCCGACACGAGCCACGACCCGTCGCCGCTGAGCGTCACGCAGGCCAGCTCCACCTGGTCCGCCACCTTGGCCACCGCGGTGTCGAGGTCGCACTCGTAGAGGGTGGTGAGCTCGGCCCTGTTGGCGAACAGCACCTCCACCGGTCCGGCCACCAGTTCGAGGAACTCGCTGTGGTGGCGCTCGATGCAGAACGTGTCGGAGAGGGTCAGGGCGACCCGGCTGCCGATGTCGATGGCCAGATCCATGGCCTTGCGGATGGCCCGCTTGGCCGATTCGACATCCCACAGGTAGCCCTCGCAGAACAGCAGCGGGGCCCGCTGCACCGCTGCGACGCGGACGTCCGCCGGTTCGAGCAGCGCCGAGATGCCGAGATAGGTGCTCATCGTCCGCTGGGCGTCCGGGGTGATCAGCACCAGGCACATCGCGGTCGATGGTCCTTCCGTCGCTGGCGGCTGGTCGAACGACACGCCGATCGAGGCCATGTCCACGGCGAAGACCTTGCCGAGCTCGTCGTCGCTGACCTTGCCGATGTAGGCGGCGGTGCCGCCGAACGATGCGACCCCGGCCATCGTGTTGGCCGCCGAGCCGCCGGAGGCCTTGACCGCATCGCCGATCAGCCCGTAGAGCTCAGCGGCCCTGGCAGCGTCGATGAGCGACATCGAGCCCTTCTCGAGGTTCTGGGAGGCCACGAAGTCGTCCGTGGTCGTGGCCAAGACGTCGACGATCGCGTTCCCGACACCGACGACATCAACTGGCTGCATGCTGGTCCTTCCCGGTCCTCGACCCGCCCACGGACGGCTGCAACCCGATCCGCCACACGATTGCCGGGTCCCCGTCCAACCGTGGCTGCTGGCTGGGCGAGGACTCGGAACAGGGTGGCGATCGCTGGTGCTCGCCGCTGCGCACGGGTCCCAGAGAACGGTACCGGCTCAGAGCGCCGGCCGGGCCTCCCGACGCCACCGACCGCACCACCTCGGCCCGGATTGGCGAGGATCCGCGCCTAGGTAAAAACCCGGGGGCTAATATTGCGTTTAGGTTGCGAGATGAGCAGTCCTCCGTTACAAACAAGGGGCGATCCGGGCGGATCGAGTCGCAGGGGAAGGTTGTCAACGATGTCACCGAGCTCGGGACTGGCCGCACTGTGTGTGGCATTCACCGCAGGATTGACCTTGACCCTCGTCGTCGTCGACTCGTCGGGGCAGGAGCTCGAGGACGGCCAACGGATCGAGACGGCCTCCGCCCCCCTCGCCACGGAATCGTCATCTGCGGGCGACGTCGGGCCCTCGCTGGACCTGCCCGGTGCCGGCAACAGCGGGGACCCGCTCGTCGTGCGGGCCGACGTCGGGCAGTCGATCGGCTCCGCCGGCGGCGGCCTCGATGGTCCGGCCGATTCGCCGGCCTCGATCTCGGCGAACGGGATCACCGGCCTCGTCGACGGCTCCGCCCGGCTGCCCGGCCAGGGTCCGGCCCCTGCCGGAGCAGCGGGAGAGAGCACAGCCGGCACGGCGGCAGAGAGCACCGCCGGCACGGCCGCCCAGACCACAGCCGGCACGGCGGCAGAGACCACAGCCGGCACGGCCGCCCAGACCACAGCCGGCACGGCGGCAGAGAGCACAGCCGGCACGGCGGCAGAGACCACAGCCGGCACGGCGGCGAAGAGCAACACAACCGGCGCAGCCGCCGCCCCCACCACCGCCGCCCCGACAACCAAAGCCCCGACCACCGCCGCCCCCACCACCAGCCCTCCGGCGGCCCCGGCCAGCAAGGGCACCGAAGCCCAGTTCGAGGCGATCCGCAACCGGGACCCGCTGTTCAACCGGTACGAGAACGTCCCGGCGAGCCAGATCAGCATGGATGCGCTCACCATCCCGGCCCCGGTGCCGGACAACGGCGCCCATCCCGACGGCAACTTCCGGATGGCCTGCAACTACTCCCACTTCTCCTACGACGATCCGATCGTCTTCCCCGGCCAGCCCGGCAAGTCGCACCTCCACATGTTCTTCGGCAACACGAAGGTCAACGCCCACACCACGACCAACAGCCTGGTCAACTCCGGTGGCGGCAGCTGCAACGGGTTCGAGCTGAACCGCTCGGGCTACTGGACCCCGGCGCTGCTCGACGGCAAGGGCAATGCGGTCGTGCCGGACCAGATCATCCTCTACTACAAGACCAAGCATCCCGGCGAGGTCCAGCGCATGCCCCAAGGCCTGAAGATGATCGCCGGCAACCCGACCAAGGAGTCCTTCACCGCCGACTACAAGCTCGGTTGGTCCTGCGGGCCGAGCGGCACGTCGTACAACAAGTCGAACCGGATTCCCAACAACTGCGGCAGCGATCCGGTCAACTTCTACATCCAGTTCCCGTTCTGCTGGGACGGCAAGAACCTGGACGCACCTGACCACTCCTCCCACATGACCTACGTCAACGACAACCAGTCGTGCCCGGGGAGCCATCCGGTCCGACTCCCCCAGATCTCCATCCTCGTGTACTTCCCGGCTGGCAACACCAACGGGTGGTACCTGTCGTCCGACCGGTCGAACGGCTTCAACACCGGCCCCGGCGCAACCCTGCATGCCGACTGGTTCGGCGGCTGGAACGACGACGCCATGGACCTGTGGATCAACGGCTGCATGAAGCGCGCCAGGAACTGCTCCTACGGTCAGACCGGCACCGCCCGGATGTTCGCCAGGCTGAACCCCCTGCAGACCTACCAGGGCAACAACTTCCTGCCGTTGCCGTAGCCGCTCGGGGTCGTCGACCTCGACCGGCCCTCGGCACTGCGCTCACCGGTGGGTCAGGGCTCGCATCTGCTCGGCCTCGGCCCGCTCTGGCTCATACGAGGCCGAACCGGGCCGGTGCGGTATCCAGCGGTCTCGATCGAGCGCCCGTCGAAAGAGCGCCTGTCGAAACCGACCGGATACCGCGTTGGCCCGCGCGCGCTATGAGCACCCGCTGGTGCTGCCACACCCCGGACAGGCGTGACAGCTGCCCGCTCGTTGCATGGTGATGCCGCACTGCATGCAGATCGGTGCGTCCGGGTCGGCCACCGGGTCCGTGCTCATGGCGCCAGTGCTCACGTCGTCGCTGCCGACGGCGTCGATGGCAGCCACGAGATCGGCGGCCGATTCGATCGACGGCGGGTCGACCGGCAGCTCGCCGGGCGAGGACGTCACCACTTCATCGACACCGGGCAGCGTCTGTTGGGTCCGCTCCCCGGTGGTGAAGATCCCGAGCGATGCCCGTTCCTCGTAGCTCAGATAGGCCACCGCCAGCTTGCGGAACAGGTAATCCATGATCGAGCTGGCGATCCGGATGTCGGGATCGTCGGTCATGCCGGCCGGTTCGAACCGCATGCCGGTGAACGTCTCGACGTAGGTCCGCAGCGGCACCCCGTACTGCAGCCCGTGGCTGAGCGAGATCGCCAGCGCGTCCATGATGCCCGCCAGGGTGGAGCCCTGTTTCGAGACCCGGAGGAAGACCTCGCCCGGTCGACCGTCGTCGTACTCGCCGATGGTCACGAAGCCCTTGCAGTCGGCGACGCGGAACTCGAAGGTCCGGGAGCGACGATCTCGGGGCAGCCGCTCGCGGACCGGCTTGTAGACGATCCTCGGTTCCGGCTCCGGCACGGTCTCGACCGTGTCGGTCGGCCCGCGGTCAGCCGCATCGTCCTTCTTCGCCATCGAGAGCGGCTGGGCCACCTTGCAGTTGTCGCGATAGATGGCGATCGCCTTGACCCCCATCTGCCAGGCGTCGATGTGCAGTTGCTCGACGTCTTCGACCGTCACGTCCTCCGGCATGTTCACCGTCTTGGAGATCGCACCGGAGATGAACGGCTGGACCGCCGCCATCATCTTCACGTGACCGAGATAGTGGATGGGGTTGTCGCCCATCGAGCAGGCGAACACCGCAGTGTGCTCGGACTGCAGCCCGGGGGCGCCGATGATCGACTTGTGCTCGTCGATGTAGGCGGTGATGGCCTCGATCTGCTCGTCGTCGTAGCCGAGCCGGCGGAGCGCTCGCGGCACCGACTGGTTCACGATCGTCATCGTGCCACCGCCGACCAGCTTCTTCATCTTGCAGAGACCGAGGTCGGGCTCGATGCCCGTGGTGTCGCAGTCCATGAGCAGGCCGATCGTGCCCGTTGGGGCGAGCACGGTGGCCTGGGCGTTGCGAACGCCCGACAGCGCGCTCTGTCCGCAGGCGTTGTCCCACGAGTCGCGGGCCTCCTGGATCAGGTCGGCCGGGACGAGGTCGTCCGGGATGTCCAACGAGGCCTGCCGATGCTGGTCGAGGACCCGCAGCATGTGCTCGGCGTTCTCCTCGAAGCCGTCGTGTGGTCCCATGCGCATGGCGGTCTTGGCCGAGGTCAGGTAGGCGTGACCGGTCATCAGCGAGGTGATGGTGGCGGCGAGGGCCCGACCCTCCGGCGAGTCGTACGGCAGCCCGAGGTTCATGAGCAGGGCCCCGATGTTGGCGTAGCCGAGGCCGAGCTGACGGAAGGCCAGCGATGTCTCGCCGATCGGACCGGTGGGGTAGTCGGCCCGGCCGACCAGTATCTCCTGGGCGGTGAAGAAGTGCTCGACCGCGACCTTGAAGCCCTCGATGTCGAACGTGTCGTCGTCACGGAGGAACCGCAGCAGGTTCAGGCTGGCCAGATTGCATGCCGAGTTGTCGAGGTGCATGTACTCACTGCACGGGTTCGAGCCGTTGATCTTGCCGGTGTTGGCCGAGGTGTGCCAGTGGTTGATGGTGGAGTCGAACTGCATGCCGGGGTCGGCGCACTCCCAGGTGGCCTGGGCGAACTGTCGCATGAGGTCTCGGGCCTTGACCGTGCGCACCACCTGGCCGGTGGTGCGGGCGGTCAGCTCCCAGTCGCCGTCGTCGACGACGGCCTGCATGAACTCGTCGGTCACCCGGACCGAGTTGTTGGCGTTCTGGTACTGGATGGAGTGGCTGTCGGAGCCGTCGAGGTCCATGTCGAAACCGGCCTCCCGCAGGACGCGTGCCTTGCGCTCCTCGGTGGCCTTGCACCAGATGAACTCCTCGATGTCCGGATGGTCCATGTCCAGCATGACCATCTTGGCCGCCCGCCGGGTCTTGCCCCCGGACTTGATCGTGCCGGCCGATGCGTCGGCGCCGCGCATGAAGCTCACCGGGCCGGACGCCGTCCCGCCGCCCTTGAGGTGCTCCACGCTCGAGCGGATCTTCGAGAGGTTGATGCCGGCGCCTGAACCGCCCTTGAAGATGGTGCCTTCCTCGACGTACCAGTTGAGGATGGCGTCCATCTTGTCCTCGACCGACAGGATGAAGCACGCCGAGGCCTGCTGGGGCACGCCCCGCACGCCGATGTTGAACCAGACCGGCGAGTTGAACGCCCCCATCTGGTGGATGATCAGGTGCCGAAGCTCGTCGTTGAAGATCTCGGCCTCTGCCGCTTCGAAGTAGCCGTCCTCGATCCCCCACTTGGTGATGGTGTTGACGACCCGATCCGCCACCTGCCGCAGCGAGGTCTCCCGCTCGTCGGTGCCGAGGGTTCCCCGGAAGTACTTCTGGGCCAGGATGTTGGTGGCGTTGACCGACCAGAAGTCCGGCACCTCGACGCCGAGTTGCTCGAAGGCGACCTCGCCGGTCTTCCAGTTGGCGATCCGAGCGTCGCGCTGCTCCCAGGTGACCGTGTCGTACGGGTCGACCCCGGCGGTCGTGAAGTGGCGGCGGAGGCCGATGCGAGTCTGCTCAGATGCGAGCGCCATTGGGTGGTTCTCTTTCTGTCCGGTCGTCCGGCACCGTGTCCGGCGAAGCGGGCGGGTGGCGGATGACGAGTCGTTGACGATGCTGTGGTGCTACCGGTGTTGCAGTTGCCAGCACGGACCGCTGCTGGGCCGGCGGTGCCACTGCCGGTATCGCTGCGGTTGCCGTTGTCGCCGGCGGTTGATCTCCGGCGGGCTCTCTGGTCGCCGGGTGGTCGGATGTCGTTGGATGGTCGTACAGGTTGCTCGGCGGGACGGGTTTCTCGGGGACGGGACTCTCGACCAGCCGACGCTCGGTTTACCCGGGCAGCCGTTGTGCGCTGATCCGATTTCTCTGGTTCGCAACGTGACCTCGCACATCGACTCCGGGGAGTCGGTCTGAGCACTCGATCGAGTACCCGCTGTGGACGAGTGTCTCGCTCGGTCCGTCCCCCGATGGTGCCCGGGGACGGACCCTGCGGTCCGTTGTACTGCGGTCAGATGTCCTGCGGTTGCGTGGTCCGAACGGGTGACCGATCGAGTGGGCAGGCTGCGGGGCATCCGACTGCGGTGCAATCTCTGCAAATGCAATTCACGCGTTCAAACGAACACTAGATCTTGTGCTTACCGCCGGCCCCATCGGAGCGACGCACAAGATGTGGTCCATCATTACACCACTGTAATTACGACCGTGTCAATGGAGAGGAGAAGAAATCGAGGATGTCCGGCGGCGACTCCTTCGTCGTTGGCCAGCCCGGTGGGACGTCTCGAATCATGACGGAAGCCGAGTGAGGACCGCAGGTCAAGGTTCGCCGCTGAACGGGGCCGACGTCTGCGGAGTGGATACTCCCGTGACGCAGCTTCGAACCCAAGGGCTCGACCGCCACGAGCCCAACAATACTGATGCCCCTACACCCGACCTCCGTCACAACATCGTTGCCCCACGCGGGCACCGGTACGAAGACTACGCACTTCTCACTGTGGATGGAAAGAGGATGACGCTGTGGATTTCGTGGGGATTGTCACGAATCCCGGTGGATAGCGCCGGTCTGGCTGTTGACCGTCACCGGCAGTGCGCCGGCGAGCACGCCGAGCGGCAACGGCGGGCCCCGAGATGGTGCCGGGAGGCGGGCCGAGCCCGGCGATGGGATCGACGTCGGCCGTACACTCTCGAGTGTGGCCGGGCCGGCGCAACGGGACCCGGCCGGCGCCAGCAGCCCCCGAGCGACGGAGACCGTGCAGACCGATGATCCAACTCTACCCCGATGGGCTCGACGCCGACGGCCCGATCGAGCCGGACCGGGCCGTGGCCGCCGAGTCTCGACCGGCGCCTGCCGGGCGACCGTGGGTGTACACCAACATGGTCGTCTCGGCCGACGGCGGCACGACGGTCGACGGGGTCTCCGGTCAGCTCGGCGGGACAGCCGACAAGGCGATGTTCGCCGCGCTGCGGGCCGTGGCCGACGTGATCCTCGTCGGCGCGACGACTGCCAGGGAGGAGCGGTATCGCCCGCCCAGACAGAGCGAGGAGCGGCGAGCCCAGCGGCGCGCCAGGGGCCAGGCCCCGGACCCCCGTCTGGCGGTCGTCACCCGCAGTCTCAGCCTCGACACCGACCTGCCGCTGTTCGGCGATCCCGAGAACCGGCCCTACATCCTGACGGCCCGGTCGGCGCCGGCCGACCGGCGCCGAGCGCTCGAGCCGGTGGCCGAGATCGTGGAGGTCGGCGAGGACGGCGTCGAGCTGGCGGCCGCCCTGGCCGTGCTGTTCGACCACGGGGCCCGGACCGCACTCGCCGAGGGCGGTCCGTCCCTGAACGGCCAGCTGATCGACGAGGACCTCGTCGACGAGTGGAACCTGTCGCTCTCGCCCCACCTGCTGGCGGCGGACTCCCGCCGGGCGGCCATCGGACCACTGCCGTCCGGGCCGCCCCGGGGCATGCGACTCGACCGGGTGTGGACAGACGACGACTTCCTGTTCTGTCGCTGGACGAGATCCAGGGAGCGCTGAGGTCCGGAGGCGCAGGCGGATCGAGAGCTCCGGATCGCAGGCTCGGCTAGCAGGCTCGGCTAGCCGGCTCGGATCGAGAGCTCCGGATCGCAGGCTCAGTCAGCGGGCTCGGCTAGGAGGCTCGGATCGAGAGCTCGGGACCGGCGGTCACGGACGGGTCGTTGCCTCGCCTCCGTCGAGCTTGATCAGCCTGGCCTCGCGCTCGAAGTCGTCGACGTCGGTGAAGGACTTGTACACGCTGGCGAACCGGAGATAGGACACCTCGTCAAGCGACCGCAGCCGCTCGAGCACCGCCAACCCGACCCATTCCGAGGTCACCTCGCCGCCGAGCAGCCGAGCCTCCTCTTCGACGCCGCAGACCAGTCGCTCGACATCGTTGCCGTCAACCGGCCGCCCCTTGGAAGCGGCCAGCAGGCCACGGCCGATCTTCTCACGGTCGAACGGCTCGCGCTCGCCCGAGCGCTTGACGACCACGATCGGCGCTTCCTCGATCCGCTCGAACGTGTTGAACCGGCGCTGGCAGGAGCTGCACTCCCGGCGTCGCCGGATGGCTGCACCATCATCGGCGGAACGGGAATCGATGACCCTCGTCTCGGCGAGTTGACAGATCGGACACCGCACACCGCTCAAACTAGCGGCCAACATCAATCTAGAAGCTGCCGGGGCACAACGATTTGCTGACCGATCTGCACCGAGTCTCCACCGTTGGCCTCGATGAGGGCTGCGACGATCGGCCGGGGATCGTCATCGGGGGAGATGGTGCGGGCGATCGACCACAGCGAATCGCCGGCCCTGGCCACGACGATCCGCTCCCCCGGCCCCGCGACGACCGGCGCCGTGGCAGCGGCTCGATCGGCGCCGAGCCCCGCGGCGGTTGGCGAGCCCTGCAGCAACCGGACGGTCAGTAAGCCGCCCAGCACCAGCGCAGCGACCGCAACCAGCCCCGCCAGCGCCGAACGGTCGAGGGAGCCCCACCGGACGGGACCCTCGGCCGGCGCTGCGGTGTTGTCGACCACAAGCCGCAGCGCCGGGGCCGCTCCGCCGCCGTGAACCGGGGCCGCTCCGCGGCCGTGAACCGGGGCCGCTCCGCGGCCGTGAACCGGGGCCGCTCCGCGGCCGTGAACCGGGGCCGCTCCGCGGCCGTGACGAGTCCGGGTCGAGGGCCGGGGATGAAGGAGGGCAACCATGATGCACAGTCTCCTCAGCGGGTGTGACAGTGAAGCTGGCGGGGCAGCGGACGAGCGTGACGCCACCGGGGCCAGGAACCACGGACGGTCACGAGTCGAACCACCGTTCGACTGTAGACCGAACAGTGGTTCGAGGCAACACCAGGATCGAACAGGTGTTCAACGGGGGCCGGGACATGACAATCGGAGCGAATGTCGAACATTCGTACGCCCGATGTGGCATAGTGGCCCCAGCCGGAGACAAACACACGTTCGACGGCCCCGGTCCAGGTTCCCCGAACGGACCGTGGAGCGGGTGCCGTCCACAACAGAGAATCGACAGCGGCAACGCAGCGTGCGTAGCCGCGAGCTGCTCGGCAGGCAGCTCTCGACGAGGGGAGAAGAACGAGATGGGCGAGCACCAGCTCACGAAACGCCAACATGCCATCCTCGAGTTCATCGAGCAGCAGATGCGGGGCCGGGGCTATCCGCCCTCGGTCCGGGAGATCGGCGCCGAGGTGGGGCTGACCTCCCCGTCCTCGGTCCACTCCCACCTGGCGACGCTGCAACGCCACGGCTACCTCATGCGGGACCCGTCGAAGCCGCGGGCGCTCAAGGTCATGTGGGACCCGGTCAGTGGCGCCGTCGACGTCGAGCGGCGGCCGGTTCGCCACGTGCCGCTCGTCGGCCAGGTCGCAGCCGGCACCGATGTGCTCGCTCAGGAGCACATCGAGGAGATGCTGCCGGTCGCGACGGATCTCACCGGCGAGGGCGATCTGTTCATGCTCACCGTCCGAGGGGACTCGATGATCGAGGCCGGGATCCTCGACGGCGACTTCGTCGTCGCCCGCGTGCAGCAGACCGCCGACAACGGCGACATCGTGGTGGCCGGTATTCCCGGTGACGAAGCCACCGTCAAGACCTACACCAAGAAGAAGGGCAAGATCGTCCTGCTCCCGGCGAACCCGTCGCTGGAGCCGATGGAGCTCGATCCGGACGAGGTGCAGCTCTTCGGGCGGGTGGTCACCGTCATGCGCCGGCTGTAGCGACGAGCCGACCCTGTTTGCGCTGGTGACGCGTCAGGCTCCCGCCAGCTCGGACGAGCTGTCGCCGGCGAGGCGCTCGGCCTCGAGCTCGGCCCTCGACTTCGCCGCCATCTCGGCGATGTCGTCGACCTCGCCGTCGGTGAATCCGGCCATCTTGCGGAACTGACGGGCCAGCCGGATGGGCGAGTCGTCGTCCTCGCCGCGCTGGCCCCGGAAGTTGAACAGGCCGTCGACGATGCGCTGGAACTCGAGGGCTTCCTTGCGCCGCTCGGCGTCGTTCTCGGTCACCTCCCGCAGCCAGCGAGAGCCCATCTTCACGTGGGTGACCTCGTCGGCCAGCATGTAGTCCTCGCAGTACTCGAGCACCGGGTCGCTCATCGCCTGACCGAACTCCCGCATCTGGGTGAAGACGTCGATGGCCAGTCCTTCGAGCGCGCGGTTGACCCCCGCCAACCGGAACACGGCATCGGAGTGGCACGCCGCCTCGAACAGCGTGGTGAACTCCGCGTACTCCCCCAGCTCACCGCCCATGTGCTCGGCCAGCTTCACCGAGATCTCGCAGTGGCGGGCCTCGTCCCAGCACTGGCGGGCCATGTCGAGCTTCAGCTCGTAGGGCACCTCGTCGGTGGCGAAGTCGAAGGCGGTTCGGCCCGCCCCCTCCAGCGCCTGGATCTCGCCGACGAAGATGCCGTGCATCCGGCGCCGGGCCCGGTCTGCCACGTCCTCCGCCGCCGGGTCGACGTGGCCGACCACCATGGTGTCCCGCATGTCGCTCAGCCGCTGCTCGGTGTCCACCCGATTGAAGCGACTGTCTCGAGCCAGGGCGGACGGGGGGATGTTCTTTCGCATTGAGAGCTCCTGTTCCCCGACGGCTCGGTACCCGGTGGCTTCCGGGAGCCGGGCTGCGGAGAGAAGACGATCGAGAGGTGCAGAGCGGTGAGTCGATTGTAGTGCCGGCCGATGCGGCGCAGCCATTTGGGTCGGCCTCGCCGCCCGTCGGCCGACCCGCCGGTCAGATCGGCAGGTCCGGGCTCGCGATGGCCCGCAGGGCGGCGGCCCGCTGCTCCCGATCAGCGCCCCGCAGGACCGCCACCCCGAACTCGGTGACCACGCAGTCGGCGAGGTAGGGCGGGACGGTGACGCGATGACCGGGGTCGATGGCTTCCACGATCCGAGATCGGGTGCCCCGTCTGGCCGTCGCCGGCAGCGCCACAATGCTCAGCCCGGCCGTGGCCAGCCAGGCGCCGGCCGCGAAGTCGGGCTGACCGCCGGGGCCGGACACCACCCGGCCGTCGGCCACCTCGGCGTTGATCGACCCGTCGAGCGAGACTTCGACCGCGGAGTTGATGGCGGTGAACCGGTCCTGCCTCGCCAGCGTCGGTACGCCGTGGCTGTAGCTCGATCCCACGAGCACCAGGTCGTCCCGCTGGGCCGCCCACTCGGCCACCCGCTGGGTGCCCACGATGGCGCTGGTCACCAGCAGACCGGCATCGACCGACTTGGCGGCGCCGTTCATCGCTCCGGACTCCACGAGATCGATCACCGCATCGCCCAGCATGCCGCTGTGCAGCCCGAGGTCCCGGTGCTCGGCCAGGGCCGCCAGCGAGGCGTCGGGAATCGCTCCGATGCCGTACTCGATGACCGCACCGTCGGGGATCAGTGACGCCACGTGGTGGCCGATGCGGTCCGTCACGCTCGATCGGGGGGCGACCGGAAGCTCGACCAGCGGGTGGGAATCGACCTCGACGAGGCCGTCGAAGTCCCTGCGGTCGCACTCGACCGCGCCCCGGAGGTAGGGCATCGTCTGGTTGATCTCGGCCAGCACGAACGGGGCCGAGCGGACCAGTTCCGCGGTCGGCCCGCCGTTGGTGCCGAGGCTGAATCGGCCGTCCGGTCCTGGCTCGCTGACCTGGACCAGCACGACGTCGACGGCCAGCGGCCCGTCGGGACCGTACAAGCCGGCGAACTGCGACGTGGTGCCGGACACGATCCGCAGCGCGCCAGCCTCGGCCATCGCCCCCAGCGCTCGGGACGGTTGGACGGAGAGGTGGCGGAAGGGGGCCTTCGGATGGGCGAACACCGGTAGCGGCTCGGCGAGGTAGTCGGAGGTGGTCTCGATGGCCGTCCAGCGGTCCGGTTCCGCCGCCATGGCGGCCAGCAACGCCGTCGGTGGGCCCATCAGCGGGGGCACGTAGACCCGGGCGCCGTCCGGTATGCGAGCGAGGGCCTCGGCCATCGACATCGCCCGCCCGTCCCGGGTCCGGGGGCGGGGCAGCTGGCCTCGGACGTCGAGGGCGTCGGCCGGCGTCATCGCCAGGTGGTGACGAGATCGACCAGGGCGGCGTGCACGGTCTCGAGCGAGGTCCGGTCGAGGTGCTCCTGGGCGGTGTGGGCCACCGTCGGATCGCCGGGACCGAAGTTGGTGGCCGGGATGCCGAGCTGGTGGAATCGGGCGACGTCGGTCCAGCCGAGCTTGGCCCTGACCTCGAGCCCGTTGGCCTGGACGAGCCCGGCCAGCAGCGGGTGGTGGAGCGACGGGGCGCAGGGCGGCGACTGGTCCTCGACGACCAGCTCGTCGGTGTCCTCGAGATCGGGGGCCATCAGCTCCCTGACGAAGGCCTCGGCCTGCTCCGGTGTCCTGTCGGGGGCGTAGCGGTGGTGGACCCGGAGCACGGCGGCGTCCGGGACCACGTTCCCGGCGACGCCGGCCTGGACCGAGACGGCCTGGATGGCCTCCCGGTAGGTGCAGCCGTCGATCGTGGGGGTCCTGGCCTCGTATGCGGCCAGCCGGGTGAGGATCGGGGCCAGTCGGTGCACCGCGTTGCGGCCCATCCACGGCCGGGCGGTGTGGGCCCTGTGCCCGGCCAGCGTCAGCTGCATCCTCAGCGCCCCCTGGCAGCCGGCCTCGATGGCGGCTCCCGTGGGTTCGCCGAGTATGGCGCAGTTGCCAGCCAGCAGGTCGGGCCGCCGGTCCCGCAGCTCGTTGAGCCCGTTGTGCTCCTGGGCCACCTCCTCCCTGGCATAGAAGACGAAGCTGAGGTCGACCGCCGGTCGGATCACCGTCCTGGCGATGTCGAGGAAGACGGCGAGGCCGCCCTTCATGTCGGCCGAGCCGACCCCCCACAGCGTGTCGCCCTCCAGCCGGGCCTCGCCGTTGCCGTTCGGAGCGACGGTGTCGGTGTGGCCGGCCAGGATCAGTCGCTGGTCGAGGCCGAAGTCGGTCCTGGCCACCAGATTGTCGCCGACCCGGGTGAGGTCCAGGTGGTCGAGCGATGCCAGCTCCCGCTCCAGCCAGTCGACGAACGACGCCTCCTCGAACGAGACCGATGGCATGGCGACGAGTTGGGCGGTGAGGGCCAGCAGATCAGCCATCACCCAACCGTACCCGGTACGCTGGATTTCGATGACAGCGACGGGAACCGCAACGGCGCAGCCCACCGACGAGGCCCAGCGAGGCTTCAGCCGGTCGATCCTGATATCCGGTATCCGCTGCACCCTCACCTATGTCGTGCTGCCGTTCATCGCCCCCTTCGTCGGCCTGGCCCCCGGCGTCGGGCCGGTCATCGGCCTCACGGTCGGCGCGGTCGCCATCCTGGCCAACCTGGTGAGCATCCGCCGCTTCTGGCGGGCCGATCACCGGTGGAAGATCCACGCCACGGTGCTGCACGTCTCGGTCCTGATCCTGCTGGCCATCCTCATGGTCCTCGACATCGGGCAGCTGGTCGGCTGATGCGTCTCGTCTACCTCTGCTTCGGCCTCGGTTGCGTGGCCATCGGCGGGGTGGGCGTGGTCGTACCGGGACTGCCGACGACCGTCTTCTTCATCATGGCCGCCTGGTTCTTCTCCCGGTCGAGCAAGCGGCTGGAGAACTGGGTGCTGAACCTGCCGGGGATCGGGCCGATGGTCACCGACTACCGGTCCGGGCTCGGCATGCCCCAGCGGGCCAAGGTGGTGGCGATCGCCTGCATCGTGGTCGCGGTCGGTCTCAGTGCGGGTCTTGCGATCGACAACCTGGCGGTCCGCCTCGGGGTGGTCGCCCTCGGCCTGATCGGCGTGTGGTACGTCGGCTCCCGGGTGCCAACGCGGGAACGGGTCCTGGCCCAGCGCCAGGCCAGCCGGCTCTGACCCGCTCCCCGACCGACCCGAGGCCCACCACCGGTCTACTGACCCGAGTGCAGCGCCTCGTTGATGCCGCCCCAGCGGGACGGATCGGACTCCCGGGCCTCGACGGCGCCGGTGATCGAGTTGCGGATGAACAGCAGCCCTGACGAGCCGGAGAGCTGCCTGCCCTTGACCCGCTCACCGCCGGGCAGGGTGACCACGGTGCCGCCGGTGACGTAGAGCCCGGCCTCGACCGTGCAGCCGTCGCCCAACGATATGCCGATGCCGGCGTTGGCCCCGATCAGGCAGTGCTCGCCGACCGTTATCGTCTCGGTGCCGCCGCCGGAGAGCGTGCCCATGATCGAGGCGCTGCCCCCGACGTCGCTGTTGGCTCCCACCACCACGCCAGCACTGATCCGACCTTCGACCATCGACGGGCCGAGGGTGCCGGCATTGAAGTTGACGAACCCCTCGTGCATGACGGTGGTCCCATCGGCCAGGTGGGCCCCCAACCGGACACGGTCGGCGTCCGCGATCCGGACCCCGCCGGGAATCACGTAGTCGGTCATCCTGGGGAACTTGTCGACCGAGGTGACCGACAGGTGATGCCCCGCCTTGGCGGCCAGCGATCGCAGCCGGTCGACCTGGTCCGGCATGACCGGGCCGGCGGTCGTCCACGCCACGTTGGTCAGCTGACCGAAGATCCCGTCCATGCTGATGCTGTGGGGGGTCGCCTGCCGCCGGGACAGCAGGTGGAGCCGGAGGTAGGCATCGGCGGCGTCGGCCGGCGCAGCGGCGAGGTCGTCGATGGTGGTGGTGATCACCTCGCCCCTGATGAGGCCGACCTCCTCCGCCAGGCAGTGCCTGGCCGGCTCGACGCCCTCGACCGGATACCAGGCGTCCAACCGGACGCCGGTGGCGACGTCGACGTAGCTGTGGCCGACGGCGCTGCTGTGTCCGATGGCGCTGGTGGAGCCGGTGGCGCTGGTCATGGCCAACAGGCTACCGGTCGGGGCTCACAGCGACAGGCCGAGCCGGTCGGCGACCAGGGCGAGCCGCTCGTCCGGCTGGACGAGGGCGATCCGGACGTGGCCGGCTCCCTGGACCCCGTAGAACTCGCCGGGGCTGACCAGTGCCCCGGCTTCTGTGGCCAGCCGCCGGGCGAAGCCCCAGGCGTCGCCGTCGGGGGCCGGGGCCCACAGGTAGAAGCCGCCGCCCGGCATCTCGGCGTCCGAACCGAGCTCGGCGGTGATGCGCAGCATCAGCTCCAGTCGCTGCCGGTAGATCGCCCGCTGGGCGTCGACGTGGCTCTCGTCACCGAAGGCGGCGACCGCTGCGCTCTGGACCGGGCCGGGCTGCATGAACCCGGCGTGCTTGCGGACCTCCCCCAGGTAGTGCACCAGCTCCGGGTCGCCGACGTAGAAGCCGGACCGGACCCCGGCCAGGTTCGACCGCTTCGACAGCGAGTGCACCGCCAGCACCCCGTCGAGGCCATGGGTCACGATCGAGCGGGGCGGGCCGGACCAGGTGAAGGCGACGTAGCACTCGTCGGAGATCACGGGAACGCTCCGCTCCCGGCCCCACCGGTAGGCGGCACCGAGGTCGTCGAGGCCGCCGGCGGGGTTGCCGGGGGTGTTGACCCACAGGCACAGGGCCCGTTCGGCATCGGCATCGTCGATGGCCGACAGGTCGATCCGCCACTCGTCGTCCACCGGCACCGGCACCGCCCGGCACCCGGCCAGCGTGGCCCCCATCTCGTAGCTCGGGTAGCTGATGGCCGGATAGAGCACGGTGTCGCGCTCGGGTGTCCGCAGCCGCAACCAGTGGGGCAGCCCGGCGACGAACTCCTTGGAACCGATGGTGGCCCGGACGTCGTCGGCCCCGACCGCGGAGCCGACCAGCCGATTGAGCCAGTCAGCGGCCGCCTCCCGGAAGTCCGGTCGGCCGATGCTCGGCGGGTAGCCTCGCTCCGCGCCGGAGGCACCGATGGCCTTGACCACCAGATCGGGAGGAGGATCGAACGGCGTGCCGATCGACAGGTCCACCATGCCACCGTCGTGGGCCTCGGCGATGGCCTTCAGCTCGTCGAGGCGGTCGTAGGGATAGGGCGGGGGGACGAACCCGGTCGACGTCGGCTGCTCGGTCCTGCTCACGGCTCGGTTCACTCCCTGTTCGACGGTGCGCTGCTCGGCGTGCTCGCCGGCATCGATACTGATACTGCTCAGTCCTCGAGCCGGCGGATCACGAAGTCGCCGAGCCGGTTGGCCGAAGCTGGCTCGAACCTGGCCAGGAGACGCATGCCATCGTCCTCGGTGGTCTCGGTCAGCACTTCGCCCTCCCGGTGGGCGGCGGCCAGAATATCGCCCCTGGCCCAGGGAACGAACAGCTCGTAGACATCGGTCGGCTCCCGCAGCCGATCGCCGATCGCCGCCAGCAGGTCGTCGATCCCCTCGCCGGTGGTGGCCGAGACCGCCACCGAGCCCGGCTGATGATCGGCCAGCCGCTTCGCCTCCGGCGACAGATCGGCCTTGTTGAACACGATCAGCTGGGGGATCTCCTCGGCGTCGATCTCGCCGAGAACCTGCCGGACCGCGTCCATGTGGGCCTCGGGATTGACGGCGGAGCCGTCGACGACGTGGATCAGCAGATCGGCGCCGGCCGACACCTCGAGGGTCGACTTGAACGCCTCGACCAGCTGGTGGGGCAGCTTCTTGACGAACCCGACGGTGTCGGTGACCAGGATCTGCTCCCCGCCGGGGAGTTGCAGCTTCCTGGTGGTCGGATCGAGCGTGGCGAAGAGACGGTCCTCGACCCGTACGTCGGCCCCGGTCAGACGGTGCAGCAGCGACGACTTGCCTGCGTTGGTGTAGCCGACGATCGACACCGTGCGGTATGGCGATCGATGACGGGCCTTGCGCTGGTTGGTCCGGCGAGCCGATATGCCGGCCAGGTCCCGCTCGAGCTTGTGCATCCGACGGACCACCCGCCGCCGGTCGACCTCGAGCTGGGTCTCACCGGGACCCCTGGTGCCGATGCCGCCGGCCTGCTGGCTGTGGTCCTTCTTGTTGCGGAGCCGAGGCAGCCGATACCGCAGCTGGGCCAGCTCGACCTGGGCCTTGCCCTCGGCCGAGGTGGCGTGCTGGGCGAAGATGTCGAGGATGACCGCGGTCCGATCGAGGGCGGTCCGCTCCAGCATCCGCTCCAGGTTGAACTGCTGGCCGGGGCTGAGCTCGTCGTCGAAGACGACCGTGTCGGCGTCGATGGCCAGCGACGAGTCGCGGATCTCCTGGACCTTGCCTCTCCCGACGAACGTGCCCGGATCCGGCCGTTCCCGCCGCTGGACCACCCGATCGAGGGCGTCGGCCCCGGCGGTGTCCACCAGCAGCTCCAGCTCGTCGAGCGATTCAGCGGTGTCGGTCGCCGACTGGCCGGCCACCGTGACCCCGACGAGCACGATGCGCTCCCGGAAGCTCTGATCGAGGAAGCCGGACTCGACCGTGGCCCCGTACTCGCCGAACGCGCCACGGTGATCGCCGGCCGCTTCGAGCCGGTCGAGCTCGTCGAGGAACGCCTGATCGTCCGACGGCGACCGGTCACTCACCGGATCCACCTCCGGGGCGGGTCTCGTCCGGACCCCGATCGGCGGTCGGACGGATCTCCGCCACCCGGACGGTAGGGCCGCTGAGGAAGATGTCGTCATCGCTCAGCTCGATCAGGGCGGTACCGCCGGGCATGGCCACGGCGACGGTCGCCTCGACCAGCCCGGCCCGGTTGGCGGCCCAGGCGGCGGCGCAGGCCCCGGACCCGCATGCCCTCGTGACGCCGGCCCCCCGCTCCCACGTCGCCAGCTCCAGCCGACCGCGGTCGATCACCTCCACCAGGTGGACGTTCAGGCCCCCGGGGTGGTCGGCCTCGACGATCGGCCCGATGATCGACATGTCGGCCGATCCGAGCGATTCGACCACGGCGACGAGGTGGGGGTTGCCGATGTCGACCCCCCACTGGGTCACGACCTCGACCCCGGCATCGGACCAGCGCTCGCTGACCGCCGGCCCCTCGACCGCCTTGCCCATGCCGACCCGGACCACGTCGCCCGCCGGCGATCCGCCGGCCTGCACGGTCACCGCCCTGGTGCCGGCGTCGGTGGCGACGACCAGGTCCTGGTCGATCGACCGGTCGAGCGCCAGGTGCTCGGCGATGGCCTGTCCGAGGCAGCGGATGCCGTTGCCGCTCAGCTCGGCCCGACCGCCATCTGCGTTCCACAGCACCATGCGCCAGCGCCGTCCCGGCTCACCATCCGGCCCGTCCTCTCCGAACGCCAGGATCAGGCCGTCCGCACCGATGCCGGTGTGGCGGTCGCACCAGCGACGGGCGTCGGACCCGTCTGGCCGGCGCCCGGGGTCGAGCGCGATCAGGAAGTCGTTGCCGAGACCGTGGTGCTTGGTCAACACGGTGGTCGCCGGGTCGGATCGGGCGGGCGAGATCATACGTTCTCCAGTGTCGCAGCAATCGACCGGAAACCGCATGCAGATAACCGGTCCGGCCTTGCCGGCGGGCGGCTTCGAGCGGTGGGCGGATCACCGGCCGGCCGGCCGGAGGGCCGCTCGAGCGGCGTGTGTCGGTCACCGGCCGGCCCCGCCGTCGGTCCACCAGTCCAGCACCCGATCGACCAGGTCGGGCGCTTCCGCAGGGAACCAGGTGATGCGGGGGTCGCGGCGGAACCAGCGCTGCTGGCGGCGGGCGAATCGCCTGGTTCGCCGGACCGCCTCGTCGATCGCCTCGTCGAGGGTGGCCAGACCGTGGAGGTGGTCGACCAGCTCCCGGTAGCCGAGGGCCTGGGAAGCGGTCCGGGACAGACCGGCCGAGGCCAGCCGCTCGACCTCGTCGAGGAATCCGTCGGCCAACTGCGTCCGGTAGCGGGCGGCGATCCGGCGATCCAGCTCGTCACGGTCGATCTCGAGCCCGGCCAGCCGGAATCTCGTCGGCCCGTAGTGGTCGACCCCCGGACCGAACGACGAGAACGGTCGACCGGACCCGACCGTCACCTCGAGCGCCCGGACGATGCGGCGCCGGTTGCCGGGGAGCATCTTCTCGGCCGCCCCGGGATCGAGCGCCTGCAGCCGCTGCCACAGCGCGCCGGTGTCGCCGACGGCCTCCAGCTCCGCCCTGACCGCCGGAAACTGGCCGGGGACGGTGAAGTCGTCGACGACGGCCCGAACGTAGAGCCCGGTCCCGCCGACGATGATCGGCCGTCCGCCTGCGCGCTCGATCTCGTCGATGACCGCTGCCGCCTCGCCGGCGAACCGGGCCACCGTGTAGTCCTCGTCCGGCGCGAGGACGTCGATCAGGTGATGGGGGATCTCCGCCCGCTCGGCCGGGGTCGGTTTCGCGGTCCCGATGTCCATGCCCCGGTAGACCGCCATCGCATCGGCCGAGACGATCTCGCTCGACGGGACCCGGCGGGCCAATTCGATGGCGAGGGACGACTTGCCCGTCGCGGTCGGACCGACGATGACCAGCGGGCCCCGTGGCGACGTCACCGCGGCATGGCCTCGCCCGCTTCGTCTCGGTGGACACCGAGCCCGAGCAGGTGGCTGGCCAGGACATAGTGGTCGAGCCTGATGACATCGGGATCGCCGCCATAGGCGTCGTAGAGCCGGAACACCGCCTCCGGCCCGAGGTGGTGCTGCACGCTCTGGTGGGCGACGGCCAGATCGAGGTGCCGATCGGCGACGAGCGCGGACTCGATGCCGTCGAACCCGACGAAGCGACCGCCCGCCACGAGCAGCATGCCGGCCGACGGTGACCCGTGACAGCAGACCAGGTCCTCGGCCGATGGGCGGCCGCCGATCAGCATGGCCAGCAGCTCGTCCGGCCGGTACCGATCGTATGGTCCTGGCAGGGCGGCCGAATCGACGAGACCATCGGCAACGGCGGCCCGACACCGCTCGGCCACCGCCGGCCAGCCTTCGGGCGGCCGGGCGCCGTCGTCGGCCCGGAGCGCCGACAGCGGGAGATCGTGCAGGGCCTTCAGCCCGGCCCCGACCGCCGTGACGAGCTCGTCGGGGTCGGCGTGCAGCTCCGGCCGGTCGGCGGGGTGACCGTCCGGCCGTGCCGTCACGAGCCAGCGCCCGGCCTCGCCGACGATCGTCGGCACGGCGAACGGGGCCGATCCGGCCAGTCGGTCGAGCAGAGCCACGGTGGCCTGCCGCGATCGGTCATCGGGGAATCGACGAACGGTCAGCGGTCCGACCGACCAACGGTCCGGCCCCCGGGCGACCGACGGTTCCTCGGAGCAGGCGACCAGCCGCTCGACGACTGCCGGCCACGGTCGATCCGTCATCGTCGGCACGGGTGTCGAGGCATCGTCGATCCAGCCTAGACAGGCTGCCGGGTGATGCCGTGAGGGTCTCGCCTGCCCCGCTACGGCTGGTCTGGGCTGTCGTCGCCAGGTCGGCCTCGACCGCCGGTCATGCCGGCCACCATGGCCCGCAGGGTGGCCGCCACGGCGCCAGGGTTCACCACCTGGTGCAGGTGGTCGCCGTTCAGCCTGGCGGTCAACCAGCCCGCGTCGTGGGCCCGGTCGCAGGCATCGTTGTAACCGGGACCGAAGGAGAGGAAGCCCCGACCGACATGTGGTGGCAGCTCCGGCACCGGGCAGCCCTGATCGAACCACGAGCGGGGCACGGGGGACGCCTCGTTGAACACCAGGTCCCTCGCCACCGGATCGACCACGAGACCCTCCACCAACGATCCCCACCACCGGGGCCAGGGCGGGAGATAGTCGTCCGGCCGGACCATGCCGTCGAGCATCGTACCGTAGTGGGGGGCGGAGACGGTGAAGGCTCGGCCGTCGGGGAATCGTCCGTCGACGAGGATCATGGCCTCGATCGACCAACCCTTGTGCAGCAGCTGGTGGACCAGGAGCGGCGTCCTGGGGCAGGCGGCGGAGTGGGCCACCACCACCGTCGGCACCTCGGCGGTCGGCGGCTTCATGGCGAGGATGTCGTTCAGCCACGGTGTGATGTGATCGAGGTCGTCCCGCTTCGTCATCGTCGGGTCGGCGATGGCCGACGGTTGACCCAGCTCGGCCATGACATCGGCCACCGGCTCCCAGCTGGCGGGCCCGAGCAGCGGGCTCGGCACGAGGAGCCAGCCGTTGCGACGTGGTTGCACCTGACCCTCCTCGCCAATCCGCTCGCCCTGTGCGATATCTGCACCCTTCCAAACTCGGCGCCCGTGTCGCAAGTCCGCTTGCCACTATTCCCCGCTCCGCCGAGCGGGGCGCCCGGCCAGTTCGACGCAGTGGGCGCATCGTGGTAGGGCCCCCGTTCGGCTGCGACGGCGTGCGCCGGGTGCGACGGCGTGCGCCGTCAGGAGGCCGCCGGGTCCGCCAGTTGCTCGAGGTGCGCCAACAGGTTGTCCTGCTGCTCGAACAGGTCGTGCCGCGCCTTCTGGCCGGATACCGTCTGGGGAGCCTTGAAGTAGAAGCTCAACCACTCCTGGATGCCCGAGCTGCCAGCCCTGGCCGCCAGGTCCATGAACAGGACGAGGTCGAGAACGAGCGGGGCCGCCAGGATCGAGTCCCGGCAGGAGAAGTCGACCTTGATCTCCATCGGGTATCCCATCCAACCGAAGATGTCGATCGCGTCCCATCCCTCCTTGTTGTCGCCGCGGGGTGGGTAGTAGTTGATCCTGACGACGTGATCGATCTCGCCGTACAGCTCGGGGTAGTTCTCGGGTTCGAGGATCGTGTCCAGGACCCCGAGCTTCGACGTCTCCTTCGTCTTGAAGTTGTCGGGATCGTCGAGCACCTGGCCGTCGCGGTTGCCGAGGATGTTGGTCGAGTACCAGCCTCGCAGGCCCAGCATCCTGGCCTTCAGACCGGGGGCGATGAGGGTCTTCATGAGCGTCTGGCCGGTCTTGAAGTCCTTGCCGGCGATCGGTACCCGCCGCTCCGCCGCCAGTTCCTGCATGCACGGCAGGTCGACCGAGAGGTTCGGCGCCCCGTTGGCGAACGGGACGCCGGCCTGCAGCGCCGCATAGGCGTAGATCTGGCTCGGGGAGATGTTGTCGTCGTCGGCCTTGAGCCCTTCCTCGAAGGCGGCGACGGTCTGGTGGACGTCGCTCGGCTCCTGGTAGGCCTCGGTCGAGCCGCACCAGATCATGACCAGCCGGTCACAGTCGTTGGCGGCGCGGAATCGCTCGATGTCGTCGACGAGCGCCAGGGCCTGGTCCCACTTCGTCGTCTCGGTCTTGACCCGATGGCCGTCGAGCCGCTTGACCCAGCGCCGGTCGAAGACGGCGTCCATCGCGACGACCGCCTCGAGCTGGCCGGAGATCTCGTCCAGATCCCGCTCGTCGAGCACCCGGGCGGTGGTGGCCGCCTCGAGGCCGTTGGCCGAGATCGGATCCCAGCCACCGAAGACGAGGTCGTCGAGCGCGGCGAGCGGCACGCCGTCGAGGATCCGCCGCTCGCCGGCGGTGCCGCTGGCCGGTAGGCGGCCCAGCTGGCTGATCGATCCGATCGGTGGCTTGAGCCCGTTCCGGGCGGCCAGGACCCCGGCGATGAAGGTGGAGGCGACGGCACCGAGGCCGGGCAGGAGCACGCCGAGCGTGCCGGTCGGCTCGGCGACGGCCGAAGGGGTGGGGGAAGGAGTAGTGGAAGCGTTGTTCGTCATGTGCTTCAATCTAAGGAAATCTGAATCGAAAAGCAGTATAGTGAAGGATTACTGAACCTTTCGTAACCGAACCTGGACCATGTCCCGAACCATGTCCCGAACCATGTCCCGAACCGTGTCCCGAACCATGTCCCCAACCGTGTCCTGAACCATGTCCCAGCCCCCTCCCCTGCTGAACCTCACCACCCACCAGCTCCAGTACCTGTTGGCCGTCGACCGCTGGCCCACCATGGCCGACGCCGCCCGGGAGCTGCGGATCAGTCCATCGGCGCTGAGTCAGGGCCTGTCGGAGCTGGAGCGAAAGCTCGGGCTGACGTTGTTCGAGCGCCGGGGCCGGAACCGTGCACTCACGGCCCAGGGCCGGGAGGCCCTCGCCCGCTGCGAGCGGATACTGGCCGCCACCCGCGACCTCACGGTCTGGGCCAACGCCGCTGCGGAGGGCGAGCGTGGTGAGGTCCGGCTCGGCCTCATCGACATCGCGGCGGTGCACTACTTCCCCGACACCCTCGTCGAGTTCCGGACCGAGCGGCCCGATGTGGACCTCCGGCTCACCGTGGCCCCGTCGGCAACGCTGGTCGATCAGCTCCTCGACGGCCGCCTGGATGCAGCGGTGATCGTCGAGCCGCCGTCGGTCGGCGGCCAGGCGTCGCTCGGACCGACCGGGGCGGGGGATGCGGATCGAGATGGGTTGACCACCCGAGAGCTGCTGACCGAGGAACTGGCCATCTACGCCCCGGTCGGCCCTCCCGGTACCGGACAGCGAATCGACAGCCCGGCGACCTGGGGACCGTGGGTCACGTTCCCTCCCCCGTCGCACACGAGGCGGCACATCGCCGCGGCGCTGCGGCGGCTCGGCAACGACTTCCGGGTGGAGGCCGAGTCCCACCAGCCCGAGGTGCTGCGGCAGCTGGTCCACTTCGGCCTCGGCTGGACCGTGCTCCCGGTCCTCCAGGCCGAGGCCGAGCCGACCCCGCTGCTCCGGGCCCGCCGCCGGCCGCTGCTCACCCGGCGGCTGGTGGTGGCCCAGCGCCGGGGATCGCCGACCGATCCCGCCACCGACCGACTCGTGGCCGGCTTGGTGGCCGGAGCGCGACGGTTCGCACCCGGGGGAGCCTCCGAGACCGGCTGATGGCCGGCCGGCCATAGTCTCGACGCGATGAACGACCAACCACCCCACGTACTGGCGGAGGATCTGCGGGCGCTGTTCCGGGCCGAGCCCGAGGCCGTGGCCGCGGCGGTGGCCGCCGCGCTGTCCGACGAGGCGACGACACTCGAGCTGCCGGGCCGCCTCGCTGGCCCCGGGGTCGGGGCGGAACGGGCCCTGGCCCTCGTGACGCCCTATGTACGGGGCGCTGCCCGCGATCTGGGTGACCCGGGCTTCCTCGCCCACATGGACCCACCGACGCCGTGGCCGACCTGGGTGGCGACGCTGCTCGCGGCGTCGACCAATCAGAACCTGCTCCATCCCGACACCGCTCCGGCGGCCCGGGAGCTGGAGCGGCGCGTCGTCGACTGGCTCAGCCCGGTCTTCGCCATGTCCGGCGGACACCTGGTCCCGGGCTCGACGGTGGCCAACCTGACCGCCCTGTGGGCGGCGCGCGAGCTGACCGGTGCCTCGACGGTGGCAGCCTCGACGTCCAGCCATCTCTCGATCCGCAAGGCTGCGGCCATCCTGGGGCTACGCTACGCCGCCATCGAACCGACCGTCGACGGTGCGCTGTCGGCCGCCGACGTCGCGGACCGGTTCGCCCGCTCAGCACCCGGGTCGTCGGGCCGCGGCGGGGGGACGGCGCTGGATCCCCGGACGACGATCCTGGTCGCCACCGCCGGCACCACGGGAACCGGGGCCATCGACGAGCTCGACCCGGGCGCGGGCGCCCACCGGCCGGCATGGCTCCACGTCGACGCCGCATGGGCCGGACCGCTCCGGTTCTCCCGGCGCCACCGGCACCGGCTCGACGGCATCGGTCGAGCCGACTCGGTGGCCGTGTCGGCCCACAAGTGGCTGTTCCAGCCGAAGGAATCGGCGGTCGTCCTCTTCGCGGATGCCGAACGGGCCCACCGGGCGGTCAGCGTCGACGAGGCCTACCTCCAGGTCCCGAACCTCGGGCTGCTCGGGAGTCACGGCGCCACGGCCGCCCCGCTGGCGGCCACGCTGCTCGCCCTCGGCCTCGATGGCGTGGAAGGACTCGTCGACCACGGGATGGCCGTGGCCGACCGGTTGGTCGAGCTGATCGACGCCGAGCCCCGGTTGGCCCGATTCGGCCCGAACCACAGCGGTGTCGTCGCCTGGCGCCACCGCTACCACGGGTCGGCGGCGATACGGGCCGAGCTGGCCGGGGCCGTCGTGTCCACGGTCGACATCGGTGGTCGGACATGGCTGCGATCGGTGGCGGCCAACCCGCTCGCCGATCCGGCGACGGTGGTGAGCGCGGTGCTCGCCGCCGGCGAGCGCCTCGACCGGGCCGAGGCGAGGCCCCAGCGCCCCGAGTCATGAGTTCGCTCAGTATTTCGGCGAGCGACTTCGTCCCTCGCAAGGACGCAGGAGGCAGCTTCACTCGTGAGCGTGAGGCAACGACGAGGACGCTGCGAGGGGCGAAACGAGCCGTCGAAACATGAGCACGACTTGTGACTCGGGGCGCTAGCGCCCGGCGGCGGCCACCGGGATCCTGGTGCGGTGGGCCGGCCTGGCCGTCACCTCGATCAGCTCTCCCCGAAGGTACTGGTGAGCGGCGTCGGTGATGCGGGTGGTGGCATAGGTCCCGGGCCGCAACGGTGCCGAGGCGAAGTGGACCAGCTTGTTGTGGGCGGTTCGCCCGGTCAGCAGCGACGGGTCCTTCTTCGACGGTCCCTCGACGACCACCTCCTCCACCAGCCCGATCCTGGCCCGGTACCGGGCGAGGGCCGACCGCTCGATGACCGTTCTGAGGCGGGCGTACCGGTCCTTGACCTCGTCCGGATCACAGAACTGGTCCACCAGCTCCGCCGCCTCGGTTCCCGGCCGGGGGGAGAAGACGAACGTGTAGGCGCTGTCGAACCCGGCCTCGGCGGCCAGCTCGAGGGTGGCCTGGAAGTCGTCCTCGGTCTCGCCAGGGAAGCCGACGATGATGTCTGTGGTGACGGCCAGGTCGTCGATCGTCGCTCTGGCCGCGGCCAGCTTCTCCAGGTACCGGGCACCGGTGTAGCCACGGTGCATGGCGGCCAGGACCCGATCGGAACCGGACTGCAGCGGGAAGTGGAGGTGATCGACCACGGTCTCGGTCGCCGCCATGGCCTCGAACACGTCGGCGGTCATGTCCTTGGGATGGGGGCTGGTGAACCGGACCCGGCGCAAGCCCTCGATCGCCCCGACCGCCCGGAGCAACTGGCCGAACCGGGGCCGGACCCGCACGGGCTCACCCTGGCGGCGGGCGGCCAGGGCGAGGTCACGACCGTAGGAGTTCACGTTCTGTCCGAGCAGGGTCACCTCGGTGACGCCCCGGGCCGCGAGGTCCCGGGCGTCGGCCACGATCTCGACGAAGGGGCGGCTGATCTCGGCGCCCCTGACCGACGGGACGATGCAGAAGGCGCAGGCGTTGTCGCAGCCGATCTGGATAGTGAGCCAGGCTGCGTGGTCCGTCTCCCGCTTGGCCGGCAGGGCCGATGGGAAGGCCTCGGCCTCCCCCACCATGGCCTCGGTCCAGATCTCGGTGATCGGGCCACCTCGACGGGCCTCCGACAGCAGCTCGGCGGCCCGATGCACGTTGTGGGTGCCGAAGACCACGTCGACGTGGCCGGCTCGCTCCCGGATGAGGTCCCTGTCCTTCTGGGCCAGGCAGCCCGCCACCACGATCTGCAGGTCGGGCTTGTCCTGCTTCAGCGCCTTGAGGTTGCCGAGCGCTCCGTAGAGCTTGTTGTCCGCGTTCTCCCTGATGCAGCAGGTGTTGAGCACCACGACGTCTGCCGCCTCCGGCGACGGCGTTGCTTCGTACCCGTCGGCCTCGAGCAGTCCGGCGATGCGCTCGGAGTCGTGCTCGTTCATCTGGCAGCCGTAGGTTCGGAGGTGGTACCGCTTCACACGCTAAGCGTAGGCGGCCCGGCTGCCGATTGGCGGGTAGCGCCTGCGTCGATTGGCGCGGCTGCGATGGCGATGCCCGGTCCGAGCCGTTCCGGGCCACCATTGTCGACGAGCGCCGACACCTGACCCAGATCCTGAGGAGCCCGAGCCATTTCCGTGATGTCGAACTCGCAGCAGACCGGCGAGGCCCCGGTCCGGCGCCCCTCACCCGGGGCCGGGCCGAGCTGGCGGAGCCGCGGGGCTGCGCAGTGGTTCTGGGCGGTCGTCGGCTGGCTCGCCGCGGCAGCCGTCATCGCCGTGCTCGTGCTCCGGTGGCACGGCGCCGACCGACCGCTGACGATCGCCCTGGTCGGCCTCACGCCGCTGCTGTTCGTCCCGCTGGCCGTGGCGGTGGCCGGCTCGTGGCGGGCCAGGAGCCGCACGCTGCGCGTCGTGACCGGTGTCACCGCAGCCTCGTTCCTGGTCACGGTCTCGCCGGTCGACGCCGTGATCGGCTGCCAGGCCGACGAGGCGGGAGACGCCATCACCATCTATTCGGCCAACGTGTTGTACGACGGCGGCCGGGCCGACGACGTCGTGACGTCGATCCTGGCCGAGGACGCCGACGTCGTGGTGCTCCAGGAGGTCCGGTGGCCGTTCCTGAAGGAGCTCAGGGAGGACCCGAGGCTGGCCGACTGGGTCCATCGCAGCGACGACGCCCCCAGCGCACCTCAGGGCAATCTGATCTGGAGCCGGTGGCCGTTCGCGGACCTGACCGTCGACCCGTTCGTGTCGTCCCAGCTCGTGACCGCCGTCGTCGACGGTCCGGCCGGGCCGTTCGCGGTCACCGTCGTCCACACCTTGGCGCCGTCGATATCGGCCAACGTCCCGATCTGGACCGCCCAGCTCGCTCAGCTGGCCACAGTCGACACGTCGACGCCCCACATGCTGGTCGGCGACTTCAACGCAACGGCCGATCACCGCCAGTTCCGCTCGCTGTTCGGGCGCGGCTGGACCGACGTCCACGAGCGCAAGGGGTGCGGCTTCGATGCCACGTGGCCGGTCGATCACGAGCTGCCGTTCGCCGTGATGCGGCTGGACCATGCGCTGGTCACCGACCATTTCGAGGTGCTCGACGTGCGATTCGGTGAGCCGGCCGGCAGCGATCACAAGCCCCTGGTGACCGACGTGCGGCTCGACTGACGACCTCGGCGGACGGGCGTCCCGAGGGGCGCCGCTCGGGGAGACCGGTCAGGCCTGGCGGGCGGCGTCGGCGTCGGCCAGGACCACCGAGTGGGCCGGCCTGACGAGACCGGCCGGGATGGACATGTCGCCGCTGAGCAACCGGCCGAGCGGCTCGGCCTTCGATGCGCCGCTGACCAGCCACACCACCAACCGGGCCCGATCGAGCATCGGCCGGGTCATCGAGATGCGACGGGTCCCCCGGTAGGAACCGGTGATGCCGATATAGTCCCTGAGCTCGTTGACCAGTGGATCCCTCGGCACCAGCGACGCGGTGTGACCGTCTTCGCCGAGCCCGAGGTGGACGACGTCGAGGACCGGCGGGTCGCCGGCCAGCTCCATGAGGGCCATGCAGAAGCGGTCGATGATGGAGGCCGTTCTGGCCTCGGCGTCGGGGTCGGGACCGGATGCGCCGGCGACCAGCAGCTCGTCGACCGGCATCGGCAGCCAGCGAACCCCGAGGTGGTCGAACACAGCTCGCTGCTGGTCGAGGTTGCGGGCCGGGTCATCGGCCGGCACCAGCCGCTCGTCGACCTGGAGGATCGTCACCTGCTCCCAGTCCAGCTCGTCGTGTCCGGCCAGCGCCCGGAAGACCGGCGTCGGGGTGGAGCCCCCGCTCAGAGCCAGCAGACATCGACCGGACCGGGTGATCGCGGCGGCTATCGCCGCGGCCAGGACATCTCCGGCCCGTTGTGGCCACCGCTCGTTCGCAGCGATGTCGAGCGTGTGGAAGTCGTCAGTCACGACCGACCGCCGTCCACCAGGCCGCAGCCCCCACGAGCGCCGCATCGTCGCCGAGGGCCGCCGTCCTGACCTCGATGGGGCCGGCGGCGTCGGGGCCGAACCGCTGGAGCTGCCGCTCGACGACGGGTACCACCAGATCGTGGTTCATGCCGACACCGCCGCCGACGACCACGATCTGAGGGGCGACGATCCAGGCCAGGTTGGCGATGCCGAGCCCGACGACCTCGATGGCCGAGTTCCAGATGTCGGCTGCCGGCTGGCAGCCCGCTCGGACCAGGGCGGCCAGGGCCGCTCCCCGCTCCTCGATCCCCGCCTTGGCCGCGGCCCGCTCGATGGCGGTGCCGGACCCGAGGTCCTCGACGGTGCATGGCAGGCCATCGGCCGCCGCCACGCGGTCGATGACCGTGTGACCCACCTCGCCACCGGACAGGGCGGCCCGGACCAGCCGGTCGGCAACGACCACCCCTGCCCCGACGCCGGTGGAGACGGTGACGTAGACGACGTCGCGGTGATCACGGCCGGCGCCGAACGACGACTCGCCGACGGCAGCGAGGTCGGCGTCGTTGGCCATCGCCACCGCCAGCCCGGTCGAGGCCTGCAGCCACTCCTCGTTCAGGTGGTCCCGCCAGGCCGATGGGAGGTTCGGGGCCCGGAGCAGGCGCTCCGACTCGTGGTCGACCACCCCCGCCACGCCGACCACCGCCCGTCGAGGGGGCGGCGCGTCGCCACACTGCGCGACCACGTCCGCCACGAGGGCGGGCAGGAACTCGGGGGTCGGATCACCGATCGGGGTGCTCCGGCGCTCCCTGACCAGGACCGTGCCGTCATCGGCGACCAGCGCGGCCCGAACGTGGGTTCCGCCCAGATCGACAGCGACGGTGGATCCGGTCATGTCGGCACTCCTCGGTGGCCCGGCGATTGGCGAGGTCGCCAACTGTAGGGCGCCGATCGGCGATTCGTGACGCTGGTCGGCAGCACTACTGCTCGAGCTCTGGACAGCTGGAGCCGTAGGGGTACCGCTCGACGGGCGCCGGGTCGTCGAGGGCGGGCTGCACGACCTGCCACGCCCAGTCGACCTGATCGCATCGGGCGAACAGTCGCTTGTCGCCGACCAGCGCGTCGCCCAGCAGCCGGTGGTACGGGGAGGGCCCGTGCTCGGCACCTCGGTGGTCGACGCTGATGCTGACCGTCTCGCTGGTGAGGTGGGGTCCCGGCTGCTTGGCCTGCATCTCGAACTCGATGTGATCGTCCGGATTCATGACGAACCGGAGGCGGTTCGGCTGTGGCGAGCAGTTCTCCTCGGTGAACAGCGGGCGGGGCGGCTGCGAGAACTCGACGACCGCCTCGGTGCAGGTCCTGTCGAGCGCCTTGCCGGCCCTGATCCGCCACGGCACGCCGGCCCACCGCCAGGAGTCGATCTCGCACTCGAGCGACACGTAGGTCTCCGTGTCCGATTCGGGCTTCACGCCGTCCTCGTCGAGATAGCCCTCGTACTGACCACGCCAGACCTTGGCCGGATCGAACGGCTTCATCGAGCGGAGGACCTTGACGACCTCGTCGGCCATGGCGTCGGCATCGTCGGAGACCGGCGGCTCCATCGCCAGCAGGGCCACGATCTGGAGCAGGTGGTTCTGGACGACGTCGCGGATCGTGCCGACCTCGTCGTAGAACTTGCCACGGCCCTCGACCCCGAAGTCCTCGGTCATGGTGATCGTCACGCTCTGGACCTGGTGGCGGTTCCACAGCGGTTCCAGGATGGAGTTGGCGAAGCGGAACACCAGGATGTTGAGCACCGGCTCCTTGCCGAGGAAGTGGTCGATGCGGTAGATCCGCTCCTCCGGGTAGTGAGCCGCCACCGCCCGCTCCAGCTCCCGGGACGATTCGAGGTCGCGACCGAACGGCTTCTCGAGCACCACCCTGCCCCGGTTCAATCCGGTGGCTCCCAGGCCCTCGACGACGGTGGAGAACAGGAACGGGGGGATGGCCAGGTAGCAGACGGGGCAGCCGGCGTCGCCGACCTTCTCCGCCACCCGTTCGAAGGTCTCCGACTCCCGGTAGTCGCCGGAGACGTAGTCCAGGCGATCGGCCAGGCGCTCCCAGGCCGACTCGTCGATCTCGGTGCCGGCTTCGACGAGCGCCTCACGGGCATTGCTGCGGAGGTCCTCGTTCGTCCAGGGGCGGGTGGCGACGCCGATCACGGGGCAGTCCAGCAGGCCCCCGACCTCCAGCCGGTAGAGGGCGGAGAAGAGCTTGCGCCTGGCGAGATCGCCCGTGATGCCGAAGAGCACGAGGGCGTCGGCCCTGGTCGGGTCGTCACCGTCCCGGGCGGGTTCTGATGCGGTGGCCATCTGTCGGTCTCCGAGCGGTTGGCGAACGAGCGAGGGAGCGGATGCGGCTTCCAGCCGGGACAACCGCTGGGTCCGGCGACCCATTCCGTGGCCGGGAGCCCGGTCCGGTCGGGACCGAGCCGTACACTAGCCCGGATGACCGCAAGACAGCTGATCGTCTTGGGGACCGCAAGCCAGGCGCCGACCCGCTACCGAGCCCACAACGGCTATGTCCTGCGTTGGGACGATCAGCTGATCCTGTTCGACCCCGGCGAGGGGGCCCAGCGGCAGTGCCTGCTGGCCGGCATCGCCATCGCCCGGCTGACGGCGGTGTGCCTGACCCACTTCCACGGCGACCACTGTCTCGGCCTGCCCGGGGTGATCCAGCGCCGGGCGCTCGATGCCCGCTCGAACCCGGACGGCCTGGCACCGCTGCCCGTCTACCATCCGGCCGACGGCGGCGAGTACCTCGATCGCATGCGGCGGCTCTCGATCTACTACGACACCGCCAACATCGAGCCCCGACCGATCTCGGGTGACGGCCCGGTCGGTCTGGTCGGATCGGCGGAGCTGCAGGCCGTCGCCCTCCTGCACCGGGTCACCACATTCGGCTACCGGCTGAGCGAGCCGGACGGCGTCACGCTGGACCCGGTCCGCCTCGCCGAGCTCGGTATCAGCGGTCCGGACATCGGCACGCTGTCGGCCCAGGGCTGGTTCGAGACCGACGCCGGCCGGATCACGGTCGAGCAGGTGTCGACGCCGAAGCGGGGCCAGTCGATGGCGTTCGTCATGGACACCGCTCCCTGCGACGGGGCAGCCGAGCTGGCCGACGGCGTCGACCTGCTGGTCTGCGAGTCGACCTACCTCGACGAGCACCGGGACCTCGCGGCCAAGTACCGCCACATGACCGCGGATCAGGCCGGCCGATTGGCCGCGGCTGCCGGGGCCAGGCGCCTGGTCCTCAGCCACTTCTCGGCCCGCTACCTCGACAGCGACCAGTTCGGCGCCGAGGCGGCCCGCCACCACGCCGACGTCGTCGTCGCCGAGGACCTGGCCGTTATCGACGTCCCCCGGCGGGCCTGAGGTCCTGGCCGGTGAGGATCGTCGGCCGGACCGGGTTCGATCACGGCCCGCCGGGAACCGGGATCGGCGCGCCGCCGGCGCCCAGTCGCTCCCTGATGAAGGCGGCGACGAACAGCAGCCCGGACGCCACGATGCCGATGCCCGACAGGATGTGGAAGCCGGCCATGGTGAACACCAGGCCAGAGCCGAGCGCCCCGACCCCGCTGGCGAAGCTGGTGACGAGATCCGCCGCCCCCTGGGCCGAGACCTGATCCTCGGCCGGCACCGACTCGGTCAGCAGTGCGCTCGATCCGACCATGCCGAAGCTCCAGCCCAGCCCGAGCAGGTAGAGCCCGGGGAACATCAGGAGGGCCGGGGCCTCGCCCGCCAGGGCGGTCATGACGGTGGCGGCCATCAACACGATCCCGGCGATGACGATGGAGATCACGCGACCGAACCGGTCGGACACCCACCCCGCCAGCGGGGCGAAGGCGAACATGCCGGCGGTGTGGGCCGACAGCACCCAGCCGACGAGCCCGACGCTGTGACCGTGCTCCTTCATGTGCAGCGGGGTCATGGCCATCACCATGACCATCACGGCCTGTGACACCACGAGACCCGCCAGCGCCAGCCTGGCCTGTGGGTCGGCCATGATGATGCCCATGCTGCGCCCGAAGCCGGCCTTCGGCCTGGTGACGTCGACCATCGTCCCGCCGGCCACTACCAGCGGGTCCGGTCGCAGCCCGAGCCAGACGATCAGGCCGCCGACGGCGAAGAACACGGCGGCGAAGCCGAACGGCCCGACGAGCTCGTCCATGCCGAACCGCTCGCCGATGTCGCCGGCGATGCCGGCGAGGGCCGGCCCGCCGACCGCCCCGATCGTCGACGCGAAGACCACGTAGCTGATGGCCTTGCCCCTGGCCGTCGGCTCGGCCAGATCGGCCGCAGCGTACCGGGCCAGGTTGGTACCGCCCTGGCCGACGCCGATCAGAACCAACCCGATCAGGTACGGGACGAGGGCCAGTTGATGCCCCCCGAAGATCGCCACCGCCCCGCCGCCGACGGCCACCACGTAGCCGAGGGTCAGACCCGGTCGGCGACCCCGCCGGCTCATGTAGCCCGCCAGGGCCGACGCACTGAACGCGGTCCCGACCGTTATGGCAGCGGTCGAGGCGCCGGCCCAGGTGCTCGATCCCAGGATCTCGGCCATGAGCAGCGCCGAGACCACGAATCCGATCGACATGGCGGCTCGACCGAAGATGGCGCTGGCGAACAGCACGGCCAGGGTCCTGCGCTGCACGGCCCGACGGTCGATGTCGGTCGCCGCTACGGGCTCGGAGCGCGGTTCGGAGAGCACCGCACGAGTGTAGGGCCGGCCCCGATTGTCCGGCCATTTCGGTCGGTGCCGGACTCGGGTCAGCGGCCCGCCTCCCACAGCTCGGCCATGACCGGTGACCGCTCCAGCAGCTCCGGGAGCCGTCCCCGGTCGACGATCCTGCCGCCGTCGACCACCAGGATCTGGTCGGCCCGTTGGAGCGCCGCCGGGCGGTGGGAGACCACGAGGCAGGTCGCCTCCCGATGGTCGAACAGCCGGGCCCACAGCTCGGCTTCGGTGTGGAGGTCGAGGGCCGAGGAGAGATCGTCGAACACGAGGAGATCGGCCTCGGTGGCGAACATCCTGGCCACGGCCGAGCGCTGGATCTGGCCACCGGACAGCTTGACCCCCCTGGCTCCGACCACGGTCTCGATGCCACCGGCCAGCCGATCGAGATCGTCGTCGAGCACCGCCAGCCTGGCCGCCGAGTGGACCGACTCGGCCGACGTCGACTCGCGGAGCGAGATGTTGTAGGACAGGGTGTCGGAGAACAGCCGTGGGATCTGCGGGGTGTAGGCGGAGCGGGGCGGGACCAGGAACGAGGCCCGATCGCCGATCGGCTGCCCGTTCCACCGGACGTCGCCGTCGGCGGGCACGAGCCCGAGCAGCGCTCGCAGGATCGTGGTCTTACCCGCCCCGACCCGGCCGGCGATGACGTTGAACGAGCCGCGCTCGACGGAGAACGTGACATCTGCGATGGCGAAGCCGGGGCGACCGTCGACCCGCTGGCCGTCGCCGTCCCTTCCCGCCTCGGCCGTCCGGTAGGTGAACGACAGGTTCGACACGTCGAGCCGGACGAGCAGATCATCGGGCTTGCGGCTCCGGGCCGGCAGCTCGCCGAGCTCGCCCTCGAGCGGGACCCTCGTCCGGTCGAGCAGCACGTCGTCCTCGGCGTCGACCGCCAACCGCCGGATCCGCTCGTAGGCCACCCCGGTCCGGCGGTGCTGGGCGATGAGGTGGCCGACGAAGGCGAGGTAGAAGGTCAGCCGGGGCAGGTAGGTCAGGAACACCACGAGGTCCCCGATCGACAGCGAGCCGTCGCTCAGCCCACGGGCCGACACCAGGAGCACGACGGCGATGGTGAGCGTCGACATGTTGAGGTTGAGCGACATGAGCGCCTCGGTGAGGAACGTGTCCCGCAGGGCGGCCCTGCGCCGGATCTCGTTGCGGCGCCCGAACTCGGCCAGCATCGGCGCCTCCTTCGAGGCCAGCTTCACCGACTGGACGGCCCCGAAGGTCTCGCCGATCAGGCCGGTCACGTTCTCCGTGGCCCGCCGCATGGCCCGCCGTCTCGTCCGGATCTGGGGCCCGAGCGCCTGAGCCACGAACACCACCAGCAGCAGCGGAATCACCAGGGCCAGCGTCAGCCACGGGTCGATCGAGGCCATGACGGCGACGGACCCGATTGTGAACACCAGGATGCCCCCGCCGTCGACGAAGTTCTCGACGTACTCCAGGAGGTCCTCGACGTCGTCGCGGAAGGTGGACACCGCCTCACCCGGCGACGAGGCCAGCACTCTCGAGCCGTCGGCCTCGAGCAGCCACCGCAGGAGGTTGCGCTGCAGCTGCAGGCTCTGGTCGTTCCAGTAGACGATCCAGCGCAGCTCACCGATCCAGACGAGACCGTTGCGGGCCACGGCCAGGAAGGTGAACAGACCCAGCCAGGTCCAGGCCGACGTGCCGTCGATGCCCTGACCGGTGTCTCCGCCGGCCAGGGCGTCGAAGATACGGCCGACCATGAGGCCGATCAGGACCGGCGTGGCGTGGATCAAGGTCCAGCAGACGAAGCAGAACCCGAACAGCGCCGGCCGGTACTTGACGAGGTCCCAACCCAGTCGGTAGGTGCTCTCCGACGCCACCTTGACGGGCATGCCGAGCGCGGTCATACCGCCCCTCCCAGCAGGGCCCCGCCACCGGCCTCCAGCAGCCGGGCGTACCGGGTTCCCGGCGTGGCCGCCAGCACCTCCCTGGCGCCGTGCTCGGCGATGCGGCCGCCCTCGATCACCATGATCTGGTCGGCCCGGCGGACGGTCTCCAACCGGTGGGCGATGATGATCACGGTTCGGCCGGCGAACAGCCGCTCCGAGGCCGATGCGACGAGCAGCTCCGTTGCCGGGTCGAGCCGGGACGCCGGCTCGTCCAGGATGACCACACCGGGATCCTGGAGGAAGACCCTGGCGAAGGCCAGGAGTTGCGACTCCCCTGCCGACAGGCCGCTGCCGCCGGCCCCGAGCTCGGCGTCGAGGCCGATCGAGCGGATCCAGCGGCCGAGGCCCACCGAGTCGAGCGCGGTCAGCAGCTCCTCGTCCGAGCGGCGGTGGTCGAAGAACGTGAGGTTGTCCCTCACCGATGCCCGGAACAGCTGCACGTCCTGGGTCACCACCCCGACCCGTCGCCGCAGGGACGACAACCGGACGTCGCGCAGATCGTGGCCGCCGATGCGGACCGTGCCCGAGTCCGGGTCGTACAGCCGGGAGATCAGCCGGGTGGTGGTGGTCTTGCCGCCGCCGGTCCGACCGAGCAGGCCGAGCACGGTGCCGGGGGCCAGCTCGAAGGTCAGCCGGTGGAGGATCTGCTGATCCTCGTAGGAGAAGTCGACCGCGTCGAACTCGACCGACAGCGGCCCCGCCGGGAGCTCGATGTCGCCCTCAATGCGGAGCGTGGTGGCGATGCTCCGATACTGGTCGATGCGGACGATGCCCCCAGCCGCCTTCTGCAGCTCCGAGAACTGCTGGGTGACCTGCTCGATCGGGCTCTGGATCAGGAGGACGTACTGGTAGAGCAGATAGGCGGTGCCGACGGTGGCCGCCCCGGTCTGGACCAGCCGGATTCCGAGGGCCAGGGCCAGCGCGCTGCCGATCCAGAACGTCAGGTTCGACGTGACCCGGAACCGGGTGCGCTTCGCCCAGGCGGCGGTGGTCCGGAAGAAGTAGTCCCGCATGACCCCGACGAAGCGTCGCATGGTGGACGCGCCGGCCCCGTTGGCCCGGATGTCGTCGAGCGCCGCCAACCGCTCCTCGATGAACCCGTACAGCTGGGCCGAGGTCTCCCGCTCCTCCTCGGCGGCGGCCACCGCCATCGTCCGCATCGAGTAGACGATGGCCAGGACCGCCACGACGAAGCCGGTGTAGGCGATGCCGATCAGCGGCGAGGTGTACCACGCCACCCCGATGACCCCGATCAGCAGCAGTCCGGCCCCGAGGAGCTTGACCACGAACCGGGACAGGAACTCGGCGACCGCGGTGACGTCGCCGTCGATCCGCTCGATCATCTCCCCCGGCGTGGTGTCGGTGTGGAACCCCATGTCGAGTCCGAGCAGGTGGCGGGCCAGGTCTTCCCGGAGGTGGTTGGTGGCGGTCCAACCGACGTCGGCACCGAGGTAGGTGGTGACCGCGCTGAAGAGCTGGTTGGCCAGGCCGGCCACCAGATAGGCCACGCCGGCGGCCATCAGCACCGCGCTGGGCTCACCGGCCAGCGCCCCGTCGATGAACCGCTGCAGGATCAGCGGCACCACGAGCTGCAGGCCGGTGGTGGCCACCAGCACGACCGCGAGCAGGCCGACCTTGCCCCGCTGTGGCGCGAGGTAGGTCACCAGCGTCTGGCGGTAGGACGGGGCGGTCATCGTCCCACGCTAGTGACGCTCGGGATCTCGTTCCGCGAATTTCCTACGGGGTCGGCCGGCCTGCGGACCCGGGGCGGTCAGTCGGCGGTGGCCCGGCGGATCGCCTCCCAGACCCGCTCGGGGACGAGCGGCATGTCGATGTGGCGGACACCGAGGTGGCTGAGCGCGTCGATCACCGCGTTCTGCACCGCCGGCGTGGCCCCGATGCACCCGGACTCGGCCACCCCCTTGAACCCGAGCGGATTGTTCGGGGACGGGGTCTCCATCAGGTGGACGTCGAAGGACGGCAGCTCTGCCGCAGAGGGGATCCCGTAGTCGAGGAAGCTACCGGTCAGCGGGTTGCCGTCCTCGTCGTAGCGGAACTCCTCCCAGAGCGCCTGCCCGACGCCCTGGGCGATCCCGCCGTGCAGCTGCCCCTCGACGAGCATCGGGTTGAGGATCGTGCCGGCGTCGTCGACGCTCACGATGCGGTCCAGCGTGACCGCCCCGGTCTCGAGATCGACGGTGACCACTGCGGCGTACATCCCGTACGGCACGGATGGCCCCTCGCCGACGAAGTCGGACTCGCAGCGCAGGGCCACGTCGTGGTGGCCCTGGTCCCGACGGTTCGCGGCCCAACCGGCGGCGATCTCGGACCAGCCCACCGTGGCCGCCCCCGGTGCGCCGGCGACGTGGAAGGTGGCGGCGTCGAGATCGAGCACGACGTCTCCCACCGCGGCCTCCAGCAGCTCGGCCGCCGTGGCCTTGGCCCGCTCGACGAGGTCGTCCGTGGCCTCGGCCACCGCCGAGCCGGCCCGCTGGGCCGACCGGGAGCCGCCGGTGATGCCGCCCTTGGGGACCACGTCGGTGTCGCCGTGGAAGACCTCGATGTCGGCCAGCGACACCCCGGTCCGCTCCACCACCAGCATCGCCCAGCTGGTGTAGTGGCCCTGACCGTACGGCGACGAGCTGGTCAGCACGAGGAACGTGCCGTCCGGCCGCAACTCGATCGAGCCGTAGTCCTCACTGGGCAGACCGGCGGTGCGGTCGATGAACGTGGCCCAGCCGATCCCGGTCCGGGTGGTGGATCCGACCGCCCGCTCCTGCTCCTGGCGGGCCCGGATCCCGTCGTGGTCGACCTCGGTCGCCACCAGCTCGAGGGCGGCTCGGTAGTCCCCCGAGTCGTAGACCAGCCCGGTCGGGTTGGTCCACGGCAGCTGGTCGGCCTCCAACAGGTTGACCCGGCGGACGTCGAGCGGGTCCATGCCGATCTCGTGGGCGAAGGCGTCGATCCCCCGGTTGAGCATGTGCCCGCCCTCCGGTCGACCGGCCCCCCGATAGGCCACGGTCGGGGTGGTGTTGGTGACGACGACCTTGCCGGTCCAGTGCACGTTCTCGACGTCGAAGGGACCGGGCAGCACCAGGCCGGCGTTGCGCATCAGCGCCGGGGCGGTGTTGGGGTAGGCCCCGCAATCACCGATGATCTCGGCCTCGATCGCCTCGATCCGGCCGTCCCGCCGACCGCCGATGGTGATCCGCTGCAGCTGGGCCCGGGAGTGGCCTAGGCCCACCATGTCGTCCCGGCGCCCCGGGGTCCACCGCACCGGCCGACCGGCCCGCTTGGCCAGGAAGGGCAGGAGCACGTCCTCGGGATAGAGCCTGGCCTTGGCCCCGAAGCTGCCGCCGACGTCTGCGGTGACGACCCGGACCTGGCTCGGGTCGAGCCCGTAGAAGGAGGCGAGGCCCTTCTGGATCGGATGGACGCCCTGGCAGGAGGCGTAGTGGACGAGCCGGCCGTCGTCTGTCCAGTAGGAGGCGGCGACCCGGGGCTCGATCGGGCACGGGGCGACCCGCTGGTTGACCGTCTCGGTCTCGACCACCACTTCGCAGACCGAGAAGTCGGGCGGTTCCGGCTTGGCCCCGCTGCCGGTGAGGATCACGTTCGTCCCGGCCTCGGGGAAGAGCAGGGTCTCGTTCTCGGCTGCGGTGGCGATGTCGAGCACCACCGGCAGCGGTCGGTAGTCGACCACGATCGTCTCGGCCGCGTCTGCCGCCTGGGCCGCCGTCTCGGCCACCACCACCGCCACCGGTTCGCCGACGAAGCGGACCCGGTCGATGGCCAGCGTCCCTCGGTTGGTGCCCGGCGGGTAGTCCGGAGAACCGCCGGGGAGGGGGCCGAAATCGAGATCGGCCGCGGTCACGACGTCGACCACGCCGGGCATCGACCGGGCCTCGGCCGTGTCGATCCCCTCGATCAGGGCATGGGCCTCGATGGAGGTCACGTAGTGGGCCACCAGGGCCCCGTCCAGATCGAGGTTGGCCACGAAGCTGGACCGTCCGGTCAGCAGCGGCGGATCCTCGACCCGGAGGACCCGGGTACCGATCAGGGAGCCAGTCATCGGGTCACGCTACACCGAGCCCCGAGCTCCAGCCACGGCAGCCGGCTCGGCCCGGAGCCGGGCGGCGAACGCCATCGCCCCCACTGCGGCCACCAGGATCACCACCGATGCGGTCCGCCGGTCGTCGGTGGCGTCGGCGACGATGCCGGCCACCGCCGGACCGACCGCACCGGACACCATCAGCACGGTGCTGTAGGAGCCCATCGTGGCGCCGAGGGTGTCCCGCTCGAACAGCTCCTCGGCCTTGATGCCCTGGAGCGGACTGAACGCACCGATGCCGAAGCCGGCGACGACGGCGAAGGCCAGCGCCACGACGATGCTGCCGGAGAAGGCGAGCAGGGCGCCACCGGCGGCGATGGCCCCGAAGGCGAGGACCAGCGCTCCTCCCGATCCGAGTCGGCTCACGATCGGCGAGAGCGGGATCCGCCCGGCGATCTGGGAGAAGCCCCGGATCCCGGCCACGGTGGCCGCGGTCGTGAGGGGCAGCCCGGCGGCGGTCATCGCCGGAACCTGGTAGACGAGGATCGTCGACATGGCGATGCCACCGAGGGCGACGGCGGCGGTGAAGGCCCGCCGCTCGGGACCCTGGACTGTCGCCGCCAGCAGCCGGCGGAGCGGGACCCGGTCGACGGTGTTCTCGACGGGGACCGCGGGGACGACGAGGGCCGCCACGGTGAACACGACCACCGCCGCCAGGGCCAGAACCCGGATCGTGACCCGCCAGTCGAAGCGGTCGACCAGGGCGGCGGTCATCGGGAGGTAGAGCACGGAGGCGAACGCCCCCCAGATGGTCAGCACGGCGATGGCCCGGACCGGATCGCCGGGACTGACCCTGACCGCGGTGGTCATCGTGGCGTGGTAGAACCCGAAGCCGCCGAGGAAGCCCATGGCCACCGCCGACGTGACGGTGAACAGGGCGGGGCCGGGGGCGAACGACGTCGCCAGCAGCGCCGCTCCGCCCCCGAGGCCGCCGAGCAGCAGCACCGTCCGGTGGCCGAGGCGATCGAGGACCCGGCCGCCGGCCAAGGAGGCGAGCCCGACGGTGACGATGCCGACCGAGAAGGAGCCCGCCAGCGTCGATTCGCTCCAGCCGGTGTCGATCCGGATCGGATCGAGGAGGACACCGAACGCGTAATACCAGGACCCGTAGGCGACGATGGTGACGAGACCCAGCAGGGCGATGGCGCGGTGGTCGATCGCCCGACTCGGGCGGTCGGCGGCCCCGGTCACCGCCCGACCCTCTCGGGGTCGGCCCAAATCACAGCCCGACCCCGTCGCCAGGGGACCCTTCGGTCCGGCTGGCGTAGATACGGCGGATCAGCTCCTCGATGTCCGGCTCCTCGATGGCCAGGTCCCGTACCGCACCGGCGGCGGTGACCTCGGCGATGACCGCAGCCGCCGAGGTCCGGCGACGGTCGAATCGGATCCACTGCCGGGGCCCGTCGGTCCTGAGGACCTGCCCGGTCCGCAGCGGCAGCGGCTCGGCCGCCGACTCGAGGTCGACCACCAGCGTCCGATCGTTGCCGTGCTCGGCCTTGAAGCGATCGACAGCACCGTCGAGCAGCACCCGCCCGCGGTCGATGATCAACATCCGCCTGCAGAGGTGCTCGACGTCGTCGAGGTCGTGGGTGGTCAGCAGCACCGTCGTGCCACGCTCCCGGTTGGTCTCGGACAGGAACTCCCTGACCGCGTACTTGCTGACCACGTCGAGCCCGATCGTCGGCTCGTCGAGCACCACCAAGGCCGGGTCGTGGAGCAGGGCGGCGGTCAGCTCGCCCCGCATCCGCTGACCGAGTGACAGCTGCCGGACCGGCACGTCGAGGAACCCGCCGAGGTCGAGCCGCTCGGTGAAGGCCGCCAGGTTGGCGTCGTGGCGGGCCCGCTCCGTCCGGTAGACGTGGTGGAGCAGCTCGAACGAGTCGATGAGGGGCAGATCCCACCACAGCTGGGACCGCTGGCCGAACACCACCCCGATCCGACGGGTCAGCCGTCGCCGGTCGACGGTCGGGGTGAGGCCGAGCACCTCGATGCGGCCGGCCGACGGGGTGAGGATGCCCGTGATCATCTTGATGGTGGTCGACTTGCCGGCCCCGTTCGGCCCGACATACCCCACCATCTCCCCGGACTCGATCGTGAACGACACGTCGCTCACCGCCCGGACCTCCCGGCGCCGTCGCCGCACCCGTCCTGCCCTCGTCCGCACCGCGTAGGTCTTGTCGACCGCGGCCAACCTGACGACCTGGGCCATGATCAGCTGCCGGTGCTCTGGTAGTGGCGGATCCCGAGCGACCAGAGGCGGAGCGACACCACGAGCGTCGCGGCCGCGACCGGGATCGAGGCATAGACGAGGTCGTCCGGCAGGGCGAGCGGGTTCGGGGCGTCGAGCAGCGCCACCGCCGGCACGTAGGCCACGAAGGCGAGCGGTACGATCCACCCCAGCACGGCCCGGATCCAGCCCGGATAGAGGTGCAACGGGTACTCGTTGGCGAACTGGCCCCCGTAGGTGACGGCATTCGTGGCCTCCTGGGTGGCGACGATCCAGAACGACAGCGATGCGGTGGCGATCCACAGCGCCGAGTAGATCACCGTGCCGCTGGTCAGTGCCAGCACCAGGAGCCCCACGCTCGACGGTGTCCAGTCGACATCGACGCCGGCCATCGCCCACCACAGCACGGCCACGGCGGGTAGGAGCTTGCCGATGCGCCGCAGCTCGAACTCCATGGCGCAGATCTGGAGCAGTGACGAGGCCGGCCTGAGCAGGAACCGGTCGAACGTGCCGGCCCTGACATGGACCGAGAGCCGCTCGACCGGGCTGATGATCAGGTCGCTCGCCGCGAATGGCAGCGTGGCCAGTCCGTAGAGCAGGGCCACCTCCCGCCGATCCCAGCCACCGAGGTCCGGGACGACGTCGAACAGCAACAGGATGGTGACGAACTCGAGGGAGGTGATGGTGGCCTGGGCGAAGAGGAACATGACGAACGACGTCCGGTACTGCCACGCCGATCGGATCTTGGCCGCCACCATGAGACGGTAGACGCGCAGCCCGTCGGCCATGGTCCGACGCCGGGCCGAGATGGCGTCTGGGGCGCTCGTTGCCGGCGCGACCTCAGCCACCCTGGATCACCACCCGAGCGGTGGCGGCCCGCAGCACCGCTCGACCGACCAGCAGCAGCGCAACAGCCCACCCCGCCTGTTGAGCCAGGACCGACACGATCTCCATCCCGTCATAGCGGCCGAGGTAGAGCTCGGTCGGCAGCTGGATCATCGAGGCGAACGGCAGGGCCCGTGCGATCCGCTCGAGCCACGACGGGAACAGCGTGATCGGGAGCACCAGGCCGCTGAAGAAGCTGATCAGCACGGTCAGGAGCTGTTCGACGCCACGGTTGTCGAGCAACCAGAACGTGAGGAGGTTCGAGCAGAACCGGAGGGCGAAGCCCACGGTGGTGGCGAGCACCACCGACGCCAGGAACGGCAGCCAGTGCCACAGTGGGTCAGGCCACTCCAGGTCGAACGCCAGCGCCCCCAGCACCACGGGCGGAATGCCCCTGGCCAGGGCCAGGAAGCCCGAGCGGCCGAACCAGGTGGCCGCCCACCACAGCTGCAGATCGGCGGGCCGGTACAGGTCGATGACCACATCACCGGTTCGGATCCGCTCCGCCAGCTCGTGATCGCCGAAGGCCCCGATCGTCATGATGAAGCCCTGGGACACGAAGGCGAACGTGGCGAGGTCGGTTGCGCTCTGGCCCCGGATCGAACCGCCGGCGGCGGTGGCGACGAAGATCAGGATCGAGGCCCGCAGGTAGCCGAAGACCGTGTTGACGAACACGCCGGATGCGGTGGCCAGGCGGTAGCTTGATGCCCGGCGGAAGCTCCGTCTGGCGATCTCCCACCACAGCCGGCTCACCCACGGTTTCTAGCACGGACCGCCGACTCGGCGCCCGAAGGGAGCGACGGCGGGATTCGACGAGCGAGTGGTTGAACGAACACCCGTTCGCCACTAGGGTGACACACGTAATTACAGAGGTGTAGTCTTTCGACAAGCAGCGAGCGCGTGCACACCGATCCACGTCGGTCCTCGATCGGCGATGGTCGGTGGGGCTCGCTGTCACAACTCGTCAGTACGTTCCGTCAGTACGTTTCGTCGGTTTCACTGCCGAAGTTTCACGGCAGTTTCACTGCCGAAGTTTCACGGCAGAAGTTTTCACTGCCGACATCCCCCAACTCAATCCTGAGCGACAGGAGCTACAACCGTGGAGAAGAACAAGGCGCTGGAGATGGCGCTCGGCAACATCGAGAAGCAGTTCGGCAAGGGCTCGGTCATGAAGATGGGCGAGAAGTCGGACATGGAGATCGGCACGGTCCCCACCGGCGCCCTCGCCCTCGATCTCGCGCTGGGAGTCGGCGGCCTGCCCCGGGGTCGGGTGGTCGAGATCTACGGCCCGGAATCGTCCGGGAAGTCCACCCTGGCGATGCACGTCGTGGCCGAGGCCCAGCGGAACGGCGGCATCTGCGCCTACATCGACGCCGAGCACGCCATGGACCCGATCTACGCCAACAACATCGGGGTCGACGTCGACGAGTTGCTGATCTCCCAGCCCGACACCGGCGAGCAGGCGCTGGAGATCGCCGACATCCTCGTTCGCTCCGGCTCGATCGACGTCATCGTGATCGACTCGGTGGCCGCCCTGACCCCCCGGGCCGAGATCGAGGGGGACATGGGTGACACCCACGTCGGCCTCCAGGCCCGGCTGATGTCCCAGGCGCTGCGCAAGATCACCGGCAACCTCAACAAGACCGACACCATCTGCATCTTCATCAATCAGCTGCGGGAGAAGATCGGCGTCATGTTCGGCTCCCCGGAGACCACCCCCGGTGGCCGGGCCCTCAAGTTCTACAGCTCGGTCCGGCTCGACATCCGCCGGATCGAGTCCCTGAAGGAC